>NZ_JAFCMA010000017.1:0-168043 GCF_018130125.1 Bradyrhizobium sp. AUGA SZCCT0177 | reverse complement strand
ACCCGCCCAACGTCCGTGACGACGGCCGACGCCCTTCTGAGTAGGACGGGATGGCCAAACACATACCTCTGATTTTCTTTCTGGGAAACAGAAATATTTTTTATTCTGGGGCTTGACATTAATTCCGAAAATTCGAAGTGATTTGCCCGTCGGGTTGTTTTGTCGCACTCAACTGTCATTGCGAGCCAACGGGTCGCAATGACGGAAAGGCGGCGTTGCTCTTGCACAGCAGCAACAGGAACCAAACCCAGCACCAACCGTTGAAGCTCCGAAACCAAAATCCTCGCCGGAGATTGTCATGGCCCCTCGCGCCTATTGGAAAGGCTCGCTGAAGCTTTCCCTCGTGTCATGCCCGATTGCGCTGTACCCGGCCTCGACCTCCGCCGAGAAAACCCGCTTCCACATGATCAACAAGGACACCGGCAACCGGCTGAAGCAGCAGATGGTCGATAGCGAGACCGGCGATGTCGTCGAGAGCGACCAGAAGGGCCGCGGCTACGAGTTGAAGAAGGGCGAGTATGTCGAGGTCGAGAAAGAGGAACTGGAGGCGGTCCAGATCGAGAGCAACCACACCATCGACATCGACAGCTTCGTGCCCCGTGACGAGATCGACAAACGCTATCTCAACAACCCCTATTATATCGTGCCGGACGGCAAGGCCGGTATCGACGCCTTTGCCGTGATCCGCGACGCCATGAAGGACCAGGACCGCGTCGCGCTGGCGCGCATCGTGCTCACCAACCGCGAGCACGTCATCGCGATCGAACCGCTCGGCAAGGGCCTGCTCGGCACCACGCTGCGCTACCCCTACGAACTGCGCGACGAGGACAGCTATTTCGACGACATCAAGAGCCCCAAAATATCGAAAGACATGATCGAACTGGCCAGCCACATCCTGGATACCAAGGCGGCGCATTTCGATCCGTCGAAATTCAAGGACGAATACGAAAACGCGTTGAAGGCGCTGGTCCGCCGCAAGGCCTCCGGCAAGCCCGTGAAGGCCGCCCCGCGTGAGGAGAAGGTGGATAACGTCATCAACCTGATGGACGCGCTGAAGCAGAGCCTGAAAGGCAAGGCAGCCACCAAGCGCCGAGCCGGCGCCCCGGCATCGCGCCGGGCCCCACAACGACGCGCGGCCAAGAAGGCGCACCGCTCGGCGGCGCGAGCCCGCAAGGCGGGGTGATTTCGAGAACGCAGCCCACTCATCCGTCATGCCCGGGCTTGACCCGGGCATCCACGACTTCCTTTGGCTTGCAGCAAAGACGTGGATGGCCGGGTCAAGCCCGGCCATGACGAGAATGGGAACGCGACAATTACTTCTTCGCCTTCCGCTTCTTCGAAGTTTTCCGCTTCTTTGCTGTCTTCCTGGCCTTCTTCGGCACCTTCTTGCCCTTGGCGCGCGCCTCGGAAAGTCCGATCGCGATCGCCTGCTTCTTGCTCTTCACCGTCCTGCCGGAGCGGCCACTCTTCAAGGTGCCAGCCTTGCGTTTCTTCATTGCGCGCTTGACGTCGGCCGAAGCCTTCCTGGAATATTTTCGTGCCATGGATTACCTCCCGGTGTTCGGGAAAATAATCGTCGCATTGCACGAAGGTTCCAGCCCGCAACCCTCAGGCCACCGCGGCATGGAGTTCGGCTGAGGTCTTCGCGGCCCGCAGTCGCGCGAGCGTATCCGGCGATCTCAACGTCCGGGCTACCAGCGCCAAAGCGGTGAGCGCTTCGCTCTCCACTGCCGCAGGCAACAGCAGGACGAACACCACGTCCACCGCCCGTCCGTCGATGGCATCAAATTCGATGCCCTGCTTCAGCTTTGCAAGCAGCCCATAGGGCCGCTTCAAGCCCGTCAGCCGGGCATGAGGAATGGCGATGCCATTGCCGGTCCCCGTCGATCCCAGTTCTTCCCGCTTCAGGAGATGCGACGTGACCTGATCAACTGCCAAGCCGAGATTGGCGGCGGCCATGGCCGCCAATTCCTGCAACAGCGGCCCCTTCTGCGAGGCCCGAACGTCGATCATGACGTCGGTTGGCGATAGCAGATCGGAAATCTTCATCGTAACTCCGGGCGGATCGCCGCGTTAGAGCGGGATGACTTCTCTTCGTTTCGTCATCCCTCTCTAACTCTTTGTTTGAGCATGATCTCATCGGAAAACCGGTACCCACTTTTCCGGATCATGCTCTAATCCGGCGCGCGCAGCCGATAGCCTATTCCGGTTTCAGTCAGAACGAATTGCGGGCGCTCCGGATCCGTCTCGATCTTCTGTCGGAGCTGCCGCACATAGACGCGGAGATATTGCGCGTCGGTCAACTCATCCCACAGCTCCTTCAGCAGGAACCGGTGGGTCAGCACCTTGCCGGCATGCTGCACCAGCACGCGCAGCAATTCATACTCCTTGGGCGACAATTTGACATCCTTGTCACCCACCTTGACGATCCGGCGCACAAGATCGACCGAAAGATCGCCCGATCGGAATACCGGTCGTTCGCCATGGACCTGCAACTGGTGCCGAAGTGCTGCGCGCATGCGGGCGAGCAGTTCGTCCATCCCGAACGGTTTGGTGAGATAATCGTCGGCCCCGAGATCGAGCGCCTGGACCTTTCCGGCCTCGTCGCCGCGGCTCGACAGCACAACGACCGGAACGCTGTCGTTACGCCCGCGGATCATGCGCAGCAATTCATGGCCCTGGATATCCGGCAATCCGAGATCGAGAATGATCAATGCGGGATCCTGCGCAAGCAATTCGAGCCCGATCTTGCCGTTGGAGGCTTCCAGGATCTCGTAGCCCTGCGTGCTCAGTCCCATCCGCAGCAGCTTGCGGATCGGCGGCTCATCGTCGATCACCAGGACCTTGATCGGCGCGGCACTCATGCGGCGGTGTCCAGTGCATCTGATACTGCCGGGACCGGCAAGCGGATAGTCAGCACGGCGCCGCTCCGGTCAAGCCGGTTGGCGGCCGAGATCGTGCCATGCATCGCCTCGACAAAGCCGCGCGAAATCGCCAGGCCAAGGCCGGTGCCCGGGCGGACGTGATCGCCCTTTTGCGCGCGATGGAACTTGTCGAATATCATATCCAGCTCCTCGGGCGGTATACCATCGCCTTCGTCAATGATTTGCAGGGATACCCAATCCCTTTCCCGCGAACTCCTGATCGAAATCGTGGTGTTGGCCGGCGAATATTTCGCCGCGTTGTCCAGCAGATTAAAGAGCACCTGTTCGAACAGTACCGCGTCAAGCTGCAGCATCGGCAAGTCCGCGGCAAGCTCAAGCGAAACCTTGTGGCCTCCAAGAATCTTGCTGGCGCGCCGCAGCACGCTGCCGACGATCTCGCCGATATCATGCAGCGCCGTGTTCGGCACCACGGCGCCGGATTCCAGCTTTGTCATGTCGAGAAGATTGGCGATGAAGCGGTTGAGCCGTTCGGACTCGTCGATCACGGTTGCCAGCAGGTCGCGTTTTTCGGTGTCGCTCAGGCCGCTGTCAAGGTCCCGTATCGCGCTTGCGGCGCCGAGCACCGAGGCCAGCGGCGTCTTGAGATCGTGCGAGATCGAGGTCAACAGCGCCGAGCGTAGACGATCCGACTCCACCGTGCGTTTGACGCGGTCCATATCCTCCACCAGCAACACGCGCTCGATCGCCAGCGCGCCCTGATCCATCAAGGCATCCAGCAAGCGGCGCTGATCCGGGGTGAGCAGCGGCCCGGTCTTGTCATCATCGATGCCGATGACGCCGATCGGTCCGCGTCCGGTTCGCATCGGCAGGAACAGGCGCTTGGCGCCCGGCAGGGTATCGGCGCCTCGCCCCGCGGCGCGGTCGTTGCCCCATGCCCAGTTCGCAGCGGCGAGATCAGCCTTGTCCAGTTGATCTTCGGGCGGATAGCCGGCCTTGACGGTAATGATGCCGTCCTCCGGCAACAGCAGCACCACCCGCACCTTCAACATCAACGCCGCCTGGTAGGCGGTCGCCCACAACACGTCGTCGAGTGTCGCGGTGCCCGCGAGCTTGCGGCTGAAAGCGTAGAGCGATTCCGTGGTGCGGACCCGGCCCATCGCGGTCACGGCCTGCGTTCGTACCCGCGCAGCGACATTGGAAACCAGGATCGCAATCAGCATAAAGAAGAAGAAGGCGGCGACATTGGTCGGCTCGGTGATCGTGAAGTTATAGAGCGGCGGCAGGAAGAAGAAATTGTAGCAAAGCGAGCCCACCACGCTTGCAAATATCGAAGGCAACAGCCCGTAACGGACGGCGGCCCCGACCACGGCCGTCAGGAACACGAGGTCGACGTTTTCGATGCCCAGCCGTGGATGAACCAGCAGGCCGGCACCGAGCGCAATGGCGACGAACAGCAGGGATACCGCATAGGGCAGCGGATCGAACGGCTCCTGCCGTTCGGCCGTGTGCACCGTCTTCTTCGGAACGGGCTCGGCCGCGAGTTCCTCGCCGGCGATGACGTTGACGGTGATATTGCCGGCGCGGCGCACCAGATCGTGCACGACCGAGCCGCGCGTGAGTTCAAACCACAGGGAACGCGTCGACTTGCCGATGATGATCTGGGTCACATTGTTGGCTTGCGCGAATTGGACCACGTCATCGGCAATGCGCCGCCCGACGCCGGGAATGGTGATAGCCTCGCCACCGAGCGCTTCGGCGAGCCGCATCGTATCGGCGAGCCGGTCGCGCTGCTCGTCGGTCAGTTGCAGGCTGCGCCGCGTCTCGATGCTGATCGCCGTCCATTGCGCGTGCAGCCGGTCGGCCAGCCGCTTGGTGTAGCGCACCAGCCCCGCCGATCGCGGATCCTCACTGATGCAAACCAGAACACGCTCGCCTGCGGCCCAGGGCCCGGCGATCGCGTTGGCCTGCATGTGGGTCAGGAGTTGCTCATCGACACGTTCGGCGGTGCGTCGCAGGGCCAGTTCGCGCAGCGCAGTCAAATTGCCCGGTGAGAAATAGTGTTCGAGCGCGCGTTCGGCCTGCTTGGGGACGTAGACTTTTCCCTCCTTCAGCCGCTGGATCAGGTCGTCAGGCGTGAGGTCGATCAGTTCGATGGCGTCGGCGCGGTCGAACACCTTGTCCGGCACGGTCTCGCGCACCCGCACATGCGTGATCTGCGCGACCACGTCGTTGAGGCTTTCGATGTGCTGGATATTGACGGCTGTATAGACATCGATGCCGTGAGACACCAGTTCCTCGACGTCGAGGTAGCGCTTGGGATGGCGGCTGCCCGGCGCGTTGGTATGAGCGAGTTCGTCGACCAGGGCGATCTGAGGGCGCCGCGCAATCAGGGCGTCGAGGTCCATCTCCTCGAGGATCTGGTCCTTATACTCCAGCTTCTTGCGCGGAATGACTTCAAGGCCGTGCAGCAGCGCTTCGGTCTCTGCCCGCCCATGGGTCTCGACCACGCCGACCACAACATCGACGCCGGCCTTGCTCCTGGCGTGCGCGCTCTGCAGCATTTCGTAGGTCTTGCCGACACCGGGGGCGGCGCCGACGAATATCTTGAGCTTTCCGGCCTGATCGCTCTCGCGCCGGGCGGCCTCCAGCAGCGCGTCCGGCGACCGTCTTTTTTCATGATCTTGGCGCTGATTAGCCATGCGGCAATATAGTCATCTCATCCGGCGCGGCCTAGCTCCCGTCATTTGGTTGCGGCGGCATCCAGCGCCAGATTCAGCGCCAGAACGTTAACTCTGATCTCGCCGAGCAATCCAGCCATGCGGCCCTGGCTGTGCTCCGTGACCAGCTGGCGAACACGCTCTTCCGGCATCTTCCGCGCCTTGGCCACCCGCGGCACCTGAAACAGCGCCGCGTCCGGCGAAATATCGGGATCGAGGCCGCTGGCAGAGGTCGTGACGAGATCGACGGGGACGGGAGCGTTGGGGTTTTCGGCCTTCAGCTTGTCGACATCCTCCTTGATCCGATCGTTCAGCGCCTTGCTGGTCGGGCCGAGGTTGGAGCCACCGGAATTGGCGGCGTTGTAGGGGGCCGATACCGTCTTGCTGGAATCGGCCGGGTCCGGCGCCGACGTCGCCGAGGGCCGGCCGTGGAAATATTTGTCTTCCCTGAACTCCTGCCCGATCAGGGCCGAGCCGATCACCTTGCCGTCCTTCTCGATCAGGCTGCCTTGCGCCTGCTTCGGAAAGATCACGCCGGCAATCGCGGTCATCGCGAGCGGATAGGCGAGGCCTGTGATGGCGGTCAGCAAGAGCAGCAGGATGATGGCGGGGCGAATTTCGCGAAGCATGATGTGTCTCCTATTTTTCCGTCATTGCGAGCGAAGCGAAGCAATCCATAGTGAGGGACGGGAGAGATGGATTGCTTCGTCGCTTCGCTCCTCGCAATGACGGTTGGGGGTTAAGCCAGGTTCAAGGCCGCGACCACGAGGTCGATGGCCTTGATGCCGATAAAGGGAATGATGATGCCGCCGAGGCCATAGATCAGCAGGTTACGGCGCAGCAGTGCCCCTGCCCCGACGGCGCGATAGGCCACGCCTTTCAGCGCCAGGGGAATCAGCGCGATGATAACAAGCGCATTGAAGATGATCGCCGACAGGATCGCGCTTTGCGGGCTCGCCAGGTGCATGACGTTGAGCACCTCGAGCTGCGGATAGAACGCGAGGAACATTGCCGGGATGATGGCGAAATACTTCGCGACGTCATTCGCAATCGAGAACGTCGTCAGCGCGCCGCGCGTCATCAGCAGCTGCTTGCCGATCTCGACCACCTCGATCAGTTTTGTCGGGTTGGAATCGAGGTCGACCATGTTGCCGGCCTCGCGCGCGGCCTGGGTGCCGGTGTTCATGGCGACGCCGACGTCGGCTTGCGCCAGTGCGGGCGCGTCGTTGGTGCCGTCGCCGCACATCGCCACCAGCTTGCCCTTGGCCTGCTCGTCGCGGATCAGCTTCAGCTTGTCCTCAGGCGTTGCCTGCGCCAGGAAATCATCGACGCCGGCTTCGGCCGCGATTGCCGCTGCGGTCATCGGGTTGTCGCCGGTGATCATCACGGTGCGGATGCCCATGCGGCGGAGTTCAGCAAAGCGCTCGCGGATGCCGCCCTTGACGATGTCCTTGAGGTGGATGACGCCGAGCAGGCGGCCGTTCCTGGCGACGGCGAGCGGCGTGCCGCCGGCCTTGGCGATTTCGTCTGCGATGACCTGGAGTTCGCGGGCCGCTTCGGTACCGACCGAAGGCTGAATCGCACGAACCGCGTTGCCGCTGGCCATGGTCTGCACCGTGCCGCCGCCGATGTAATTGAGGATCGCATCCACTGCACCTTTGCGGACCGATGACGACCCTGCATCGATGCCGCTCATCCGGGTTTGCGCGGTAAAGGGCACGAATGTCGCGGCGAGCTCCTTCATGTCGCGGCTTCGAATGCTGTATTTTTCCTTGGCCAGCACCACGATCGAGCGGCCCTCCGGCGTTTCGTCGGCCAGCGAAGCCAGTTGCGCCGCATCCGCCAGCTCCTGCTCGGTCACGCCGCGGACCGGGCGAAAAGCCGTTGCCTGGCGGTTGCCGAGGGTAATGGTGCCGGTCTTGTCGAGCAGCAGCGTGTCGACGTCGCCGGCGGCCTCGACCGCGCGGCCGGACATCGCCAGCACATTGAAGCGCACCAGCCGGTCCATGCCGGCGATACCGATCGCCGACAGCAACGCGCCGATCGTGGTCGGGATCAGCGTCACGAACAGCGCCACCAGCACCACCACCGAAATCGAGCCGCCGGCATAGGCGGCATAGCTCGGGATCGTCACGGTAGCAAATACGAAGATGATGGTGAGGCCCGCAAGCAGGATGTTGAGCGCGATCTCGTTCGGCGTCTTCTGCCGCTCGGCGCCTTCCACCAGCCTGATCATGCGGTCGATGAAGGTCGAGCCTTGCGCCGCGGTGATACGGACCCGGATCCAGTCGGACAGCACCTGGGTGCCGCCGGTCACCGCCGAACGGTCGCCGCCGGATTCGCGGATCACGGGCGCGGATTCGCCTGTTATCGCGGCCTCGTTGACCGAAGCGACGCCCTCGATCACTTCGCCATCGGACGGGATGTTGTCGCCGGCTTCGACCAGAACGATATCGCCGACTTTCAGCGCAGTGCCGGGCACCAGGCGAAAAGTCTTGTCCGAACCCGTCAGCAGCTTGGCCTGGCTTTCGGTGCGGGTCTTCTTCAGCGATTCGGCCTGCGCCTTGCCGCGGCCTTCCGCGACCGCTTCCGCAAAATTGGCGAACAGCACCGTGAACCACAGCCAGAGAATGATCTGGAACGTGAAGCCGAGGTTTGCACTGCCGGTGACGAGGTCACGCACAAATATGATTGACGTCAACGCCGCGACAATCTCGACCACGAACATCACCGGGCTCTTGATCATCAGCCGCGGGTCGAGCTTGACGAACGACGACCTGATCGCCGGGAGCAGGATCTTCGGGTCTGATATCGCCGAGGCCGTCGCTTTTTTCTGCAGTCTTGTGGTTTCCATGGACGTAACTCCGACGAGAGATTGATCAGAACAGATTGTTGGCATTCATGGCGAGGTGCTCGACGATCGGCCCGAGCGCCAGCGCCGGGAAGAAGGTGAGACCGCCGATGATCAGGATCACGCCGACGACGAGGCCGACGAACAGGCCACCGGTGGTCGGCAGCGTGCCGGCCGATGGCGGGATCGACTTCTTGGCCGCCAGCGAGCCCGCAATCGCCATCGCCGGCACGATCATGAAGAAGCGGCCGACGAACATCGAACTTGCCAGCGTCAGATTGTAGAAGAAGGTGTTGCCGGTCAGGCCGCCGAACGCCGAACCGTTGTTGCCGGTCGCCGAGGTGAAGGCATAGAGCACCTCCGTAAAGCCATGCGGCCCGGCATTGGCCATTGACGCCGCCGCCGGCGGAAACACCACGGCGACCGCAGTCCAGCCGAGATACATCAACGGCAGCACCAGGATCGCAAGCATCGCCATCTTGACCTCGCGCGCCTCGATCTTCTTGCCGACATATTCCGGCGTGCGGCCGACCATCAGGCCGGCGACAAAGATCGCCAGCACGACGAACAGCAGCATGCCATAGAGGCCGGCACCGACGCCGCCGACGATGATCTCGCCGAGCTGCATGTTGATCAGCGGGATCATGCCGCCGAGCGCGGTGAACGAGTCATGCATGGCGTTGACCGCGCCGCAGGAGGCCGCCGTGGTGATCACCGCGAACAGGCTGGAGGCCACGATGCCGAAACGGACTTCCTTGCCTTCCATGTTGCCGCCGGACAGCCCGAGCGCACTGAGCGTCGACGTGCCGTTGGCCTCGGCCCAATAGGTGATGGCGACGCCCGCGAGGAACAGCACGCCCATGACGCCGAGGATCGCCCAGCCCTGGCGCTGGTCGCCGACCATGCGGCCGAACACGTTGGTAAGCGCCGCGCCGAGCGCGAAGATGGAAATCATCTGCACGAAGTTCGACAGCGCGGTGGGGTTCTCGAACGGATGCGCGGCGTTGGCATTGAAGAAGCCGCCGCCATTGGTGCCCAGCATCTTGATCGCGACCTGCGAGGCGACCGGGCCGACCGCAATGGTCTGCCTGGCGCCTTCCAGCGTGGTGGCGTCGATATAGGCCCCTAACGTCTGCGGCATGCCCTGCCAGACCAGGAACAGCGTGTAGACCACGCAGATCGGCAGCAGCACATAAAGGGTACAGCGCGTGACGTCGACCCAGAAATTGCCGATGGTGCGCATCGAGGAACGCGAGAAGCCGCGGATCAGCGCCACCGCGAGCGCGATACCGGTCGCAGACGACAGGAAATTCTGGTGCGTCAGTCCCAGCATCTGGACCAGATAGGACAGCGTGCTTTCGCCGCCGTAGTTCTGCCAGTTGGTGTTGGTGATGAAGGAGATCGCGGTGTTGAACGACAGATCCGGGGCGACCGCGGATTGATCCTGCGGATTGAACGGCAACAGCGCCTGCAGCCGCATCAGCCCATAAATGATAAGGAAGCCGCCGACGTGGAACAGCAGCATCGCGACCGTATAGGTCAGCCAATGCTGCTCGCGCTTCTCGTCGACGCCGCCGATCCAGTAAAGCCCGCGCTCGACCGGCCGCAGCACGGGCGACAGAAAGGTGGACTCGCCGTTGAAGACGCGGGTCATGTACCAGCCGAGCAGTTTGACCAGCGCGACCACGATGGCGCAGTACAGGAAAATTTGAATCCAGCCGATGACGGTCATGGTCGGGAATCCTTCAGAATCTCTTTGCAGGCAGCAGCAGGTGAATGAGCGCAATCAGCAGCGCCGAGGTAACGACAAACGCCAGAACGACTTGGACCAGCGTGATCATGGCGTCCTCAGAAGCGTTCGGGCCGCAGCAGCGCGTAGGTCAGGTAGAACAGCAGAGCCAGCGACACGAGCCCGGCGAGCGAGTAATCGAAAATCATGGCCTTACCCTCACAACCGTTCGCAGGCATAGGCGTAGCCGATGCCCGCCAGGAAGAAGCCTGCGCCTAGCGCCAGCATGACAATGTCCAGCATGGGATGTTCCTGAGCGAAATGAGCCGCGGGCCGAATGGACGGCCTCGCTTTGGATGGCTGAAGTGCCACCTTGCGCATAGGTTTTCGAGATGGGGGCAATGGCGACGTTATAGGAATCTCATAAGTGCCGGTCGTCTCGGCCACTTTACTCTGGCGTCGTCCCGGCGAACGCCGGGACCCATACCGCGTTGTCCCATCGAAAGGGCAGAACGGCAGAGACCTGTCGCAAAATTCTGACGGTGGCTATGGGTCCCGGCCTTCGCCGGGACGACGTGGGGAGGGAGCGCGCCAACATCCCACCTACCACTTATGAAATCTCTATTTCTCTGCTCCTCACCTCATCTCGTTTTCAAATGGCGTTTTGACCACCTTGGGGGGCACGGCTGCCGTATCAGCCGCCCCACAAGTGAGATCACGCCATGTCACTACTTGTAGAATCCCAGAACCCCACAGAACCCGGCGACCGGCTGCGCAATGCCTATGCCGTGACCGCTGAATTCATCTCCGACATCGTCGACCAGACCTGCCGGCGCTTTCCGTCCGTGAGCCAGAGCGGCAAGACCGCCCGCATTGAGCGGTTGATTCAATCCGGCGCCTGGACCGATGCCGCCCTGGCGCTGATCGATCTGGAATTGCCGCAATGGCAGCTGCGCCGTATCGCCTATGACGAAGGCGAGTGGCATTGCGCATTGTCGCGCGAACGCGAATTGCCGGACTGGCTCGATCAATCGGCCGAGGGCCGGCACGCCGATCTGGCGCTGGCGATCCTGAGCGCGTTCGTCGAGGCGCAGCGCCTCAGCGTGCCGTTGCGCCGGCCCAGCGTCCCTGCCGTGCGCAGCGATGCCGGCGCGCTCTATGAGCCGGTCCTGAGCGACAATTTCGGCTGAACGAGCCGGGAATACACAGCTCGCCAAAATGAAAGAATACCAACGTGAAATTCGTCGAACCTCCATCGTGCCGCGCGCCCTCCGCAATCGTCTTCATCGGCAGAAACCGCCGCGGCCATTGGGTTGCCCAGGAACAAAACGGCCTCTATGGCGGCCTGTTCGTCAATCGCGCACAGGCCATCAAATACGCGTTGTTCGAGAACGGCCACCATCCCGAAACGATCGTCGAACTGGCCTGCGAAATCGAGCTCGACATGGGTAGCCGCCCAGGCGCACGGTGCATGTCGCCGCGACAGATTCGCCCGCACATCCGATCTTCAGAAGGAGTGATGACATGACCATGCTGACGCATCCCGGCAACCGGTTCAAACCGGCTTCCCATCGGTCGGGACGCCGTGCCCCAACCACCACCGCGAACCTTGCGATGCTCAAGCTGATCTGCCTTCGCGCGATTGGTCCCCTGCTGATAGCTGTCGCGATCGCCGGCGTCATCGTCCTCAAGGCTGCGGTCTTCCTTTCGCGCGTCAGCCATTGAGAACGGCCGAACGACCCGTGCGCAAGAATCTGCTACCGGCATCTGCGTTTGGTCTGACCGGCATCAACGATAACGACATGTGAGGCCGAACATACATTTGACGACAAATTCCCCGGTAGCTAGCCTTGCCGAGAACACGGCGTCGGCGCAGGTTTCAGCTGCGATCATTGAGGGATGGAAACCATGAACATAGCGCCGCAAGCGGACATGCCGAGCGATCCCGTTGCTTCCGAAGGTGTGGTCGCGGCCGGGGCCTATGTCGACGGCCGGCGGGTCGCCAATATCGCCATCGAGGAATCCTCGAGCTGGCGCAGCAAGCCGGGCCATGTGGTCTGGATCGGGCTGCACGAACCAGACATGACGATCCTGACCAGCGTGCAGCAGCAGTTCCAGTTGCATGATCTTGCCATTGAAGACGCGAACAACGCCCATCAGCGCCCCAAGATCGAACAATATGGCGACGGCCTTTTCATCGTGGCGCGCACCGCGCAACTCGTGGGCGACAGCATCGCGTTCGGCGAAACCCATCTGTTCGTCGGTGAAGGATATCTCGTCTCCGTTCGCCACGGCGCCTCGACGTCCTATGCGCCGGTGCGTGCGCGCTGCGAAAGCTGCCCGCGGGCGCTGGCCCGCGGCGAGGATTATATCCTCTACGCCATCCTCGATTTTATCGTCGACAATTACTCGCCGGTGCTCGAGACCATCCAGGAAGAAGTCGAAGCGATGGAGGAGCAGGTGCTCGCCAGCGCGATGACGCGGGCGCAGATCGAGCGGCTGTATCTGTTGCGGCGCGATCTGTTGCGCCTGCGGAACGCGGTGGGGCCCCTGGTGGAGGTCTGCCGCCGGCTCGAACATGACAATCTGCCGATGATCCGGCCCACCATGCAGCCGCTGTTCCGGGACGTCACCGACCACGTCCGCACCGTTCAGGAACAGATCGACTCGCTCCGCGAAGTCCTCGCTTTTGCCTTCGAGGCGAGCCTTTTGGTCGGCCAGGCCCAGGAGACCGCGGTCTCCAAGAAACTCGCCTCGTGGCTTGCCATCATCGCGGTCCCGACCGCGATCGCCGGCATCTACGGCATGAACTTCAAGCACATGCCGGAACTCGAGTGGGAGTATGGCTACTTCGCCATTATTGGCACGATCCTGACCGTTTGCGCGGGCCTGTTCTGGCGCTTCCGGCGTGCCGGGTGGCTTTAAGCTGGCCGGCCTACCCCTTTTTCTCAACGCAAACGAGTACCAACTTTGCCCGAGACGCTATAGAATGCCGTCGAGCCAGTGATTTGGCTGATGGATGAGCATCATGATTGCGACATCGATGAGTCGAATAGTCGTACCGTCCATGGTTGCGGCATGTAGCGTGGCGGCTATCTTCGCCGTCTATTACGTCCGCCAAGAACCGCGGGCCGATACCAAGGCCGTAACCGCCGCGCCGGCGGTCTCAAAGCCGGCATTGGGTGCCCCAAAGCAGGGTGCGCTCGCAGCGGCGCAAGCAGAAGCAAACGCCGTGACGGCCACGCTGGGCGGACCACCCCCACCGCCGGACAGCGTGCCGTCGTTCGACATTGCCCGCATCGAGCCGACGGGCGAAGCTGTCATCGCGGGCCGGGCCACGCCGGGCGCAGCGGTGGAACTGCTGCGCAACGGCGAGATACACGATCGCGTGGTGGCGGATCAATCCGGACAATTCGTCATGGTTCCGCCCCGGCTTCCCTCAGGGACGTATGACCTGACGCTGCGGGCCAAGGAGCCGGACGGCAAGCAGACCTCATCCAAGCAGAGCGTGACGGTGGCGCTTGAGCCGAAATCAACCGATCGGCCGGTCGTAGCGTTGATGGCGCCGGACAAACCCACCGTCGTGCTGTCGCAGCCGGCTGTGCCAAAGCCGATGGCCGGCGCAGTGGTTGCGGAGACGGTTGAGATCGAACCCGGCGGCAAGCTCCATGTCAGCGGCCGCGCTCGCCCCGGCGCCGCGGTGAAGCTTTATCTCAACGACAGCTTTATTGCGTCGGCAACGGCTGGCGCGGACGGACGTTTTGCGGTCACGATCAATGAGGGGGTCGCCTCGGGCAGCTACCGCGTGAGGCTGGACGAGGTGGAGCAGAATTCCGGCGCGGTGCGCGCACGCGCCGAGGTGCCTTTCAACGTTCCCGACACGATGGTCACGGCCTCCGTGCCGGCACAGGCCACCGCGGCCAAGCGGCTGGACGTTACCGCTGCACAGCCGCCGGAGCTGGCGGCCGCCATGGCCGCCGTTCTGCCAGACAACAAAGGCTCGCCCTCCACCGTGGTCGTGCCGAAGATCACCACCACCACCGTCTCGCGCGGCGACAGCCTCTGGCGCATCAGCCAACTCTCCTACGGAGCGGGCACGCGCTACGCCGTTATCTACAAGGCGAACCGGGAACAGATCCGCAATCCCAACCTGATTTATCCCGGCCAGGTTTTTGTCGTTCCGGTGCAGGAAGCGCGGCCATAGCGTCTGAGCGAGAGATTGCGCGGCTTTTTAGCTCGCGCTCGATTATGTGCGGCGGTTCTGCTGGACGCGCACGACGACCGTCACGTCGCGGTTGAACGATTATCTCGCTTCACTCCGCCGCGGTCCCAGCTCGGCCTTTTCGGCCCGCACGGCGCGTCGCAGACCTTTCGTGCTTTTAATCATTTGTGACAAGGCGCCTGCGCCTTGGCACGCTTCCCTGCGGGGCTTTGAGGCGGTACAACCCGCCTGTATTCTTGTGTGTAGCGGCTAGAACGAAGTGTAGCGGTGCAGACCAGTGACAATATTTGATCGAATTCTCGACGCGGCCGCGGATAATCTCAGGATAGCGAAAATCCTGGTCCAGCTGGGCCTCGACCCCAACAACATCACCTACGACGCGCTGTTCAATCGCCTGCTGGAGATTTTTCTCCACAATATCACGCTGGCCAACATGTTTGCCCTGGTCGGCGCCATCTTCTTCGTCGCCACCTTGCTGACGCAGACCATGGTGCCGCTGCGCGTCGCCAACATGATCGGTTGCGCATTCTTCGCCCTGTTTGGCGCGCTCACGGCATCCGTCACGACCTTCCTGTTGTATCTCCTGATGGTCCCCATCAATGCGTATCGCCTCCGACAGATGCTCGTTCTGGTGAAGAAGGCCCGCAGCGCAACGAAAGGCGATACGTCGCTGGAATGGCTCAAGCCGTTCATGACCGAACGCAAATATCGCAAGGGCGATATTCTGTTCAAGAAAGACGATGCCGCCCATGAGATGCTGCTGACCGTCACCGGAAAATTCCTGGTGAAGGAAATCAGCGTCGAGCTTCCGCCGGGACGTTTAATGGGCGAATTTGGTTTCCTCACGCCGGATAACCGGCGCACGGCGACGATCGAATGCATCGAGGATGGTCATGTGCTGACCATCACTTATGACAAGCTGCTCGAGATCTACTTTCAGAACCCGCAGTTCGGCTATTACTTCCTGGTCCTGACCAGCCAGCGCCTGTTGGAAAACATTGCGCGACTCGAAGGGATTGTCGCGCAACACAAGTCCTTGCAGCAGGCCGCGGCTGCGAACGGCCCCAACTGAGCAGCGGGACACGCGCGCCGGGGGGGCTTTCTAGAGCGGCATGGCTTTTGGTTGAATCCATCGAGCCACGAGTCCCCTCAACCTCTCCCGCTTGCGGGAGAGGGAGTACACCGTCTTCGTGGCAACCAACCCAGCCTAACCTCATCAGGCTTTAGGTCTATTCCGCCGCGGTTCGCAGCTCGGCCCTTTCGGCGCGCACCGCGCAGAACTTGAACTCGGGGATCTTGCCGAACGGATCGAGCGCCGGGTTGGTCAAGAGGTTCGCCGCCGCCTCGGCGTAGCAGAACGGCATGAACACCATGTTCTCCGGCACGTCGCGGTCCGAGCGAACCTTGACCTCGACCGCGCCGCGGCGGGTTTCCAGCTTGATGAAATCGCCGGGCCATACGCTCAGGCGCCGCATGTCCTTGGGCGACATGAACGCCACCGCCTCCGGCTCGATCTGGTCGAGCACGCTGGAGCGGCGGGTCATCGAACCGGTGTGCCAGTGTTCGAGCACGCGGCCGGTCGACAGCACCATCGGATACTCACCGTCGGGCACCTCGTCGGGCGCGATCACGTGCGCCGGCACGATCTTGCCGCGGCCGCTTGCGGTCGGGAAACCCGTGGTGAAGATGATCTCGTTGCCGGGCTTGTTCGGATCGTCCGCCGGATAGGTGACGGCGCCTTCACGGACCAGCCGCTCCCAGCTGATGTTCTTGAGCGACGGCATCAGCTGCGCCATCTCGGTGTAGACGTCGCCGGGGCCCGAATAATTCCACGGGAGCCCCATACGCTTGCCGATCTCCTGGATGATCCAGAGATCCTGTCGCGCCTCGCCCGGCGGCTTGATCACCTGGCGCGCAAGCTGCACGCGGCGGTCGGTGTTGGTGAAGGAGCCGTCCTTTTCCGCAAAGGCCGAGGCCGGCAGGATGACGTCGGCGTGGAATGCGGTCTCGGTGACGAAAAGGTCCTGCACCACGAGATGATCGAGCATGGCGAGCGCTCCGCGCGCATGCTGAAGATCGGGATCGGACATCGCGGGGTTTTCACCCTCGATATACATGCCCTTGATCTCACCGGCGTGGATCGCGTTCATGATCTCCACCACGGTCAGGCCGCGTACCGGATCGAGCTCCTGATTCCACAGCTTCTCGAAATTGCCGCGCATGTCGTCGCGGCTAACCGGCTGGTAGTCCGGCAGGAACATCGGGATCAGGCCGGCGTCGGACGCGCCCTGCACGTTGTTCTGGCCGCGCAGCGGATGCAGGCCGGTGCCGGGACGGCCGACCTGTCCGGTGATCAGCGCCAACGCGATCAGGCAGCGTGCATTGTCGGTGCCGTGGACATGCTGGCTGATGCCCATGCCCCAGAAGATGATCGACGATTTGGCGCGCGCGTAGGTCCGCGCCACCTCGCGCAAGGTTTCTGCCGGGATGCCGCAGATCGGCTCCATCTTCTCCGGCGTGAACTCCTTGATCTTCTCCTCCAGATCCTGAAAGCCCTCGGTGTAGCCCGCGATGTACTGATCGTCGGTCAGGCCTTCGGTGATGATCGTGTTGATCATCGCATTCAGCATGGCGACGTCGGAGCCGGGCTTGAACTGCAGATGCATGGTCGCGTGGCGCGACAGCGTCTGCCGACGCGGATCCAGGACGAAGAGCTTTGCGCCCTTCTTCGCCGCGTTCTTGATATAGGTTGCAGCGACCGGGTGATTGACGGTCGGATTTGCGCCGATCACGATGATGACTTCGGCGTCCATCGCCGCCGCGAACGGGGCCGACACCGCGCCAGAGCTCAGGCCTTCAAACAGCGCCGCCACCGACGAGGCGTGACACAGCCGCGTGCAGTGATCGACATTGTTGGAGCCGAAGCCGGTGCGCACCAGCTTCTGGAACAGATAGGCCTCTTCGTTCGAGCCTTTGGCGGAGCCGAAACCGGCCAGCGCCTTGACGCCCTTCTCGTCGCGGATCTTCACGAGGCCGTTGGCCGCGATATCCAGCGCCTCTTCCCAGGAGGCTTCGCGGAAATGGGTGAACGGATTGGCCGGGTCGACCTGGTCGTTGGCATCTTTCTTCGCGTTCGGCAGCCGCACCAGCGGCTTGGTCAGACGATGCGGATGATGGATGTAGTCAAATCCAAAACGGCCCTTGACGCAGAGCCGGTTGTGGTTGGCCGGGCCGTCACGGCCCTCGGCGTAGATGATCTTCTCGTCCTTGACCTGATAGGTGACCTGGCAGCCGACGCCGCAGAACGGGCACAGCGAGTCGACTTCCTTGTCCGGATAGGTCACGCGGGTCTGATTCTCGTCCAGCATCACCGACGGCATCAATGCGCCGGTCGGGCACGCCTGCACGCATTCGCCGCAGGCCACGCAGGTCGATTCACCCATGGGATCATCGAAGTCGAACACGATTTTCGACCCGTGACTGCGATAGGCCATGCCGATGACATCGTTGACCTGAACTTCGCGGCAGGCGCGCACGCAGAGGCCGCACTGGATGCAGGCGTCGAGATTGACGCTCATCGCGGGATGGCTGACGTCGCTTTCCCAGCGCTCGGCCGCGGGAAAACGGCTTTCGGTGACCTCGACCTTCTCGGCCCAATGCCAGAATTTTGAGTCAGGATCGTGCGAAGTCTCGCGCGCCGGCTGGTCGGCGACCAGCAGCTCCATCACCATCTTCTGGGCTGCGACCGCGCGCGCGCTTTCGGATTTCACCTTCATGCCGACGGTGGGCGTGCGCTTGCAGGACGCCGCCAGTACGCGCTCGCCCTCGATCTCCACCATGCAGGCGCGGCAATTGCCATCGGGCCGATAGTCCGGCGCGGGCGAATAGCACAGATGCGGGATTTCCTGGCCCTGGCGCTTTGCCACCTGCCAGATGGTTTCGCCTGCGTTGGCCTCAACCTGCTTGCCGTCGAGTTCGAACTTGATCCTGGTCATTCCGCGGCTTCTTTCGGCACGAATTCTTCCGGAAAATACTTAATCACTGACGTCAGCGGATTCGAGGCCGCCTGCCCGAGCCCACAGATCGAGGCATCGCGCATCGCCTGGCTCAACTGGTCGAGCAGTTCGCGGTTCCAGACCGGACGCTCCATCAGGATCGCCGCCTTCTGGGTGCCGACCCGGCACGGCGTGCACTGGCCGCAGCTCTCATCCTCGAAGAAGCGCATCAGGTTCAGCGCCGCGCCCCGCACGCTGTCGTGTTCGGACAGGATCACGACCGCCGCCGAGCCGATGAAGCAGCCGTATTTTTCCAGCGTGCCGAAATCGAGCGGGATGTTGTCCATCGACGCCGGCAGGATACCGCCGGACGCACCGCCCGGCAGATAGGCGTGGAACGTATGTCCGTCGGCCATGCCGCCGCAGAACTCGTCGATCAGTTCGCGCACGGTGACGCCTGATGGCGCCAACTTCATGCCGGGGTTCTTGACGCGGCCCGACACCGAATAGCTGCGCAGGCCGTGACGGTCGTTGCGGCCGTTGCCCTTCCACCAGTCGGCGCCCTTCTCGACGATGTCGCGCACCCACCACAGCGTCTCGATGTTGTTGATCAGCGTCGGCAGGCCGAACAGGCCGACCTGGAACGGATATGGCGGCTTGTGGCGGGGCAGACCGCGCTTGCCTTCAATGCTTTCGAGCAGCGAGGATTCCTCGCCGCAGATATAGGCGCCCGCGCCTCGGCGCATATGCAGCACGGGACCACCCGGCGGCAGTTTTGCGATCTCGCGTTCGAGAATTTCGCGCGAGGCCGGATATTCGTCGCGCAGGTAGATGTAGACGTCGGTCGCCTCGACCACATGCGCGCCGATCAGCATGCCCTCGAGGAAGCGATGCGGGTCGGTCTCGAGATAAAAGCGATCCTTGAACGTGCCGGGCTCGCCCTCGTCGCCGTTGATCGCCATCAGCCGCGGCCCGGGCTCGCCGAGCACCGCACGCCATTTGCGTCCCGTCGGGAAGCCGGCGCCGCCGAGGCCCCGCAGCGAGGCGTCGTCGAGCGCCTTCAGCAAATCTTCCTTTGAAAGCGCACCGGAGCGCAAACGATTGAGCAGCGCGTAACCGCCGCCGGCGACATAGGCGTCGTAACCAACATAGTCAGGCAGATGCGCATGGGTCTCGCCGGCTTTCGCGGCGGCCAGCACGCTTGCGGTAGTGGCGTGGTCGACAAAGTGATGGCCGACTTCAGCAGCGGGCGCGGTATCGCAGCGACCGACGCAGGGCGCACGCACCACGCGAATGCCGGGGCCGGCGCCGTCCTGCAATTCATGCAGCAGTTTTTCCGCGCCCAGCATCGCGCAGGTCAGCGAATCGCAGACGCGAATTGTCAGCGGCGCAATAACCGGCTCGCCTTCCTTCACGATATCGAAATGCGCGTAGAAGGTTGCGGTCTCGAACACTTCGGCAAACGACAGCTTCATCTCGTCCGCGAGGGCGGCGAGATGGGCTGCGGAAATCTGGTGATACGTGTCCTGGATCAGATGCAAATGTTCGATCAAGAGATCGCGCTGCCGCGACCGGTCGCCGAGCAGCTGTTCAATCTCGTGCGCGGCGGTCGGATCAACCTGGCGGCCCTTCGGCGTCGCCTTGGCCCGCTTCCGCCCGGCGCCGGGGTGATCGAACGAGCGGACTTTCTGCACGTCTTGAACCATGGAAAACGTCTCGTTCCTGCCTGCATGTTTCCGCGATCATAAATCGTGGCATGCCAGATGCCAAGAGAATTGTCGCGTTTTGATAAGCATTTAAGGCGACACGTCCGGCGCGGTCATGCCGCTCGCCGCCCGGACGAGGCTTCGCGTCGAAGCCATCGTTTCGATCTGCGAATGAGAACTGGAATCGATCTAAAGATCAATAAAGCTGTCTCATGATGCGATAGGGAATGCGCATCGATTTGGTTTTGCAATCAGTCGATACAGATTCGAAATGAACTGTCTCAACTGACGCCACCGTCCGCCTTCTCGATCAGGAATACGATTCGGGCCTCCGCCCGTTCCGTGATCTCGACCTTGTCACCGGTTTCGCGGATCAGATTCGGGATATCGATCACCGACAGCGGATCGGTGCAGTGGACTTCAAGCCGCTCGCCAGGTTTGACCGACTTCAGCGCCTTGCGCGTCTTCAGCGCCGGCAATGGGCATTTGAGGCCGGTGAGATCGAGCTTTGTCGTGGTCATCGGCGGAACATGGCGAAGCGGATGCGCATCGTCAATGAGCCTTCAGATCAAGCTTGCATAGGACAGGAAGCCGACGGTCTGGCCAGGCTCGACAAGCGTGATCTCTTCGCCGAGTTCGACAAGGCCGTCGGTGTCGACCAGCGAGGACAACAACCCCGCACCCTCGCGCGGAAACTTCACCGCTTCGAGCGCACCATCCCCGGCCTTGCGCAGGGTGACGCGGACATATTCGCGGCGGGCGATTTTCTTCTTGTAGGCGAAGGCGGCGCGAACCGGCATCGGCACCAGCTTCTGCTGCCGCGCGCCCGACAGGGCAAGAATCGTCGGCCGCACCACGTGAGCGAAGGTAACAAAACTCGCCACTGGATTGCCCGGCAGGCCGATGAACGGTGTGCCGCCGATGATCCCCATCGCCACGGGACGTCCCGGCTTGATCGCCATCCGCCACAGCACGAGCGAGCCCACGCTTTCGACGCTGGCCTTGACGTGATCTTCTTCGCCGGTCGATACGCCGCCGGTGGTGAGGATCAGATCATGGGCGCTGGCGACTTTCCTTAGTGCGGCAGCGAGCGCGGTGGGCTCGTCCCTGATAATGCCGAGGTCGCTGACCTCGCAGCCGAGCCGCGCCAGCATCGCCATGAGCATGAAACGGTTTGAATCGAACAGCTGCGCCGCCGCGCGTGGCTCGCCCGGCGAAACCAGCTCATTGCCGGTGGAGAACACCGCGACGCGGATGCGCCTGTTGACGCCAAGTTCCGTCAGACCGAATGCGGCTGCCAGCGCCACATCCTGCGGCCGCAGTCTTTGTCCGGCCTTCAATGCCGCGTGACCCAACGGGATATCCTCGCCCGCGGGACGCACATTGGCGCCGGGTTTCAGCCCCGCTGGAAGCACCACCTTGCCGTCGTCGAGACGAACATCTTCCTGCATGAACACGGTGTCGGCGCCGTCGGGCATCGGCGCACCCGTGAAGATGCGGACCGCCTCGCCCGGCGTGATCGGCGCGCCTGCGGAAGCGCCGGCCTGAACGCGGCCGGACACCGCAAACGCCTGCTCCTTGTCATCAGGCAGATCGCGGCTCGACACCGCGTAGCCGTCGACGGCGGAATTGGTGAAGGGCGGCAGCGGCAACGGCGCCGAAACATCCTGCGCGAGCACGCGTCCGTCGGCATTGGCGAGCGGGACGGTCTCCACCTCCTGCACAGCCGTGACCCGCGCTGCAATGATGCCGACGGCCTCATCGACCGACATCATCGGACCGCCGAAGGCAAAGCAATCGTCGGACAATTGCGCCATCGCCAGTTAGCTCTCCGCTTCGCTCTTTGCCAGCACCTCTTCGACCGAAATCGCCGAGCGCAGCATCATCGCGGCAATCGCCTCGATATCATCGAGATGGGCGGTGGGAAGCCTGGTTTCAACCGCGGTGTCGGTGGCAATACCGACCACGCCGGGATCCTCGGGGAACAGAAACGGCTTGCCGTTGGCGGCGCGGAAAACCTCGATCTTGCGGTGCGGCTCGCGCTTGAAACCCTCGATGACGACCAGATCGACCCGCGACATTTTGGTCAATAGCTCCGGCAGACGCGGCTCTTCGGCGCCGCGCAATTCATGCATCAGCGCCCACCGCCGCGCGGATGACACCAGCACCTCGGTGGCGCCGGCCTCGCGATGCCGCCAGGAATCCTTGCCGGGAATATCGACGTCGAAGGCGTGATGGGCGTGCTTGATCACGGAAACCCGCAGGCCGTCTTTCAGCAAATGCGGGATCACCCGCGCCAGCAAGGTGGTCTTGCCGGCGCCGCTCCATCCCGCGAGGCCAATCACTTTCATTGCAATCTCCGCACCCCAGCCGGAACCAGGCTGGGCTTTCTCCTGAGGTGCTTTATATCGGCTGCGAGCCAATGTCATGCTAACCTGCGGAAATGATGAAGATCGACAAAGCCCCCGTCCCCCTGATCGTGCCCAATCCTGATGATCCCAGGTTGACCGAGCGCGTCACCGGGACCGACCAGACCGGCGCCACGGTCGAAATCAGGGTGCCGGTGGAGCGGCCGCTGACGCTGTATTTGAACGCGCAGGAGATCGTCACCATGATGACGATCGGCGACTATCCGGAATATCTCGCGCTCGGCTATCTGTTGAACCAGAACATGCTGAAATATGACGACGTCGTCACCGAGGTCGAATATGACGACGATCTGCAGGTGGTGGTGGTGCGCACCGAGCACCACACCAATTTCGAGGCCAAGCTGAAGAAGCGCACGCAGACCTCGGGCTGCGCGCAGGGCACCGCGTTCGGCGACCTGCTGGAGGCCGTGGAAAGCGTCGCACTGCCGAAGGCGGAACTGCGCACCTCCTGGCTCTACGAGATGACGCATGCGATCAACACCATGCCTTCACTGTATCTCGAGGCCGGCGCGATCCATGGCTGCGTGCTGTGCAAGCAAGGCACCCCGGTCTGCTACACCGAGGATGTCGGCCGTCACAACGCCGTCGACAAGATCGCTGGCTGGATCTATCGCCACGGCGTCGATCCCGGCGACAAGATTCTCTACACCACGGGCCGGCTGACCTCCGAAATGGTGATCAAGACGGTGCGGATGGGAATTCCCATCCTGGTGTCGCGCTCGGGTTTTACGGCATGGGGCGTCGAGCTGGCGCGGCAGGTCGGGCTAACGCTGGTCGGACGCACGCGGGGAAAGCGGTTCATCGCGCTGTCAGGCCAGGAGCGCATCGTGTTCGACCAGAATCTCGCCTTTGTCGAAGAGGAATCGGCGCGGCACAAACGCAAGGGCGAAGACCGTGACTGATAACGCGACGGCAAGAGCCGCGCAGGCGACGCCAGGAGGCGCGCTGGAGATTCCCGGCGTGCTGCTCGCCGGCGGCCTGGCGCGGAGGATGGGCGGCGGCGACAAGCCGATGCGCACAATCGGCGGCCGCACCATCCTCGACCGCGTCATCGCGCGGCTGCAGCCGCAATGCAACGGGCTCATTCTCAACGCCAATGGCGATCCCGCGCGCTTTGCAGCGTTCGGGCTGCCGGTCATCCCCGACGGGGTCGCCGATTTTCCCGGACCGCTGGCCGGCATCCTGGCGGCGCTGGATTGGGCCGCGGCCAACCGGCCGGAGGTCAAGTGGGTGTTGAGTGCCGCGGCAGACTGCCCGTTCCTGCCGCGCGATCTCGTGGCGCGTCTCGGTGCGGCGCTACGCAATGAGAACGCGGAGCTCGCGGTCGCCGCTTCCGACGGCCAGTCGCATCCGGTGATCGGGCTGTGGAGCGTGGCTTTGCGCGAACAACTCCGCCACGCGCTGGTTGTCGAGGACGTCAGGAAGATCGACCGCTGGACCGCGCGCTACCGCCTCGCCACGGTGACCTGGCCGGTCGAACCGATCGACCCGTTTTTCAATGCCAACACCATGGATGACATCGCCGAGGCGGACCGGCTGGCCGCGCTGGATGGCGGTTAGACTGCAGCTCTCTCCACGTCGTCCCTACGCCGCCAGCGGCACGGTCCAGGCATCGTAGCCATAGACCCAATCGGTATCGGTCTTTCCGCTGAGCCATGTATTGGTGCGCGAGGTTTGCTGGATCCGCGCGGTTCGCTCCTTGCGGGTTGCCTCAAATCTTCGAAACGCATTTGGCACGCCATCCCGCTCGACGCCGTCGAGGCAGCGCGACAGCACGGCGGCGTCCTCGATCGCCATCGCCGCGCCCTGCGCCATATAGGGCGTCATCGGATGGCAGGCGTCGCCGAGCAGCGTCACGTTGCCCTCGCCCCAGCGTTCCAGCGCATTGCGATCGACGATCGCCCATTTGTGCACGTCCGGGCAGGCGCCCAACACCTGCTCGACCTGGCGATCGAAGCCCGCAAAAGCCTTGCGCAATTCCCTGACGTCGCCCTTGGCCGACCACGACTCGATCCGGAACTCCGGTTCCGGCTGGCTGGTGACGAGATAGATTTCGCTGCGGTCCGGCTTGACGTAGTAGATGACGATGTGCCGGTCCTCGCCCCACCATTTGGTGCAGTCGTCGATTTTTTCGCCGCCGAGCAACGCAGCCGGATAAGTGGTTCGGTAAGCGATGCGCCCGGTAAAGTGCACCGGCGAAGTGTCGAACAGGATGTCTCGGACGACGGAGTGGATGCCATCGGCGCCGATGACGGCGTCGGCGATCGCGGTTTCACCATTCGCGAAAGAGAGTCGGACGCCGTCGCTGGTCTCGTCCAGCCCAACCAGCTTGTGGGTCAGCTTGATGTGTTCGCCCGGAACGGCGCTCGCCAGCGCCGCATGCAAATCGCCGCGATGCGCCAGCAGATAGGGCGCGCCGAATTTCTGTTCGGCGCTCTCGCCAAAAATCATGTCGAACTTGACTTCGCCGGTGCGCCAGTCGCGGTTGTTCCAGGAGCGCGGGTAAAACGACTGACTGCGCAATCTTTCCTCGAGCCCCAGCCCGCGCAGCACCTTCATGGCGTTGCAGCCGATCTGGATGCCGGCGCCCAATCGCGCGAATTGCGAGGCCTGCTCATAGACGGAGACGTCGATGCCGACCCGGCGCAGCGCCGCTGATGACGCGAGGCCGCCCATGCCAGCGCCTATGATTGCAATCGAAAGACGCCGCGTCATCGCCTCCCCGCCATTCAGGCCGGTCGAAACCCGGCTCTTTCCAGCGCCGCGCGGCCTTCTTCCGACGCCAGCGCGTCGAGGAAAGCCTGTACCGCCGCCCGCTGCTTGCGCGCCGTCACCAGCGCGAAATCATAATGCTCTTCGGCAAAGGGAATGAAACCCAGGTCGGACGCATGGGCCACCGGCGCGATGGTCATGCCCCAGTCGGCGCGATGCTGCGCCACGGCGGCGGCGACCGCGTTGTGCGAGCGCGGCTGATTCCAGTAACCGTCGGGCCTGGCACCCGCCAGCAGCCGGTCGATCAGGATGCGCGTGCCGGCGCCCTGGTTGCGGTTGACCATGATGCAGGCGGGATCGGCGAGCGCCGCACGCACCGCGGCCTCGGCGCCCAGGCCCTCGAAGCGCGCATCGCCCTTGCGGAACACGATGCCCTGCATCCGCCGCCAGCCCGGCACCAGTTCAAGTCCGTCGGTGAGATAAGGCGTGTTGTAGGTTTCGGTCTTGTCATCGAACAGATGGATCGGCGCAAAATCGCATTCGCCGCGCTTGGCCGCCGCCAGTCCGCCGAGGCTGCCGACCGCGATCGATCGCACCGAAAGCCCGGTGCGCGCCAGCGGCGCGGTGACGAGATCGAGCCCGGTGCAGTGGCTGCCGACGATCACGAGATCCGGCACCCGCACATGCGGCGTGAACAGCGTCACTTCGGCATCAGTGCCTGCCGGCATCTGGTCGGCCAGCGCCTCGATGCGCAGAAAACCATCGGCCTGCGCGAATGAGGTGATCGCGCCCGAGCCCTTGCCGGTGGGATAGGCGATCAGACCGTCCGTTCCCTCGACCAGCGAGACCATGACGAATTCGGTGCGCCCCAGTTCGGAGGCGATCCGCACCGGAATTCTGGCGCTGACCTTGGCGTCCAAACGCGGCGGCAGGCCCGCCATGCGCCGCAGCACCGGCACGATCATGTCGTGGAAGGTGAACATCGCCGAGGTCGGAAATCCCGGCAGGATCACCACCGGCTTGCCGTCGCAAACCGCGAGGCAGAGCGGCTTGCCCGGCTTCAGCGCGACGCCATGCGCAATAATGCCGGGCTTGCCGAGCCGCGCGATGATGCGGTGGGTCACATCTCCCGCACCTTTCGAGGTGCCGCCCGAGAGCACCAGCATGTCGCTGATTTGCAGCGCACTGCGCATCGCAGATTCAAGCTGCGCCTCGTCGTCGGGAATGGCGCCGAGAAATATCGCCTCGCCGCCATTCTCCGACATCGCCGCGGTGACGATCGCGCCATTGGTGTCGTAGATCGCGGCCGGGCGCAGCGGCGAACCCGGCTGCACCAATTCGTCGCCGGTCGAGATAATGGCGACACGCAGCCGGCGCGCGACGGCAACTTGCGCGATACCGCAGGCTGCCAGCATCCCGATCTCGCGCGAGCCAATCATAGTGCCGGCGCGCAGCAGCGCCTCGCCGCGCGCGATGTCGGAACCGGCATAGGACACGAACTGACCGGGCGAAGCGGCGCGGCGAATTTCGATCACGCGGGTTCCCGCCGGCTGCGTGTGCTCGACCATTACGATGGCGTCGGCGCCGCGTGGCACCGGACCGCCGGTCGCAATCGACGTGGCGGTGCCCGACAGCACCGGCCGCGTCGGCGCGGTGCCGCAGGCGATCACCTCGTCGTTCAGCATCATCCGCACCGGCGTTGCTTCACCGGCGGAAGCGAGATCGGCGGAACGCACCGCAAAACCATCGACGTTGGAACGATCGAACGGCGGCACATCGATCGGTGCCACGATATCTTCCGCCAACGCGCAGCCGAGTGCATCCGCGAGCGCCCACCGCTCGATGGGCACCGCGCGCGGAAACAACGCGGCTTCAAACCGCGCCAACGCTTCCTCGCGCGACAGGATGATCAAGAACTGGTCCTGATCGACGGGTTCACGGTCTTTCGGCGAGGGTGTACGGGTCATGCCGGCATCCATATCATTCCCGCAGCATATAGCCATCGACGCCGCTCCCTGCAGCAAATCCTTCCGCGCCGCCCGGTACGGTTAACCAGGCCTCGGCGCGGGCGATCGCATCGAGCGACAGTTCGCCGACCGCCAGCGTCACCCAGGCGTCCGCTTTTCGCTCCAGCAGCACGACTTCCGCAATGCCAACCCCGGAGGCGATTTTGCGCGCCAGCGGCAGGTTGAGCGTCTTGCGCGGCCGCCGCCCCGACAGCCGGTCGAGTGCGGGCAACGCCAGCGTCCACCACGCCCCGAACGCCTGATCAGGCGCGCCCGGCAGCACGACCACGGGCGTGTTGCCGATGCGGCCCACCGCCGAGGTGCGGCCGGGCTGCACGGCGATGCCATGGGCGAGAACCTCGCCACACCCGGCCAATGCCGACACCGTCGCGTCGGTGCGGCCGACGCCGCTGCCGCCGACAATCAACAGCAGGTCGCATGCGCCGACGTCGATCGCCGCGACAATCGATGCGGCATCGCGGCCAACAGCGGTAACGGACACCACATCGGCGCCGGCGGTGCGCGCGCTCTCCGCGATCAGGTCCGACGTCACCGAGCCGCCGAGAATATTAACGAGGCGCAGGCGAGGCTGGCGCACCTTCAGCCGCTCTATTCCCGCCGCCCGCGCGATCATGAGGTCACGTGCCAGCACGCGCCGCCCAGCCTCGACCACACTGCTGCCAGCGGCAATGTCACCACCGGCCCGGCGCACGCCCTGCCCAGGGATCGCTTCCGCCAGCACCTGCGGCATCGGGCCTGATAGCTCGACGGAATCGGCATCGAGCACGCAGTCGCAGCCGTCGGGCATCGCATCACCCACTTCGACCCAGACCGGCAACGCCGCCAATGGCAATGGCGAATAGGACGACGCGCCGACGAGATCGCCGGCGCGCAACGCAAAGCCGTCGCTGGCGGCGATGTCGTGCGGCGGCAACGCGTCCGATGGCGGCATGTCGGCGGCAATACAACGCAGCGCCTCCGCTAGCGGCAGTTCCGCAGGCGTTACCGGCTCGACCCCGTGCAACAGGGCAGCGAGCGCCACATCGAGCGGCGTAAGCGAAGTCGGCAGGCGCTGGTTCGGGGTCATGGCCCGCTATGCCCTGAATCGGCCCGAAAATAAACAGAACCCGATACCGCTGGCGGTCGGCCCCTCCTTTCGACCAAGTTGACGCCTGCTCAAATTAGTTGCAATCGGGACCAATTGGCTTTAGTTGCAGATGGGACTAATTGGCGGAAAGCAACCGCCTGAAGACACACACGGCCAACGTGCCGATGCACAGGGAGAAGAGGGGATGTTCGTCAAAAACCTATCCATGCTGGGCGCGCTTGCCGCTTCGATGCTGGTATCTTCAGCGGCGCTCGCACAAGTGTCCGATGAGATCGTCAAGATCGGCGTTCTCACCGATATGAACGGCCCGGCGGCGACGCCGACCGGTCAGGGCTCGGTCACGGCCGCGCAGATGGCGATCGACGATTTCGGCGGCAAGGTGCTGGGCAAGCCGATCAGCCTGATCGTCGGCGACCATCAACTGAAGCCGGATATCGGCGGCGGCATCGCACGGCGATGGTACGATGTCGACCAGGTCGACCTGATCGTCGACGTGCCGGTCTCGGCGGTCGGGCTGGCGGTGCAGAACGTCGCCAACGAGAAGAAGAAGCTGTTCATCACGCATTCGACCCTGGCCGCGGATTTCCACGGCAAATTCTGCTCACCTTACGCGATGCAGTGGGTGATCGACACCCGCTCGCTCGCGGCCGGCACCGCGCAGGCGGTGGTGAAGCGCGGCGGCGATAGCTGGTTCTTCATCACCGACGATTATGCATTCGGCCACGCGCTCGAACGCGATGCCGCTGCGGTGGTCACCGCCAATGGCGGCAAGGTGCTGGGTTCGGTGAGGCCGCCGCTCGCTACTTCAGACCTGTCGTCCTTCGTGCTGCAGGCGCAGGCGTCCAAGGCCAAGATCATCGGCATCGCCGCCGGCCCGCCGAACAACATGAACGAGATCAAGACCGCCTCGGAGTTTGGTGTCTTGAAGGGTGGCCAGCAGATGGCAGCGTTGCTGGCGCTGATCACCGACATTCATTCGCTCGGATTGCCGGCGGCGCAGGGCCTGCTGCTGACGACCTCATTCTACTGGGACATGGACGACAAGACCCGCGAATGGTCGAAGCGCTATTTCGCCAAGATGAACCGGATGCCGACGATGTGGCAGGCCGGCGTCTATTCCTCGGTGATGTATTATCTCAACGCCATCAAGGAGTCGGGTACCGACGAGCCGTTGAAAGTGGCGGCAAAGATGCGCGAAAAGCCGATCGAGGACTTTTTCTCGCGCAACGGCAAGCTGCGCGAGGACAATCTGATGGTGCATGACCTCTGGCTGGTCGAGGTCAAGAAGCCGGAAGAATCAAAATATCCGTGGGACTATTACAAGATCCTGGCCAAGATCCCCGGCGACCAGGCGTTCGGGCCCATTGATCCGGCATGCTCGATGGCGAAGAAGTGACTGCGCAGCAGTCATTCCGGGATGGTCCGAAGGACCAGACCCGGAATCTCGAGATTCCCCGGTGCGCAATTGCGCACCTGAGGTTCACGCTTCGCGTGCCCCGGAATGACTCGTCGCCCTTAGGCGACGGTCACTTCACCACCCCAACTTCGCGGAAATATTTCAGCACGCCCGGATGGATCAGCTGCACATTAGGCGCGGCCGCGGCCGTGTTCACGGCCGTCGTCTCGCAGGCCTGCGGCAGCTTCTTGCACAACGACCCCTCGGCCCCGTGCAGCGTCTTCGCCAGCCGATAGGCAACGTCATCCGGCAGGCTTTCGCGCGCGAGGACAAAACTCCATGAGCCGATCGAATCGATCGCCGCCGGCTGGTTCGGGTAGCTGTTGGCGGGCACCGTCAACGGCTTGAGGAAAGTGTGCTTGGCGCGAACCTTGGCGATCTCGCCGGCGTCGGGCGCGATGAAGCGGGCGCCGCCGGGGCTTTCCGCCATGCTCTTGAAGCCAGGCCAGCCGATGCCCGCGCCCCATAGCGCCGCGGCACGGCCGTCCTGCACCATGGCCGGACCGTCGCCGGCGCGGTCGAGATAGATCGACTTGAAATCCTCGTCCTGCTTCAGCCCGATGCCGTCGAGCATGTAGCGCGACAGGATCGGCAGACCCGAGCCTTTGGCGCCGAACGCCACCGGCTGGCCGACGAGATCGCGAATGGTCTTGTAGGGGCTGTCGGCGCGCACCACGAACATGCCCGGGCTGGAATACATCGCGGTCAGGATCTTCAGCCTGGTCGGCGCCCGCCCGATGCCCATGAAGGCCTCGTAGGAAGGCTCCCCGGCTACCAGCGCGATATCGAGCCCATCGGTCTCGAGCAGCGGAATGTTCTCGCTGCTGCCCTTGGTGTTGCGTGGCTCGATCGACAGCGTCGGATCGGCGGCGTTCATGACTTCCGCAAACGCATTGCCATACACCGGGAAGCCGCCGCCCGGTGTCGCGGTTCCAAGACTAATCGGGGTACCGATTGTTGTTCTTGTAATGGCCTTGCCTCCGTCTTGCGCCGCAGCGCCGCCCGCCAGCAGAACAACGCCGGCGCAGACAATATGAGCGAGTTTCATGTTTGGCCTCAAGCGTGTTTTCAAGAGCAAGTCTGCTCCCGGGAGGAATGACCAATCAACGCGCATTGGAGGTTGTAGGCAAGCTCGGGCTTTTATGAAAGCATGGCCGCAACGGTAACAAGAAAATGACGGGAAGCATAATGATCCGATTTTCGCGAAAAGCATTGTTTGGTCTGGTTTGCCTTTTCAGCTTTGTGGCCAACACCTCCCCTTCCGCCGCCGCCGATTACCCCACCCGTCCGGTGAAATGGGTGATCGGCTTTGCCGCCGGAGGCCCGGTCGATATCGTCGCGCGTATCATGAGCCAGTGGTTGTCGGACCATTTCAACCAGCAATTCGTGGTCGAAAACCGCACCGGCTCCGGTGGCAATATCGCCGCGGCTGCGGCGATCAGCTCGCCGCCGGACGGCTACACACTGCTGTTCGTCGCGCCCAACAACGCGATCTCGACCTCGCTCTACAAGAAACTGCCGTTTGACTTCCTGCGCGATACCGCGCCGGTCGCCAGCATCATGCAACTCACCAATATGTTCGTGGTGTCGAACGCGACGCCGGCGAAAACCGTTCAGGAGTTCATCGACTACTGCAAGGCGAACCCCGGCAAGATCTCCTATGCGTCATCGGGCAATGGCACGTCGGTGCACATGTCGGCAGAACTGTTCAAGGCGATGACCAAATGCGACATGCTGCACGTGCCCTATCGCGGCTCGGCGCTGGCATTTCCGGACATCATTTCCGACAAGGTGCAGTTGATCTTCGACAATCTGCCGTCGGCGCTCGAACAGGTTCGGGGCGGCACCGTTCGCGCGCTCGGGGTCACCTCCCCGCAGCGCTGGCCGACGGTGCCGGACGTGCCCGCGATCGCCGAAACCGTGCCGGGCTTCGAGTCCGTCGGCTTTTACGGCATCTCGGTGCCGAAGGGCACGCCGCAGGAGGTCATCGATATCCTCAACAAGGCGGTCGGCGAAGCGCTGAAAGACCCCAAGCTGGTGGCGCGGCTCGCCGAGGTCGGCGGCATTCCGAAGCCGATGACACCAGCCGAATTCGGCAAGCTCGTCGCCGGCGAGACCGAGAAATGGCGCAAAGTTGTGGAATTTGCCGGCGTTTCGGTGGATTAACCCCGGCATTGCGGGATCGAGATCATCCCTGTAAACGATGCCCGCACCGTTGCCGGCCGCCTCAAAACGGCCGTCGCGGCGGGGCCTGTAGCTCAATGGTTAGAGCCGGCCGCTCATAACGGTCTGGTTGCAGGTTCGAGTCCTGCCGGGCCCACCATAAAATCAGGGACTTATCGATTTTGCTTTTTTCTACGCCGCCAGAAATTCCGACAGAATTTCGGAGACGCGCGTGATCTCATCGATAATATCCAAGTCCTTTCAACGGCGGGTTTGTGAGCCGACCGTGCAGACGGCCTTGCTTGCATGTAATTGTGACAACAGAACAACAGGGCGGCGCAGGATCGGGCATCGTTAGCGATGTCCGCAGTTCCGAACTGCGCCAACAAACGGAAGTCGCCTACCACTGATAGCGAACGACGCCCTTGCCGGCGTAGGATCGGCTCACGTCGGAGAACTCACCCTCGAACGTCGCGGCGGCGGACCAGCCGTTGATCCATTTCACTTCGGCGGACGCTGTGGTGAGCGCCTTGTTGTGCGACTGCGCCGCGCCGTTGACGACAAAGGATGCGCCGGGCAGCGTCTGGAAGGTCGCGCCGATCGAGGGGTTGGTGTTGTAGTCATAGGCCCACGCCAGCCGGCCGCGCAGCGTGAGGATCGCGTTCTGCATCGCCCAGGACTTGTCGGTGCGCACACCAATCTCGCTGCGCGGGGCCGTGACGCTCTTCGCGCCGTACGCGAGTGCAAACGTATTGGCGCCGGACAGAACCTGTTCGGCATAGGCGGGCAGCTCGAAGGTGGTGAATTGTCCGGCGGCATAGGGCGTGATGCCGATGCCGCCGATCCATGGGCCGACAAAACGATAGCCGCCCTCGGCGCGGCCAGAGAAGGCATTGGCCTTGAACTCGGCGCGCAACCGGTCGATGCCGGCGATGGTCACGGTACGGTCGGTCGTGACGACCTGCCAGCCATAGGCCAGCGCTGCCGTCAGATACGCCGGGCCAACATTGTGCCGCACGAACGCTCCGGCCTGGAACAGATCAGAGCGGCCGCTTCCCATTCCGTTGACGGCAAAACTGGTGCCGCCGCCGGCCAGCGCAAAGCCGGCGATCGTGAACGGCGAGAAGCGATAGTCGGCGCCCACCGCCGTGCCGGCAAGGCGCGAAGTCGCGGTGTTGGAGCCGGGCGCAGCATTGCCGTCTGATGTCTGCGAGCCGCCATAGCCCGCCGCCCACACGCTCCAGCGCTGCTCGAACGACACGGCGGGCGCCGCCTTGGTGAACATCGCATAGGCGTCGCGGGCAGCAGGCTTTTGCGTCGAAGCGTAACCGTTGGCGGTACTGGTGCCGCCCGCGCCTGGACCATCGCCGCGGCCATCGATAAAGGGATCGGTCAGCAGACCCATGAACTGGTTCATGGCATTAAACGTGGTCGCCTGCGAACCGGTCGCGGACTCGCCCGACGCCTGGGACAGGCTCCCCGCCGACAGCGTCGCAAATACCAGCGGAATGCCGCCTGTCGTGTTGAAGTAAGTAATCAGCGCGTTGGCGACGTTGTTCTGATTGCCGTTGATGGTGCCGGCGGCCGGCGTCGTGAAGGTCAGATCGAGGTTCAGGTAAGCGTGGGTGGTGTCGTAGCTCAGCGAGTCATGGAAGTTCGACGGCAGATTGGTGTTGGCGAGCGTGCCAAAGGTGCCGCTGATGCTGCCGGCCGTCAGGATCGTGTATTGCTTCGAGATGTAGCTGCCCGGCGCAAAGCTGGCGTTGACCGTTGCGCCGCCGAGGGTGACTACGCCCGAAACATTGGCGAACGACGCCGTCGTTGGGTTGACGTTGACCAGATAGGTCGAAGCTGCGTTCAGCCCGAGCGTGCCGCCCACCGTCATCGATGAGCCGGGCGTGCCGGAGCCCGGCGCGAAGGTGCCGCCGGAAATTGAAGTGTTGCCAATCGTGCCGGTACCGCCGAGCGTGCCGCCGCTCACGGTGAAAGCGCTGCTCAGGCTGCCGTTGACAAGAAGCGTGCCGCCGCCGACCGAGAACGCGGTGATGGCGGTGTTGGCGCCGGTGAGCGTCCAGGTGCCGCTGCCGGTCTTTTCGCCGGCCTCGAACGAGGAGAGCTGGCCGACATTGAAGCTGCCCGAACCGGTGCCGCTCAGCCCCAGCGTGTCGGTGCCGGTGCCGCCGAGCACGTTGCCGTTGATGACGGCGCCGGTCACCAATTCGAGGCGGTTGGCGAAGGCGCTCGCCTGGTCGAACCGGATGGCGCCGCCGGCGCCACCGTTCACCGTGCCGGCCACCGTGACGGTCGCAGGGCGGCCAAGAGCCTGGATGCCATAGCCACTGGTGCCGCTCACGGTACCGGTGGCGGTGACGGTGAGCGCGCCGCTGCCGCTGTTGCGCGCAAAAATGCCATCGCTGCTGCCGCTGACCGTGCTGCCGGCGGCGGTGGTCACGGCGAGATCGGTGCCGAAGTTCTGCGCGTAGATGCCGCGACCATTGGTGCCGGTGACATTGCCGTTGGCGGTGATGCTGACCGCGCCCGTGCCGGAGTTTCGCGCGCGAATGCCGTTGGTGCCGCTGACCGTCGTGCCCGCGCCGGTGGTCACGCTCAGATTGGTGCTCGCGGCGTAATTGCGTGCGTAAATGCCGGAGTTGCCAGGGCCGGTGACATTGCCGTTGGCAGTGATGGTGAGCGCGCCCGTGCCGAGGTTTTTCGCACTAATGCCGTAGCTGGCGCCGCTGACCGTGGTGCCGGCGCCGGTGGTTACGCTGACCGTGGTACCCGCGGCCGAATTCTGTGCGTAAATGCCGCGACCACCGCCGCCGGTGGCGGTGACATCGCCGTTGGCGGTGACGGTCAGCGCGCCGGTGCCGAGGTTGCGCGCGTTAATGCCCCTGTTAGAGCCGCTGACCGTGGTGCCGGCTGCGGTGGTTACGCTGACACCGGTGCCGGGGGCGAAACTGAGTGCGTAAATGCCGCGACCACCGGTGCCGGTAACATCGCCGTTGGCGGTGACGGTCAGCGCGCCCGTGCCGTAGTTGTACGCGGAAACGCCGTTGCTGCCGCCGCTCACCGTCGTGCCGGCGCCGGTGGTCACGGTGAGATCGGTGCCGTTGACGCTGTTCCGCGCGAACATGCCGGGACCATTGGTACCGGTGACATTGCCGTTGGCGGTGATGGTGAGCGCGCCGATGCCCTCGTTGCGCGTATAAATGCCGATGCGGCCGCTGACCGTGGTGCTGGCGGCGGTGGTCACGGTGAGATCGGTGCCGAAATCCTTCCGCGCGAAGATGCCGTAACCGGTGGTGCTGGTGACATTGCCGTTGGCGGTGACGGTCAGCGCGCCCGTGCCGAAGTTGCGCGCGTAAATGCCGCCGCGGTCGCCGCTGACCGTCGTGCCGGCGCCGGTGGTCACGCTGAGAGCGGTGCCGCTGTTGAGGTTTCGCGCGAAGATGCCGTAATCAAAGGTGCCGGTGACACTGCCGTTGGCGGTGATGGTCACCGCGCCCGCGCCGTAGTTGCGCGCATCAATGCCGCGGTAGCCGCTGAGCGCGCCATTGGTGGCGATGGTGACGCTGCCGGGCGTGGCGCCATAATCGGTGATGGAACGGACATGAAGAGCGGTGCCCGCCGCAGCGGTGAGCGGCGAGGCGTCGGTGTCGGTATAGGACAGGGCGCCGTCGCCGGTAATCGTGATCGCATTGCCGGCGGCGGTATTGACGCTGAACCCGGCGACGGTGGAGACGCTGGCGTTGTTGGCGTTGATCGACTGCCCGGTGACATTGGCGCCCGAACACTGGTAGTTCGGTGCAACGGTAGGCACACACTGGCCATAGGCGCGGCGGCCATAGCCGACGGTCGCCGCCGCCAGCATGGTGCCCGACAGCAGAACCCGCCGACGCAACGCGCCTGCATGACCAGAACTCAAGACCCCCACTCCCGCCGCCTGGGCCGTACTCTTATGCTTTGCAGCACAAGCGGCCGTACGCCCCACCCGGCGGCGGTTCCTCGCCAGACTACCGGACCGGCATCGCCCCATCAATGCGAACCCGGACTTTAACGGCGATTACGTTCTGAAATTTTTCTGATATTTGGGTTTCCGCGCCGATTCACCACGCGTATCTAACGCTGCCCTTGGCGGCGTAGCCGGCGGTGGTGTGGGAGAACTCGCCGTCGAAACGGCCTGCGACCGTCCAGCCATTGTGCCATTTCATTTCGGCGCCGAGCGACGCCAGCGCGGCGTCGGCCGAAGGCAGCGCGCCGTTTACACTGAAGGTGGCGCCCGGCAGCGTCTGGAAGGTCGCCGTCGCGGAGCGGTCGGTATTCCAGTCATGCGCCCAGGCCGCCCTGGCCTTGAGGGTGAAGACGCCGCCCTGCACCGGCGTCGCCTTGTCGAATTTCGCGCCGAGCTCGCTGCGCGTCGCGGTGACGGACTTCGAGGCGTAGTTCAGCGCGAAGGTGTTGCTGCCGGAGGTCGCGGTCTCGCCGTAAGACGGCAGATAGAACGTCGTGGTCTGCAACGCCGCATAGGGCGTGATGCCGGCCATCGGCGTGGCATAACGCCAGCCGCCTTCGAGACGCGTGGCCAGCGCCTGCGCCTGGAACGAGGCGTGCAGTCTATCGATGCCCGCGATCGTCACGGTGCGATCTGTGGTCGTGTCCTGCCAGGAATAGCCGAGCAAGCCCGCCACGTAAGCCGCACCCCAAATATGCTTGGCATAGGCCGCCGCGTTGAAGGCGTCGGCGCGGCCGCCGCCAAATCCGTTGGCGATATCGAAGCTCGAGCCGGCGCCGCCGAGCGAAAACCCTGCCTGGGTGTCCGGCGTGAAATGATAGCTCGCCCCGGCAACGGCACCGAAGACCCGGTTGGTCGTGCTGTTGGTGCCCGCGGCCGTGTCGCCGTTGACGCGGCTGTTGCCGCCATAGGCCGAGGCCCACACGGCCCAGCGCTGCTCGAACGATGGCGCACGCCGGTCGCGCGGCGTCACGGCGGCGTAGGCCTCTTTCGCCTCGCGCGAGAGCTTGCGCCTGGCCGAATAGGCGTTCGCGTTATCCTCTTCCTGTGCGAAACCTGTCGCACCGCCCTGACCGGGACCGTCACCGAAGGCGCCGTCGAACACGCCATTGATGAACTGCCCTACCCCGGTAATGCCCGCCTGCGACGTTGACGCACCCGGCTGGCCGGAAGCTTGCGACAAAGCGGGCGCCGACAGCGTCGCGAACGTCAACGGAATGCCGCCGTTGCTGTTGAAGGAATTGATCAGCGCGTTGGCGACGTTGTTCTGGTTGCCGTTGAGGGTGCCGGACGCGGGCGTCGTGAAACTCAGGATCAGGTTGAGGTAAGCGTGGGTGGCATCGTAGCTCAGCGTATCGTGAAAGTTCGCCGGCAGATTGGTGTTGGCGACGGTCGGATTAAACGTTCCGCTCACGCTGCCGGCGGTCAGGATGGTGTACTGCTTGGCGATATAGCTGCCGGTCGCAAAGTTGGCATTCACGGTCGCGCCGCCGAGCGTGGCCACGCCCGAGACGTTGGCGAACGACGATGTCGTTGGATTGATGTTGATGGCATAGGCCGCCGCCGCATTGAAGCCGAGCGTGCCGCTGACCGTCATCGATGACCCGGGCGTGCCCGAACCCGGCGCGAAGGTGCCGCCGGAAACCAACGTGTTGCCAACCGTGCCGGTGCCGCTGAGCGTGCCGCCGCTCACGGTGAAAGCCGCGTTGCTCAGGCTGCCATTCACCGCCAGCGTGCCGCCGCTGACGGCGAATGTGCCGATGCCTGCGTTTGCGCCGGTGAGCGTCCAGCTGCCGCTGCCGGTCTTTTCGCCGGCCTCGAACGAGGAGAGCTGGGCGACATTGAAGCTGCCCGAACCCGTGCCGCTCAGCCCCAGCGTGTCGGTGCCGATGCCGCCGAGCACATTGCCGTTGATGACGGCGCCCGTCACCAATTCGAGGCGGTTGGCGAAGGCGCCCGCCTGGTCGAACTGGATGGCGGTGCCACCGCCGCCGGTTACAGTCCCGGCCACCGTCACGGTCGCAGGGCGGCTGCGAGCCTGGATGCCAAAGCCACTGGTGCCGCTCACGGTGCTGGTGGCGGCGACGGTGACGGCGAGCGCGCCCGTGCCGTAGTTCTGCGCAAAAATGCCGTTGGTGCTGCCGCTCACCGTTGCGCCGGCTGCGGTGGTCACGCTGAGATTGGTGCCCGCGCCGGAATTGTATGCGAAGATGCCGTTATCATTGGTGCCGGTGACATTGCCGTTGGCGGTGATGGTCAGCGCGCCCGTGCCTTGGTTGTCCGCAAAAATGCCGATGTTGCCGCCGCTCACCGCGGTGCCGGCGCCGGTGGTCACGGTGAGATTGGTGCCCGCGCCGGAACTGTATGCGTTGATGCCGCGATTAGAGGTGCCGGTGACATTGCCGTTGGCGGTGATGGTCAGCGCGCCCGTGCCGTAGTTCTGCGCAAAAATGCCGTTGGCGCCGCTGACCGTCGTGCCGGCGCCGGTGGTCACGGTGAGAGTGGTGCCGGCGCCGGTGTTCCGCGCGTCGATGCCGACACCACTGGTGCCGGTGACATCGCCGTTGGCGGCGATGGTCAGCGCGCCCGTGCCGTAGTGGCGCGCAAAAATGCCGTTGGTGCCGCTGACCGTTGTGCCGGCGCCGGTGGTCACGGTGAGAGTGGTGCCGGCGCCGATGTTCCGCGCGTCGATGCCGTTACCAGCGGTGCCGGTGACATCGCCGTTGGCGGCGATGGTCAGCGCGCCCGTGCCGTAGTGGCGCGCATTAATGCCGTTGGTGCCGCCGCTGACCGTCGTGCCGGCGCCGGTGGTCATGGTGAGATCGGTGCCGGTGTTCCGCGCGTAGATGCCGTTAACACTGGTGCCGGTGACATTGCCGCTTGCGGTGATGGTCAGCGCGCCCGTGCCGAAGTTGCGCGCAAGAATGCCGAAGTTGCCGCTGACCGTCGTGCCGGCGCCGGTGGTTACGCTGAGAGCGGTGCCGGAGTTGTTCTGCGCGTAGATGCCGTTAACACTGGTGCCGGTGACATCGCCGTTGGCGGTGACGGTCAGCGCGCCCGTGCCGAAGTTGCGCGCCCGGATGCCGAAGCCGCCGCTGACCGTGGTGCCGGCGCCGGTGGTCACGGTGAGAGCGGTGCCGGAGTTGTTCTGCGCGAAGATGCCGTTACCACCGGCGCCGGTGACATTGCCGTTGGCGGTGATGGTCAGCGCCCCCGTGCCGTTGTTTTGCCCAACAATGCCGGCGGCGCCGCTGAGCGCGCCATTGGTGGCGATGGTGACGCTGCCGGGCGTGCCGGCAAAGTCGCCGTTGGAGCGAACATTAAGAGCGTAGCCCGCCGCAGCGGTAAGCGACGAGGCGTTGGTGTCGGTATAGGACAGGGCGCCGTCACCGGTAATCGTGATCGCATGGCCGGCGGCGGTGTTGACGCTGAACCCGGCGACGGTGGAGACGCTGGCGTTGTTGGCGTTGATCGTCTGCGTGGTGACTTCGGCGCCCGAGCACTGGTAGGTCGAGCCGCCGCTGGGATCGCAAGCGCCATAGGCGCGACGCCCATAACCGGTGACCGCGGCCACCAGCATGGTGCCCGACAGCAGAACCCGCCGGCGCAACGCGCTCGCATTTCCAGAACTCAAGACCCTACCCCTGCCGCCTAGCCATTCATTTTAGTTTTTAGTCCCAGGCCTTTGCGGCACAGGCAGCGAGCGACCCACGCGAGGTAAGTTCTTGAGGGTCAGATTACCGGAGCGGGCGCAGCCTAACAATGGCGGCCGGGTTCTCCTGGCGCGCTATTTTCTGACATTATTCTGATATTTGGGCTTCAGGCCGGGCGCGCGCGCGCATTTTGCCGGAAATGATGGCGAATCGACCCCTTCAACATCGCCAGCGCCTGGGTGTGTGCGCGGTGCAGCGGCAAGAAAGACTGATAGGGTGCGTCAGGACCAACGGGGAGAAGATGCATGAGCGAGCGTGGCCGAGAGTCGTCATCCGTCCTGGACGACGAGGAAAGGCCGGCGCCAGCCGCCCCTCCGGCGAGCACGGAGATCGCGCCCGCCGGGCAAGAGAGCAAGGCTGCCGAGCCGCAGTCGACGCCGGCGGCAGAGCGCGTCACCTATTCCATGTCGCCGGGCCTGCCCGGCTTCCTCGGCGCGCAGCGGATCGCGCTCGCGGTGTCGTCCTATCAGTCGGGCAAGTTCTACCTGCTCGGGCAGAACGTCGACGGCGGGCTCATGGTCGACGAGCGCTTCTTCCGCAAGGCGATGGGGATTTGCGTTCCCGACAAGGACACCCTGCTGCTGGCGACGCTGTTCCAGATCGTGCGGTTCAAGAACGTGCTGAACCCAGGCGAGCAGATCAACAATGTGTTCGATGCCTGCTTTGTGCCGCGCGAAACCTACGTCACCGGCGAGATCGACGCGCACGACGTCGGCGTTCTCAAGGACGGGCGCGTGGTGTTCGTCAACACGCTTTACAACTGCCTCGCCACGCCGTCGCAGCGCCACAGCTTCACGCCGCTGTGGAAGCCGCCGTTCATCTCGGCGATCGTCAAGGAGGACCGCTGCCATTTGAACGGCCTCGCCATGGCGGACGGCGTGCCGCGCTACGTCACCGCTGTGAGCAGGTCCGACACCATCGACGGCTGGCGTGACCGGCGCGCCAGCGGCGGTGTCGTCGTCGACGTGCAGACCGGCGAGATCGTCATCGGCGGCCTGTCGATGCCGCATTCGCCGCGGATCTATCGCGACCGCCTCTGGCTGCTGAACTCGGGCACCGGCGAGCTCGGCTGGGTCGAGCCGGGCCCCGGCGGTAGCGCGGCCAAATTCCACGTGCTGGCGTTCTGCCCCGGCTTCTTGCGCGGGCTTGCCTTCCACGGCAACCATGCCTTCGTCGGGCTGTCGAAGCCGCGCTATCAGCGCTTCGAGGGACTGGCGCTCGATCAGAAGCTCGCGGACGCCGATTCCGATCCGTGGTGCGGCGTGCAGGTGATCGATCTCGACAGCGGGGCCTGCGTGCACTGGTTCCGCCTCGACGGCGCGGTGGCGGAGCTCTACGACCTTGCGGTCGTGCCCGGCGCGATGCGTCCGATGTCGCTCGGCTTCGCCAGCGACGAAATCCTCGGGCTGATCACGCACGATCCGCTCGCAGACGGCGCGCTGCCGCGTTGAGCCGTGCAAGACGGACGGAACGCAGACCCGTTCGGGCGAGGCCCTTTTGGCAGTTGGCGGTCTTCCATGCCACCAACCCCGTGAACAAACGCGCACAAACGTGAATGATCTTGATCGAGAAACACTGATTATGTTCGAATTGCCCGAAAGGGTACTGCGCTCATAACGGTCTGGTTGCAGGTTCGAGTCCTGCCGGGCCCACCACAATGCCGCGCCCGGATTGATATCATTGATTTTTCGAGCCTGAAATTACCACCGCCCCAAAGGTGGTAACGACCCGTTGTTCTAGGCCCGTTCTTTTCGAGGTGCAGATGTACGAGTTCGCTTTGTCCCACCACATCGTCGGATCAAGGCCGCGTCCATTGCGCCAGCGCGCGCGCAGCGAGCCCCTTGCGATCGGCTTTCTTGGTGTAGCTGCGCCATCTGATAGCCTGCGAAAACTTTGACCGCGCTTCGGCACCGCGTCTGCCGCGGCGCGTGCAGACGAAGCGCGGCTCGATGTCGGACAGCCGGACATCATCGGCCCAGCCGTCCGCGTTGGTCTCGACATGATGGCTGCAGCGGTGATCGCGGCAAACCATCGGAGCTTGGTCAGGAACGCCCACCTCTTGCGAGGTGGGCGCTTCGCGTTAATGATCAGTCTTTCTTAGGTGGAATCGGAGCTGCTGTTAGCATTCGGATCTTCCATTTGCCATCTGCTTTGACATAGACGGCGGTCCAAGTACCCGATGCATCCAGCGCATCGCCCTTGTCGTTCTTGCCGGTGATGTGGAATTTGCCCACCGCAGCCGGGGTATCATTATCGACCTGCCACACCTCTTCGACCGTGGAATCGAGCTTGTTAAAACCAGCCTTGAAACTACCGGCATAAGCGGTCGCAACGTCATGCTTCCCGGCCGGGTTGATAAAAACGCCGTCCTTAGTGTAGAGCCCCGCGACGCACGCCGGGTCCCGCTTGGTGTAACAATCCATGTAGGAGATGGCGATCTTGCTGACTTCCTGCTTCATATCGTCAGCAGATGCCCGAGCCGTAAACATTAAGGGGATGCACAACGCCAATAATACTGGACGTTTCATTTCCATTCCCTCCTTAGTGGCGCGTAATTGCACCGTGACGCCCACCGCAATGGGCGCTGCGTTGCAATCCTGTACTTCTTCTAGCCGACTTCATGGGTACGCCGGTCGGCCGATATCGAGAAAGGTCCCGACCGACCGTCACTATGATTTTCGCCGTGCGTGTTGTTTGAGATAGGTCAAGACAACAGGAAGTTGGTGGTAATGGCGCGTAGAAAAGCTCAATGGCTTCAATGGGGCTCTTTGATTACCACCAAGCTTCTAAATACAAGACATTGCAGCGCAGTTTGATATCTGCCGGGCCCACCAGCCTTCGCTCGCGAAGCGAGTGAAGGCTGCCGCGCCGAAGCCCATTTGGGCGAAGGCGGGCGCGGCCGCGAGCTACGGCTCGGCAAGCCATCCAACAAAATATCGCACACCACTGCCAGTCATCGATCCCGGCCCAGGGCCGGGACCGCGTCGTGCGGCGCGCTGTTTCCTTTGTCTAGTAATTGCTCGCGGACTTCTCGTTCGGGATGCCGTCGATTGGGCATTCGTCGGTTCCCGGGGTGGAGCGGGTCATCGCCTCGACCATTTCGCGCGTGCCTTCGGGATCGGCGATCCACTTCGAATAGAAGTCGTAAGGACAGGTAGCAAGGCCCTTCGCGCCTTCGCCGGAATTGATCATGCCGGTGTAGCCGCGATGGACCAGCTTGTAGAGATGGTTCTGCGACTGGTTGTTGCGGCGGGCATCGCGGATCAGGTTCTTCGACAGCGCTGCATACTGGATGCCGTATTCCTCTTCACCGGTCTCACCCAACGTGCGGCCGTCGAAGCCGATGATCGCGGAGTGACCGAAATAGGAATACACGCCGTCGAAGCCCGCGGCATTGGCGACCGCGACATAGACATTGTTGGCCCAGGCCATCGCCTTGGAGATCAGCACCTGCTGCTCCTTGGCCGGGTACATATAGCCCTGGCAGCGCACGATCAGCTCGGCGCCCTTCATGGCGCAGTCGCGCCAGATTTCGGGAAAATTGCCGTCGTCGCAGATGATCAGGCTGACCTTCAGCCCTTTCGGACCGTCGGACACATAGGTGCAATTGCCGGGATACCAGCCTTCGATCGGCACCCAGGGCATGATCTTGCGGTATTTCTGGACGATCTCGCCCTTGTCGTTCATCAGGATCAGGGTGTTGTACGGCGCCTTGTGCGGATGCTCCTCGTGACGCTCGCCAGTGAGCGAGAACACGCCCCACACTTTCGCCTTGCGGCAGGCTTCGGCAAAGATCGCGGTTTCCTCGCCCGGCACGACAGAGGCGGTCTCGTACATCTCCTTGGAGTCGTACATGATGCCGTGGGTGGAATATTCCGGGAAGATCACGAGATCCATGCCCGGCAGGCCAAGCTTCATGCCCACCACCATGTCGGCGATCTTGCGGGCGTTTTCGAGCACCTCCGCTTTGGTGTGCAGGCGCGGCATCTTGTAATTGACGACGGCGACGCCGACCGTGTCGTTGCTTGAGGAAATGTCACCGTGAAGCATGGGGTTCGCCTGTCCTGTTCTTGTTCAACTCTGCCGTCGCGGCCTCTGAGCCTTTTCCGTTCCGATGGAATCGGAACGGGGCTCTATCTTCTGTTTTGACGCGTTTTCTTCACGCGAACCGGTATCCACTTCGCTTGAAAACGCTCTAGTGGCTGATCATCCACGGCCGCGCGGTCGGGAAACTCTTGGCGCCGCTTCTGGTCTGCTTCATCAGCCGCGCCGGCTTCTTGCTTGAACAGCAGCCGCAGCCCGGGGCATGCGAGGCCTTGTACTGGTCGAGGGTCTTTGGCGCGTTGGCGCTGCGTTCGTTGGTGGCGTGGGCCTTGCGCTTGTCTGACGGCATGCAGAAGAACGCCGGCGCCGTGAGGATCACGCGCGGCGACTCGGTTTCGCATTGCGGGCAGTCCTGCGGCGCGTCGCATTCGGCCATCGGCCGCATGTCGGTGAACGGGCCGCAATCATTGCAGAGATATTCGTAGACCGGCATTGCACTATCCTTGCGCTGACTCGTCGAGGGTGCACGGCGGATGCGGGGCGGCAGATACACACCGTCCCGCATCCTTCTCGCGCAGGGATTACTTGTCCTGTGACAGCGGCATCTGGATGTCGCCCTTGATGTGTTTGATCGGGCCCGCCGACGACGGCATGATGTCGAAGTCGAAAATCTCGGTCGGCAGCCACAGCGTGGCGCAGGCGTTCGGCACGTCGACGACGCCGGAGATGTGGCCCTGGCATGGTGCGGTGCCCAGGATCGAGTAGGCCTGCGCGCCGGAGTAGCCGAACTTCTTCAGGTATTCGATCGCGTTCAGGCAGGCCTGCCGGTAGGCGATGTGCACGTCGAGATAGTGCTGCTTGCCGGCTTCGTCGACCGAGATGCCTTCGAAGATCAGGTAATCCTTGTAGTTCGGCGTGATCGGCGACGGCTTGAACACGGGGTTCTTGATGCCGTATTTGGCGACGCCGTCCTTGATCACATCGACCTTGATGTGCAGCCAGCCGGCCATCTCGATGGCTCCGCAGAAGGTGATCTCGCCGTCGCCCTGACTGAAATGCAGATCGCCCATCGAAAGGCCGCCGCCGGGCACATAGACCGGGAAATAGATCTTCGAGCCGCGCGACAGGTCCTTGATGTCGCAATTGCCGCCATGTTCGCGCGGCGGCACGGTGCGGGCACCCTCGGCGGCGATCTTGGCCTTGGCATCGCCCTTGGCCTGACCGGCATGCGTGGTAGGCGCGAATGGCGGGTTGGCCAATCCCGGTACGCGGGTCGGATTGGTCGCGATCAGCTCGGCTTCACGCGCATTCCAGGTCGCCAACATTTTCGGATCGGGCAGGCAGCCGATCAGGCCGGGATGAATGAGCCCGGCAAAGTTGACGCCGGGGATGTGGCGCGACGACGTATAGAGGCCCTTGATGTCCCAGATCGATTTCTGCGCCAGCGGGAAATGATCGGTCAGGAAGCCGCCGCCGTTCTTCTTGGAGAAGAAGCCGTTGAAACCCCACAGGCTCTCCTTGAGCGGGCCGACGTCGAGCAGATCGACCACCAGCAAATCGCCGGGCTCGGCGCCCTTGACGCCGATCGGGCCGGACAGGAAGTGCACGATCGACAGATCGATGTCGCGCACGTCGTCGGCCGAATCGTTGTTCTTGATGAAGCCGCCGGTCCAGTCGACGGTCTCGATGATGAAGTCGTCGCCCGGGCTGACCCATTCCACGATCGGGATCTCGGGGTGCCAGCGGTTGTGGATCTTGTCGTTTTCGTAGGCTGACTTGGTGAGATCAACCTTGATCAGTGTATCTGGCATCGATAGCTCCCCTTTTCTACAATTGTTACGATTCACACGGACAGATATTTCGAGATCTGCGCGGCATCGACGCCGTCGCGCGGATCGTCACGCACGATCTCGCCATTCTCGATGACCAGCACGCGGTCGGCGACATCGAGCGCGAAGCTCAAGACCTGTTCGGAGACGACGATCGACAGGCCGCGTTCGTCGCGAATGCGCTTCAAGGTGCGCGCCATGTCCTTGATGATCGACGGCTGGATGCCTTCGGTCGGCTCGTCCAGCAGCAGCACTTTCGGCTTGGTGGCGAGCGCGCGCGCAATCGCGAGCTGCTGCTGCTGTCCGCCGGAGAGATTGCCGCCGCGGCGGTTCTTCATTTCCAGCAGCACGGGAAACAGCTCATAGATGCTGCCCGGAACATCCTTCTCGCCGGACACGACGAGACCGGTCTCGATATTCTCCTTCACCGTCATGGTGGAGAAGATCATGCGGCCCTGCGGCACGTAGGCGAGGCCCCTGGCTACGCGTTCGTAGCTCGGCAGTTGGCTCAATTCCGTGCCTGCCATTGTCACCGAGCCGCTCTTGGCGGGCAGGATGCCCATCAGCGATTTCATCAGCGTGGTCTTGCCCATGCCGTTGCGGCCCATGATCGCAACGATTTCATTGGGCGCGACCGATACGTTGAGCCCGTGCAGCACCTCGCTCTGGCCGTAGGCGACATGCAGATCCGAAATAGCCAGCATCGACTCGCGCTCCTTATTCCTTGCGCATGATCTTGTCCGGAAACCGGACGACACTTGCCGGGATCATGCGCTAATGGCCCAGATAGACTTCGATGACCTTCGGATCGTTCTTGACGTGCTCCATCGTGCCTTCCGACAGGATCTGGCCCTGGTGCAGCACCGTGACCTTGTGGGCGATATCCTCGACGAACTTCATGTCGTGCTCGATCACCAGCACCGAGCGGCCCTTGATGATGCGGTTGAGCAGTTCGGCGGTCTTGGCCCGCTCGCTGACGCTCATGCCGGCTACCGGCTCGTCGAGCATCAGCAGGTCCGGATCCTGGATCAGCAGCATGCCAATCTCGAGCCATTGTTTTTGGCCGTGGCTGAGTTCATCGGCATAGGTGTCGAGGCGATCCTTCAGGAAGATCATCTCGGCGACTTCCTCGACGCGGTCGCGCACCGCGGCGTCGCGCTGGAAAGCGAGCGAGCCGAACACGGTGCGGCCACGCGGGTAGGAAATCTCCAGGTTCTCGAACACCGTGAGATCGACGAATACCGACGGCGTCTGGAACTTGCGGCCGACGCCGGTCTGCACGATCTGGTTCTCTTTCATCCGGGTCAGTTCCTGACCGCGAAACTGGATCGAACCCGACGTCGCCTTGGTCTTGCCGCAGATCAGATCGAGCACCGTGGTCTTGCCGGCGCCGTTGGGGCCGATGATGACCCGGATCTCGTTCTCCTCCACATAGAAGGAGAGATCGTTGACCGCCTTGAAGCCGTCAAAGGACACCGTGAGCGCCTCGACCGCGAGCAGGAACTCTTTGGGCTGGTGACCGATGAGCATGATCTATCTCCTCATTCCGCCAGTGTGGCATCGGCAACCGGGGTGACCGATGAGCATGATCTATCTCCTCATTCTGCCGGGGCGCCGTCGGCGACCGAACTGTCGGTCCACGCCTTGGCGGGTTTTGGTTTGCGCCACGTCATCAGCCGATCGATGCGAGGCTGGACGTGGTCCGCCCAGATCCCGGACAGGCCGTTCGGGAACGCCAGCACCACCGCGATGAACAGTCCGCCGAGGCCGAACAGCCAGAGCTGCGGGAAGGATTCCGACAGGCCGGTCTTGGCGAAGTTCACCAGCAGCGAACCCCACACCGCGCCGAAGATCGACATCCGTCCGCCGACCGCCGTGTAGATCACCATCTCGATCGACGGCACGATCCCGACAAAGGACGGCGACATGAAACCGACATTGAGCGCGAACATGGCGCCGCCGATCGCGGCGAAGATCGCGGCCATGCAGAAGGCGAATATCTTGAAGTTGGCGACGCTGTAGCCGGAGAAGCGGACGCGGTCTTCCTGTTCGCGCATCGCCACCAGGATGCGGCCGAGCTTGGTCAGGCGGATGAACTGCGCCAGCAGGATGCAGCCGAACAGCAGGAACACTTCAAAGAAGTAGAGCATGACCTTGGCATGATCCGGCCGGATGTCCCATCCCTTCAGGGTGCGCAGATCGGTCATGCCGTTGATGCCGCCGGTATAGCCCTGCTGCCCGACGATCAGAATGGTCAGGATTGCCGCAACGGCTTGCGTGATGATCGCGAAATAGGTGCCGCCGACACGGCGCTTGAACATCGCGGTCCCGATGATCAGGGCGAACAGGCCGGGCACCAGAATGATGGCGAGAATGGTAAGGGTGAGACTGTGAAACGGCTGCCAGAACAGCGGCAGCGAGGTGATCTGATTCCAGTCCATGAAATCGGGGATGCCGGGGGTGGACTGAATCTTGGTGTTTTCCGGGCTCGATGCCTCGAGCTTGAGGAACATCGCCATGCAGTAGCCGCCGAGGCCGAAGAACACCCCCTGTCCCAGGCTCAGGATGCCGCCATAGCCCCAGCACAACACCAGCCCGATCCCGACAAAGGCGTAGGTCAGGTATTTGGCGACCAGGTTGAGGCGGAACACATCCAGCGACAGCGGCAGGATCACGAACAGCAGGGCGGCCAGCGCAACGAAACCGATGAGCTCGGATCGATTGAAAAAGCGTGAGTTGATGATCATGACCGTGCCTGCTTCTTGTTATTTGCGGACCTTGAGGGCGAACAGCCCCTGCGGCCGCAGCATCAGAATTCCGACGATGGCGAGCAGCGTCAGCACCTTCGCCATCGACCCCGACATGAAGAATTCGAGCGTCGACTGCGTCTGCGAGATGCTGAAAGCCGATGCGATGGTGCCGATCAGGCTGGCGGCGCCGCCGAACACGACCACGAGGAAGGTGTCCACGATGTAGAGCTGGCCCGAGGTCGGCCCGGTCGAGCCGATCATGGTGAAGGCGCTGCCGGCGACGCCGGCGATGCCGCAACCGAGGCCGAAGGTGTAGCGGTCGACTTTCTCGGTGTTGATGCCGACCGCGCCGGCCATGATACGGTTCTGCACGACGGCGCGGACCTGGCGGCCCCAGCGCGACTTGTACATGACGTAGGCGACCACGATCGTGATCAGCACGGTCAGACACATCACGAAGATGCCATTGATCGGGACTTCGATGGTGTCGGTGATCTGCTTGGAGCCGAGCATCCATTGCGGCAGCTCGACGCCGACCTCGCGCGCTCCGAATACCGAGCGATAGGTCTGCTGCAGGATGAGACTGAGGCCCCAGGTCGCCAGCAGCGTATCCAGCGGGCGCTTGTAAAGGTGGCGTATCAGCCCCCATTCGACCAGCATGCCGAGCGCGCCGGAGGCCATGAAAGCGAGCACCATGGCGAGAAAGAAGTAACCGGGAAACAGCGCCGGTAGATAGTGCTGAAAGGCGCTGGAGGTGAGCCAGGTAACGTAGGCGCCGAGGATCATGAACTCGCCATGGGCCATGTTGATGACGCCCATCTGGCCGAAGATGATGGCAAGCCCGAGCGCCATCAGCACGTAGACGGAAAACAGGATCAGGCCGGCAAAACCCTGCATGACGAAGATGGAGCCGAGATCGCCAATCGAATAGTCGCCGAACATCGATGTTTCTCCGTGGGGGAAGTCCCGCGCCGCGAGCAAGCTCGCGACGCGGGGGTGTTGGACGCGGATTGACGGTCCACGCCAGGGAGACTCTTGAGAGAGACTCTTGGGGAATCGCGGGAGTTGTCCGCGAGCCTTTATTGATAGCCCTTGGGGAACGGGTCCGGCTGGATCAGGTCGGCGGTCTCGAACACCATGTCGAACTGTCCGTCCAGCTTGGCCTTGCCGACGCGGGTCTTCGACCACAGATGATGGTTTTCGTGGATCCGGACATAGCCTTCCGGCGCACCCTTGAACTCGATGCCGGGCGAAGCAGCCGCGACCTTGTCGACGTCGAAGGAACCGGCCTTCTCGACGGTCGCTTTCCACAGCCACGGGCCGAGATAAGCAGCCTGCGTCACGTCGCCGATCACAGTCTTGTCGCCCCACATCTTCTTGAACGCGGCAACGAACTTTTCGTTGTTCTCGTTCTTCAGCGACTGGAAGTACTTCATGCAGGCGTAGGCGCCGGCAATGTTCTCGCCGCCGATGCCGTCGATCTCGTCCTCGGTCACCGAGATGGTTAGAAGGGTCTGCTTCGCCAGGTCGATGCCGGCAGCCTTGAGCTGCTTGTAGAACGCGACGTTCGAACCGCCGACGACGTCGGTAAAGATCACGTCGGGCTTGGTCAGCTTCAGCTTGTTGATGACCGAGTTGAACTGGGTATGGCCAAGCGGGAAGTATTCCTCGCCGACGACCTTCAGCTTCAGGAAATTCTCGATGTGCTTGCGCGCGATCTTGTTCGAGGTGCGCGGCCAGATGTAGTCGGAGCCGATGAAGTAGAACGATTTGGCGTTCTTCTCCTTGGTGATCCAATCGATGCCAGCGAGAATTTGCTGGGTCGCTTCCTGCCCGGTGTAGATCACGTTCTTGGACTGCTCGAGCCCTTCATAGAAGGTCGGGTAATAGAGCATGCCGTTGTACTGCTCCATGACCGGCAGCACCGCCTTGCGCGACGCCGAGGTCCAGCAGCCCATGATCGAGGCCACCTTGTCGTTGACCAGCAACTTCTTGGCCTTCTCCGCGAAAGTCGGCCAGTCGCTGGCGCCGTCTTCCTGGATGACCTTGATCTTGCGGCCAAGCACACCGCCCATGGCGTTGATCTGCTCGATGGCAAGCTTCTCGGCCTGAATCGAACCGGTTTCGGAGATCGCCATCGTGCCGGTGGCGGAATGCAGGATGCCGACCGTTACTTCGGTGTCGGTCACGGCCAATCCCGTGGTGTTGACGGCCGCAGTCGGCGGCCCGGCGCCGAATGCCAGGCGCGGCAGCAGCGCCATCGCCGGCAAGGCTGCCGCTCCCATCAGCAGTTTACGTCGCAGCGGAGACTGCAGGCCCCGTTTGATTTCGTCTGACATGAGCACCCCATTTGGTTCGAGAACGCGCTTATTGGTGAGGCAAGGATGCTCAGTTTTGTGCACTGCACAGATACGCAAGATTGCGTATACTGCACCGCAAAATAGCGACGTAGGTTTTGGTACGGATTTTGCGGTACGCAACTTGCAAACGATTGATAGGCCCGAAGGGCTCGGTCGTTGGGGGTCAGGAGCAACAAAGTGGCAGGGCGGCAGCGGATAGACCGCGTCAGGCGCCAATACAATCAATGGGTTGCCAACCAGACGCTGGAAGACTACGCGCTGCGCTTCACCGCCAAAAGCGCGCGGCGATGGTCCGCCGCCCGCGTTGCCAACACCGCGCTCGGCGCCATCTCCTTCCTGGCGCTGGAAGCAATCGGCGGCACCATTACGCTCAACTACGGTGCCACCAATGCGGTCGTCGCCATTCTGGTCGTCAGCGTCATCATCTTCCTCTGCGGACTGCCGATTGCCTATCACGCCGCCAAATGCGGCATCGACATCGACCTGCTCACCCGCGGGGCCGGTTTCGGGTATATCGGCTCGACCATCACGTCGCTGATCTATGCCTCCTTCACCTTCATCTTTTTCGCGCTCGAGGCGGTCATTCTCGCCAGCGCGCTGGAGATGTGCTTCGGCATCCCGAGACCGATCGGCTATCTCATCAGCGCGGTCGTCATCATTCCGCTGGTCACGTACGGCATCACGTTGATCAGCCGCTTCCAGCTGTGGACGCAGCCGATCTGGATCATCCTGCACATCCTCCCTTTTGTCGCGATCGCCTACGCCAACCCGCAGTCGTTTACGGAGTGGCGGAAGTTCTCCGGCGAGCACGGCGACGCCGGCGGGAATCTCGATCTGCTGTTGTTCGGCACCGCCGCCTCGGTGGTGTTTTCGCTTGTGGCGCAGATCGGCGAACAGGTCGACTTCCTGCGGTTTCTGCCGCGCGACCGTCGGACCTCGCGGACGTCGTGGTGGATCGCGATGCTCAGCGCCGGCCCCGGCTGGATCATCTTTGGCGCGCTCAAACTGCTGCTGGGCTCGTTCCTCGCCTACTTTGCGCTCAGCCACGGCGTTTCCACCGAGCATGCGGCCGAGCCCGCGCACATGTATCTCGAAGCGTTCCGTTATGTGCTGTCGCAGCCCGATCTGGTGCTGGCGCTGACCGGCACCTTCGTCATTCTCTCGCAGATCAAGATCAACGTGACCAACGCCTATGCCGGCTCGATCGCCTGGTCGAATTTCTTCTCGCGGCTGACCCACAGCCATCCCGGCCGCGTGGTCTGGCTCGTCTTCAACGTGCTGGTGGCGCTGCTGCTGATGGAAATCGGCGTCTACAAGGCGCTGGAGCAGACGCTGGCGCTTTATTCCAACGTCGCCATCGCCTGGGTTGGCGCGCTGGTCGCCGATCTCGTCGTCAACAAGCCGCTCGGCTTGCGTCCGCAGCACATCGAGTTCAAGCGCGCGCATCTCTACGACATCAACCCCGTCGGCGTCGGCGCGATGACGATCGCGACCATCGTTTCCATCAGTGCGTTCTACGGCCTGTTCGGACCGACGCCGAAGGCGCTGTCGGCTTTCGTCGCGCTCGCAGTCGCCTTTGTCACCGCGCCGCTGATCGCCTGGGCGACCGACGGCAAGTATTACATCGCGCGCAAGCCGAAGCGGAGCTGGCAGAACCTCGAAGCAATCCAGTGCTGTATCTGCGAGCATTCATTCGAGCCCGAGGACATGGCCTCCTGCCCGGCCTATGCCGGCCCGATCTGCTCGCTGTGCTGTTCGCTGGACGCGCGCTGCCACGATCTCTGCAAGCCGCATGCGCGGATTCAGGCGCAGATATCGGACACGCTGGGCAAGATGCTGCCTGAACCGATCTACGCGCGGATCAACTCGCAGGTTGGGCACTATCTCGGCGTGTTCGCGGTTTCCGCAGGGCTGGTCGGGTTGACGCTCGCGCTGATTTACCTGCAGACGTCAGCGACGATTCCGCTCGACGATCTCCAGCTATCCGACGTGCTGTGGAAGGTGTTCTTCGCGCTCACGATCATCATCGGCGTGGTGGCCTGGCTGTTCGTGCTGGCGCAGCAAAGCCGCCGCGCGGCGGAAGCGGAAACCAGGCGGCAGACCACGCTGCTGATCCAGGAAATCGACGCGCATAAGCGCACCGACGCTGAGCTGCAGCGCGCCAAGGAAGTCGCCGAGTCCGCCAATCTGGCGAAGAGCCGCTACGTGGTCGGGTTGAGCCACGAGTTGCGCTCGCCGCTCAACGCCATCAGCGGCTACGCGCAGCTGCTGGAGCAGGATTCCAGCCTGCAGACAAAACCGCGCGATCAGGTGCGCGTGGTCCGCCGCAGCGCCGATCATCTATCCGGCCTGATCGACGGCATTCTGGACATCTCCAAGATCGAAGCCGGACGGCTCTATCTGTCGCGCGACGAAGTCCGTCTCAGCGATTTCCTCGATCAGCTGGTCGGCATGTTCCGGCTGCAGGCGGCCGCCAAGGGCATCGACTTCGTGTTCAAGCGCCCGGCGGTGCTGCCCGTCGTGGTCTTTGCCGACGAGAAACGGTTGCGCCAGATCCTGATCAATCTGCTGTCGAACGCCATCAAGTTCACGCAGGCCGGCAGCGTGCACTTCGTGGTGCATTACCGCAGCCCGGTGGCGGAATTCGAAGTGATCGACACCGGCCCCGGCATTCAAGCCGGCGATCTCGAGCGTATTTTCGCACCGTTCGAACGCGGCGCGCTCGGGGTTTCGCAGCCGCAGACCGGTACCGGTCTCGGCCTGACCATCACCCGGTTGCTTGCCGGCGTCATGGGCGGCGACATCAAGGTGACCAGCACGGTCGGTACCGGCAGCAACTTCCGCATGAAAATCCTGCTGTCTGAGGTCACCAACCCGACGCAGATCGCACCCGTCGGAGCGCCGATCTTCGGTTATCACGGCCCGCGCAGGACGATCCTGATCACCGACGACGATCCGACCCATCGCGATCTCTTGCGCGAGGTGCTGACGCCGCTCGGCTTCATCCTGCTCAGCGCACCGGACGGGCCCGCCTGCCTGGCGTTGGCCCAGCATTGCCGGCCCGATCTGTTTCTGCTGGATATCTCGATGGCCGGCATGGACGGCTGGACGGTGGCGGAGACGCTGCGCGCGACCGGACACCATCAAGCCCGCATCCTGATGGTATCGGCGAGTGCGCTGGAAGCACACGGCGCGCCGCTGGCGCAGCCGTTTCACGACGGCTATCTGATGAAACCGATCGACATTCCCAAGTTGCTGGAAACCATTCGCCAATTGCTCAAGCTCGAGTGGGACTACGAAGCCTATCAAATTATCGTTCCCCACTGGAAGCCCGAGACCGGTTCGCGGCCGTCGGTACAGCATATCGAGGAACTGATCGGCCTCGGGCAACTGGGTTATATCCGCGCCATCCAGCTCAAGCTCGATGAAATCGGCAACGATTTCCCTGAACATGCCGACTTCGTCACGCAAATGCGCGCCTTGATCGACCGCTTCGATCTCGATCAATACATGGCGACCCTGAAGACGTTGCACAGCTATGATCATTGATCCCAAAAAGCGCGACGTCGCCCTCGTCGTCGACGATTCCCCGGAGACGCTGCGTCTGCTCACCGACGCGCTCGATGGTGCCGGCATGACCGTCATGGTCGCACTCGACGGCGCCTCGGCGATGCGGATCGTCGACCAGATCACGCCGGATATCGTACTGCTCGATGCCGTGATGCCCGGGATGGACGGCTTTGAAACCTGCAGACGGCTCAAGCGCGATGCGGGCCTCGTCAACGTTCCCATCATCTTCATGACGGGCCTCGCGGAAACCGAACACATCGTTCGCGGGCTCGAGGCCGGCGGCGTCGACTATGTGACAAAACCGATTGCGATCGAGGAGATGCTGGCGCGGATTCGGGTGCACCTGGCCAACGCCCGGCTGACGCAGAGCGCCCGCACCGCGCTCGACGTTTCCGGCCGCTATCTGCTGGCGGTCAGCGGGCAAGGCAAGATCCTGTGGGCGACGCCGCAGGCACAGAAGCTGTTGTCGGCAACGCTCACCGCCAATGCCGACGACGAACTCGTGCTGCCGGAGCCGGTGCCGCGATGGCTCGAGCAGGCGCAGGAAGGCAAGGCCGCCTCGAAGGCCGCGACGGCGTCGTTTCCCGGCAATGAGCAGCTCCGGCTGCACTATATGGGCAAGACCGGTCCCAGCGAATTCCTGCTGCGGCTCGCCAAGGACGCCAGCGCCGGTACGGCCGCCGAATTCTCCAGCGAGCTTGGGCTGACCACGCGCGAGGGCGAAGTGCTGTCATGGCTCTCCAAGGGCAAGACCAACCGCGACATCGCACAGATCCTGGGCCTTTCGCCCCGCACGGTGGATAAGCACCTCGAACAGATCTATTCGAAGCTCGGGGTGGAAAACCGCACCGCGGCGGCGGCGATCGCAGTCAAGGCGAGGGACCTGAAGTAGCGAACTGGAGTTCCCACGGGCTTACCCGTTCACGAGCATCCCGTGGTGGGTGTTCAACAGCGACCTGCCGTTCAGCAACGCGGTTGAAGTGCAATCGTCTTTTCGTTGACGATCGATGGCCAGCGTTCGCCCGCTCGAAGTTGGTACTTGGTCCGTGTTTGCACAAGCTAAAACCTGGTCCGAAGAGATAAGGCAGGCCATCTGCTGCTCGCGACCGCTGCTTGCCTTGCCAAAGCGCGGGAAAAACGCAAAATTCGCGCGGTTCGGAGTTCATTCGGAGAATAATTGCGATGTCTATTTTTTCTATCAGGACTGCTCTCCTTGCCATCGCAGTGTCTGCTTCGTCTCCTTCCAGTGCAGCTACTTTGTCCGCGCAGTCAGAATTGTTGTGTAGCCCGGAAGGCTTAATGCGTTTAATCCCTCAGTTTAATGCAAATGGGAAATTCACAATTCCTGATCCCAATACCGACTTGCAGACATTCCTTTCAGCGCAACAAGGTCTTTCAAATGCGATTGACATGATCCTGGCTCAACAAAACATAAGCCAAGATCCGTCTGACGTCGGAAGCCTTCCATCCCGGCCGTTAGTATTCGCAAGCAACTGGCTAGCTAGTGAAGTAGGAATACAGACAGATGGAACAAATTTGAATTCTCCTGAGAAAGGAGGAAAATTTGGTGGTAATCGCGTTCAGTCGTTTTTGACCGGACTTACTCCTGTGCCTTTGTCGCAAGGAAGTATGTATGTCATCAAGCAATCAAAGCCGGCCTATCCGGCACTTGTTTACCCGATGCCGACGAGCCACCCTTGCGTGAACAGGCTTGTTTTAGGCGCTTACAATACTGCCGGCTCCTGGCCGACCCCGACATATGCTCTTGGCAAGTATCAGCTGGATAACAATGGTCTCCCAATGCGCGACAAACCATTGGTTACCTACTTGATCGTCAATATTTGTCTCGATCTTGGCAAGTCAGCGTTCATTAAAAAACAATCAGTGTTACGCCCAAATGCAATGATCATTCTGGCGCTTCATTGGCCATGCGAGGGCTCAGAATGCGCTAATAATGGAATTGGCCATCAACATTGACTGCTGAATGTCCGCTGTAGGTCATCCGCGGAAGTCAAAGCACGCATCGGCGAGGTCCGCTCTCCCCGCGTCATCGCCAGCCCGGCTGTTCAAGTCCGAAAGCGCCAAATCCGGAAGTAATCACCTCGCTCGCAGTTCCGCCTCAGACCGCTTCCGTCCATCGTCGGCAACGTCACCTTGTGGCCTCAAGCCACAGCGCCCTCGATCGGTGAAAACGGCATGCCGAGGCTTCTGGCCACCGGCTCGCAGGTCAGCCGGCCCCGGTAGACGTTCAGACCAGCGCGCAAATGCGGATTCTCCAGCACGGCCGCAAATCCCTTGTTGGCGAGCGCCAGGCCAAAAGGCAGCGTCGCGTTGTTCAGCGCCTGGCTGGAGGTCAGCGGAACAGCGCCTGGCATGTTGGCGACGCAGTAGTGGATGACGCCCTCCACCTCGAAGGTTGGATCAGCGTGGGTGGTCGGGTGCGATGTCTCAAAGCAGCCGCCCTGGTCGATCGCGACATCCACGATCACAGCCCCCTTGCGCATCGAACCCAACATATCCCGCGTCACCAGTTTCGGCGCGCTCGCGCCCGGGACGAGCACCGCACCGATCACGACGTCGGCGGCGAACACCTCTTCCTCAATGCTGTCGATGGTCGAGAATTTTGTCCGAACACGCCCCTCGAACAGTTCGTCCAGCTCGCGGAGCCGGCCTATCGAACGGTCGAGAATGGTGACCTCGGCGCCGAGGCCGACCGCCATGCGTGCCGCGTGCGTCCCGACGACTCCGCCTCCGATCACCACGATACGGGCCGGCTGGACGCCCGGCACGCCCCCGATCAGCAGGCCCCGGCCTCCCGCATGCCGCCGCAAGGCCGCGCCGGCCGCTTCGATCGCAAGCCTGCCCGCCACTTCGCTCATCGGCGCCAGCAGCGGCAGGCCGCCATGGGCATCCGTCACGGTCTCATAGGCGATCGCGGTGCATCCGGACTCGATGAGGCCCTTGGCCTGGTCCGGATCGGGCGCCAGGTGCAGGTATGTGAAGAGAATCTGGTCTTGCCGCAATTGCGACCATTCCGAAGCTTGAGGCTCCTTGACCTTGACGATCATCTGGCTGGACGCAAACACCTCGCGGGCGGAGTCCAGCACTGTAGCGCCAGCCTTGCGATAAGCGTCATCCGTCGCGCCGATGCCGCCGCCGGCATTGGTCTCGACCACGACGCCGTGCCCCGCGGCCACATATTCGCGAACGGCCCCCGGCGTCAGACCGACACGGTATTCGTGCGTCTTGATCTCCCTGGGCACCCCGACCTTCATGGCAACCTCCGCTGTATGGCACGCCTCTTTTCTAGGAGGGAACCGCGGTTGTTTCTCGGCAAACTTGCGCACATACCGGAAAATAGTGCAGAAATTCAACGAAATTTGGCACTATGGCGCAGGATTTTAAACATATGGACCACGACAAGATCGACATGACCATTCTCGCCGAACTCAGCGCCAACGCGCGGGTCAGTCACACCGAGCTGGCCGACCGGGTCGGACTTTCGAGCACCGCGATCGCGCGGCGGCAACGCGCGCTGGAAGACGAAGGATATATCAGAGGCTATCAGGCCATCCTTGATCCGGGCCGGTTTGGCCTCAACACGACCGTGCTGGTCAGAATCGCGCTCAACAGCCAAAGCGACGAGGCGCTGAAATCGTTCGAAGCCGCCGTCGTCAACTGTCCGTCAGTGATCCGCACTTTTCTGATGTCGGGAAACGACGACTATCTCCTGATCGTGCTGGCGCGCGATATCGAAGACTTCGAGAGAATTCACCGGACCGAACTGTCGCGCCTGCCGCTTGTCTCACGCATCCAGTCGAATTTCGCCCTTCGCGAGATCATCGATCGCGCGGTCCCCCCGGCGATCTTCGGAAAACCGGGGCGTCCAGCACGGAAGCAAACCAGAAAATAGGCCGGCGATTGACGAGCGGAAAGGAAAATTGAGGCCGCCCCTGCCGGCAAAGATCGACCGCAAATCTCATGGACGGCCTTCGGATCAATCAGCCATCAATCAGCCTTCAATCAGCCTTTTCAATCAGCCTTGGAGGGATTGAGCTTCGGCAGCGTTTCCACGATCTTCTGCTTGCCATCGATAATTTCGGCCAGGAAGCTTGCGCGGTCGATGTCGCCTTTCTGGTCCCAGCTCGCCTCCATCAGCATCCCCGGCGCATTCGCGGGCGTCAGCGACAGCCCCTTCATGGCGGCGCCAAATGCCTTGCGATCGAACTTGCCGATCTTTTCGGTGACGTATTTCACCAGATAGACGGCGGTATAGCCCTTGATGCCGTTGTGATCGGGCCGGTAGTTATAGCGCTGGCTGAACTTCCTGGTGAATTCCTCGATCGCGGGGATCGGCGCATCCGCGCTGAGGCCGACATGGCCGCGCGCGCCGTTTGCGGCGGGACCCGCGAGATCAACCACCTTCTGGCTGAGGAGCGTGGTCTCCCCGAACAGCGGCGTGGCCAGGCCCTGCCGCTTCGCCTCGATCAGGAAACGGGCGCTTTCCTCCTCGTTGCAATAGACGAAAATGGCGTCCGCCTTTGCGCCCTTCAGCTTGATGACATCGGAGCCGAAATCGACCTGGCCCTGCTCGGTGGAAAGGTCCACCACCACCTCGATGCCGCGCGCCTTCATCTCCTTGGCGAAACTGTCGCGGCCGCCTTTCCCGAAATCATTGTTGACCCAGACCAGCGCCACCGACTTCACCTTGAGGCGGTCATGCAAATAGTTAGCGATTTTCGGCATGCTGATCTGCTGGCCGAAGGCGGTACGGAACACCCAGGGGTTGCCTTGCAGGGTGATATCGGCGGCCTCGGCGCCCACGATCTGCGGGACTTCGGCCTGCTGCGTCAGCGCCATGTTGACCTTGACCGAACCGGAGTAGATCGGCCCCAGGACGACATAGGGATCGCGGTCGAGAACCTTCTGGACCTGCGCGCGCGAGACGCCCGGATTGCTCTGGGTGTCGAGGTGCTCGGTCTCGATCTTGCGGCCCAATATGCCGCCGGCCTTGTTGATCTCGTCGATCGCCAGCACGACACCGTCACGCCAGTTCGTTCCCGACACCGCGCCCGCTCCGGACAATTCGATGACGTTGGGAAGATAGACCGTCGATTGCGCGTGGACGTGGGAGGTCCACAATGACGCAACGATGGCAGCGCAGCTCAGGTACCGGAAATGACGCGTGACGATCTCCCTCTCATTTGCTTTATCTTGATTGATCTGTCCCGCCGCCCGCGAAGCCAAGCAGCCGCGCAGGCGTCCGCCACAACAGTCGTTGCTGATCGTCCCGGTCCGGAAACAGCCGGCTCAGCACCGCGAGCAGCGGCCCATAATCCAGGCGTTCGGGCGCCCGCAGGAACGGCCAATCCGATCCCCAGACACAACGATCGAGCGTGAATGCCTCGACCAGCGCAGCAATGAACGGCCACGCATCCTCGTAAGGATGTGGCTGCCGCGAGAACTTGTAGTAGCCCGACAGTTTCACATAAGCGTCGCGCTCCCGCCCGATCGCCAGCAGCGCCTGGAAAGCCGGCTGCATTAACCCATGCTCGACTGCAGGCCGTCCGCAATGATCGATCACCAGGCGAACCGTCGACTTTTCGATCAGCGGCAGCAGCGCGAGCAACTGATCCTGCTCGACCTGGATCTGCAGAAACAGCCCGAGCTCGACCAGCTTTTCCAGCAGCGGCGCCGTGTTGCGATAATAACCCGTGCCGTGAAACGGGACATTGAAGGCGACCCCGACGATTCCGGCCGCCTTCAGCCGTTCCAGCTCCTGGATGCCGACATCATTCTCGACGACCGCAACACCCTTGAACCGGCCATCACCCAGCTTGATCGCATCGAGCAGAATGCGGCTGTCGGTCCCGTAGCCGGAATTCGTTCCGACGATCAGTGCGTACCTGACATCGAAGGCGTCAAGCACGCGAACGAGGTGCGCCGCAGGGGCGATCTCCTGCCCGCTCGGACGATAGGACGTATCCGCCGCATAGGGAAAGCGAACCGGATCGATGGCGTGAATGTGGCAGTCGATCTTGTTGCCCGTCGGTATCGTCATCGCCGAAAAACTCCTCCGACGGCGCCTTAGAAGGTGGCGTGAACGGCCTTCACGAGCGCCGGCGTGACGTCTGGGAGAACGCCGAACCAGGCCTTGAATGCCAGCCTCGCCTGATTGAGCAGCAGGCCGAGCCCGTTCACCGTCACGCAGCCGCGCTGCCGCGCCTCGGCCAGAAACGGGGTTTCGAGCGGCGTATAGATCAGGTCGGCGACCATGGCGGCGGGCGCCAGTCGCGCCAGGTCGACATCGAGTGCCGGCTTGCCGATCATGCCCTGGTCCGTGCAATTGATGAGCAAGGCAGGCTCGGCCATGGCGGCATTGCGGTCCGCCCAGGCGATGGCGGTGACAGCGCCGCCGAACTCGCTCGCTATCGCCTGCGCTTTCTCTGCAGTGCGGTTGGCGATCTTGATCTGCCGCGCACCGTTCTCCAGCAGCGCCACGACCACGGCCCTTGCCGAACCGCCGGCGCCGAGCAGAAGGATCGGCCCCGCGTCCGCCTGCCAGTCCGGCCTGGCGTCGCGCAGGCTCTGCACGAATCCGTTGCCGTCATTGTTGAAGCCGCTCAGCGTGCCGTCTGCTTCGACGACGATGGTATTGACGGCGCCGATACGCCGCGCGGTTTCGTTGACCCGGTGCAGCAGCGCCATCGCCGTCTGCTTGTGCGGCATGGTCACGTTGCAGCCGCGAAAGCCGAGGGCAACCAGCCCCGGCAACGCCTCCTTCAACCGCTCGGGCTCGACCGCGAGCGGCACATAGGCGCCACGGATGCCGTGAGCATTCAACCAGAAATTATGAATCGTCGGCGATCGCGAATGGGCGACAGGCATGCCGATGATGCCAGCCAGTCCGAAGCCGTTTGGGGTCGACATGCTGCGATGTTGTCCTTCAGTTGGTTATGTCGCAGGAACCCGCACACGCGTCGGATGACCCCGAGGCGATCGCGTCGCTGATTGGGCAGTCATCGGGTGGTGGCTACCGCCTTTTGGAACGCCCCAGCTGTCCGACTAGTAAGCGGAATGGCTACCGCGCGCAACTCAAATCCCACTATGGCAAAACCAAATTCGCATTATGAAATAATCCGGCGGGCTGCGCGGGTGGGTACGAAGGGTAGCTGACCGCTGGCGGCGGGGACGACGGCACATACGGCCTCTAGTACGGCGCAGGTAAACGCTTCAACGCAGGTAGACCCATGCGCGGCGGCTGGCCACCGGCAATGGCCCGCCGCCGTTGCGTAAAACCCCTCGCGCGAGGATTGCCGTCTCGTCAGGCCCGGCGCCGTCGAGAAAGACTTTCACCGCGGTGCGGGCGCGCAAATCGATCTCGGAAAGCGTTGGTATCGCGCCGAGCTGAAGCACCGCTTCCAGGTGAATGTTGCCATAGAGCATGCCGAGAAACTGGCGGGCGCCGGCTTCGCAATCCGCTAGATCGATCTCGCCGGCCTGCTTCGCTCTTGCGAGAATTTTTGTCAGGACGGCAATGGCCCGCTTTGGGCCATGCTGCGCGTAGACCCGTGTCGCATTCGGGTAGCGGTCCGCTTCGAGGATGGCGGTGTAACAAACCTCCAGCAAGGCCGGCGTCATCATCGTCTCGAGAAGATTGCGCCCGATGATGATGAGCAATTCCCTGAGCGGCAGCGAAAGCTGGTCGGCATTGACACTCAGTGCATTGGACGAGTATTGGCTGACGACCTTGGCGAACTGCTCGACCAGAAGCTGTTCCACGTTCTCGCGCCGCGTTGTCTTCTCGCGGAGCAGTTCCTTGTAGAGACCGTGCGGCGTCCATGTCCAGCTCGGCCGCCCAAGCACGAACGCCGTGATGACAGCGCAATTCGACCAGCCGCGCATCTGGCTTGCTTTACCCGGGACCTGCTCGCGGACGCGAAGGATATCGCCCGTCCCACCCCACCGCAGAAATTTGACGGCATCGGCCGGCGGCAGGATCGTCACCATCATGCGGGTCCACCACGGCTCCACGAGCAGCCAGCTCCCGGTGTTCGTCGGCCGCATGGCAAAGACGTGCTTATGCTTGTGATGGACGAACCGATGCCACCATTGCCGTTTCAGGCCGGGGACGAAGCAAACGATCCAGTCGACGGGCTCGACCGTCACCAGCGATCCATGCTCGTCGGCGCAGTTGGCCAAATCCGACGGGACATCGTCGACGACCTTCAGGCTTGATGGGCTGTCGCTGCTCCGCGCCAGCCAGGACTGGCTCGCACGGGCAGTATCATATGGTGCGTTCATATCTGGCGCTCCTCGCGCTTGCACATCCATGCAGGAACCTTTCAACGCTGGCCTTGACGCGGTCGGCGGCTGACCCGTTCTGGCTCGTCACGGGATTCAGCATCAATGCCTGGTAGAGCGGCTCCCTCAGCAGTCCCATCAATTGCTCCGCGCATACCTGCGCGTCCGATATCGACAGGATCCCTCTTTCATTGGTGTCCGACAGAAACTCCCGCAGCCTCCGTGTGACGATCTCCGACCCTGCCTCGTACACCCGCTTCTTGAGAGAAGGGTTGCGCGCACCTTCGGCCATCATCATCCGGATGAACCCGACCAGGGTGGTCGAATACTCTCGCGAGGCAACGAGTCCGAAGGCGACAAGGGTATCGCGTACATCGTCAAGGGTATTTGGACGTGCCCTCCTCACCAATGGCTGCGATATGAACAGGGCTTCGTGCTCGGCAACCGCGACGACGAGATCGTCGATACTTTCGAATGCCGACCAGATATCTTCTTGCGAATATCCGCTTCGATGAAAAATTCCATTGAGGTCGGCGAGCGTATCGCAGGGATCAGCGAGCGTCCCGCTGATCGCCGACACGATGTCGGAGCGAATGTCCGGCCTCGATTCAGCATTATCCGCTCGAGCGGACGTGGGACGTCTCATGTTGTGGCTCCTCGCTTCGGGATGACTGCGCGGCGTGCGCTTTGGCGTATCGGTGGAATCCGATCTTGATGGAAACCAGCACGGGCGCGGCAATGACGAAAAGCAACGCGACGGCATTGAACGCGGTGTCGAAGGCGATCACGGTGGACTGACCGGTGACGGCCCTGCCCAGCAGGCTCGTGGCAGCCCGGCTGGCGGCCACGGCGTCCATTCCCCGCGCCGCGAGCATGGCTGTCATCGCCGTCAGCCGCTCGCTGACCGCAGGAACGCCCGCGGTGACGCTGGCGCCGAGCACCGCAACATTGCCCGCGACGTTATGGTCGATCAGTGTCTGCAGTCCGGCTACCCCCATCAGACCGCCAAGCTGGCGACCCGCATTGAAGAGACCGATGCCGGACGCACGTTTGTGGTCATTGAGATTGCTGAAAGCGATCAGCGTGATGGACAGAAACAGGAAGCCAAGGCCCAGGCCGCGCAACAGGATGGCCGCCATCATGTCGTGCGAGCCGCTTTCGCTGGTCGAGCCGGACAGCATCCACATCGCAATCATGATCATCAGGATCCCAAAGGGCACCGTCGCGACCGGAGGAACGCGGCGGGTCTGGAAGAGGAAGGCGGCTATGAGGAGCGTGCCGATGAAAAATGCACCGCTCGGCAACAAGAGCAGGCCGGCGTCGGTAGGCCTGAACGCGAGAACGGATACGGCAAATGACGGGATCAGGAATGCGCTCCCGAACAGCGCGGCGCCGGCGACAAAGCTGACAATGAAGGCGAAGGAAAAATCTTCCGTCCGGAACAAGGTGAAATCGAGCAGGCCCCGGCCTTTGGCGATCACCTGGTGACCGAGAAACAGCAGCAGGGCGGCGGCGCCCAGCACTGTCAGCCACAGGATGCGAGGTTCCTCGAACCAGCGCCATCGGTTGCCCTGATTGAGGACATAGGTGAAGCAGAGAAATGCGACTGACATCAGCGAGAAGCCGATACAATCAAACGGACGGCGCACGGCCGCAGCCGGCTTCGGGGCGTCCGCGATCAACAGGAGGCCGGCCGCTGCCAGGGCCACCGGAACGACGCTGACGAAAATCCATGCCCAGGACTGGCTGTCCAGCAACCATCCCTGGAGCGCCGGGGCGATGGTCCCGGGAGCGACGACCGATCCCATCGCGAACAGGGCTTGAAGGATCGGTTGGTGGGCGCGCGGATAGGCGAGAAAAATGATCGCCTGCCCGCCGATAAGCAAGGTGCCTCCGGAGAAGCCCTGAATCATGCGGAGTGCTATCAACAGGTCCAGCCGGGCTGTGATGACGGCAATGCCACATGCCGTGCCCATGACCAGCGTTGAACCAATGATCAGGCTGCGCGGATTGATGCGGGTCATCAGCCAGGGGGCGGTCATGAACCCGATCAGTTTCAGAGCGGTGTATCCGATGTCCAGCCAGGCGGCCTCGTCGGGAGTTGCGTAGGTGTCGCCGATGATATAGCCGCGCCCGAGCGACAGCACGGTGCCTGCGATCGCCTCCGTCAGCGTCGCAAGCACGACCCCCACGACAAGAAGGGCTCCTGTCGCAGATCTGTCGCGGCTCGGCGTGTCGGCGACGGCCATGGTCATGAGCCGCTTCTCCGGTCAATTTCGACACGCGCGGACAGCCCCGGCACGAGGCGGCCGGGCAACGGGTTGCTGGCAAAGCGGATCTTCACCGGTACGCGTTGCACGACGCGGATGAAGTTTCCTGTCGCATTGTCCGCGGGGAGCAGACTGAAGGCAGACCCGCTGCCGGGTGCGAAGCTGTCCACCAGGCCTTCAATCTTCTCATCCGGGTAACCGTCGACCGTGATGCGGACGCGCTGGCCGGGCCGGATATGTTCGATCTGGGTTTCCTTGAAATTCGCGACCACCCACACGTCCTTGACCGGAACGATGTCGAGCAAGGAGGCGCCCGGCGCGACCAGCCGGCCGATTCGGACCTGGCGGTTGCCGATCACGCCGTCGACCGGCGCATGCACCACCGTGTTGTCGAGATCGATCTGGGCAAGATCGCGTGCGGCCTGTGCCTGCGCCACGGCCGCAACGGCAGCCTCGCGCTGGGTGGCGAGAACAGCAATGCGCTGTTGCTGGGCCTCCACCATCGCCGACGCCGCCGACACGCCCGCCTCGGCCCTCGACAGCGCCGCGTCGCTTTCATCGACCGCGGCCTGGCTAACGGCATTGGTGCGGATAAGTTCGCGGCGGCGATCGGAGGCCTTGGTCGCCAGATTCCTCTCGGCGACGGTCGAACGTCGCTGCGCTTCGGCCTGTCGAACCAGGGCGTGCTGAAGCTGGATGTCGGCATCCACATTGGTGAGGCGAGCCTGGGCCGCTTCGACATTGGCCACCGCTTGCGCAAGCTTTGCGCGATAGTCCCGATCGTCGATCCGGAACAGGACGTCACCCGCCCGGACGCTCTGGTTATCCTCGACCTCGAGGGTCGTGACGTAGCCCGCAACCTTCGGGGCCAGTGAGGTCACGTCACCGCGAACATACGCATTGTCGGTCGAGGTCTCGCCGATCGAACGCGCCCTCCATCCCGTGGCCACGATCACCACCGCGCCAAGGCACAGCAGCAAGCCGATCGTCTTCTTCTTGTTACGCTGCATGACGGCCTCCGGTAATGGATGTTACCATTTGACGTCTATGGTAATGATCGTTACCAGTCAAGGGATGGATCGGGATGGATGAATGGCTGTGGCTAAGAAAGGGCGCCCGAACGGTCGCCGGGAAGCCCTGCTTCGCGCTGCGGCCGAGGTGTTTTTTGAACAGGGCTACGCGGCGACGAGCATCGACGCGATCATCGAACGTGCCGGTGGTTCGAAACGCAACATCTACAGTGAATTCGGCAACAAGCAGGGCCTGTTCTCCGCCATCGTCAAGGAAAGCGCCGACAGGGTGCTTTCGACCCTGGTCATCGAGCAAACGGAGGGCCACGATCTGCGGGCGACGCTGACGGCGTTTGGTCAGCATCTCATGGGCATTTACATGTCGCCCACCCTGATCGGCATTTACCGAATTGCGGTCACCGAGGCCAACCGCTTTCCTGATCTTGTGAAGTCGTTCTACGAACAAGGCCCCGGCCGGGCGACGTCCCGGCTCGCCGAGGTCCTTGAAGCCGCCAACAAGCGCGGAGAAATTCGCACCGATGATTGCTCGCGAATGGCAGGGCACTTTGTCGGCATGATCCGCGACAACCTTCATCTGCAGGTCGTTCTCGGGCTGCGCGCGGCGCCGTCGGACAAGGAAGCGCAGGCGGCGGTCGGTTCGGCCGTCGAGGTGTTTTTGAACGGTGTTCGACCTGGCCGGAAAAAGTAGGCAGCCTGTTGTCGTCTTCGGCATCGAGCGGTTTACGGAACGGCTGGGCCGAGTGCTGATAGCGATCATCATTTTCTCCGTCATGTGAGGAAATGCACACCGTCCTGCCTAGCGTGCGGTCCAGCCGCCATCGACGGAGATCGCCGTGCCAGTGATCTGCTCTGCCGCAACCGAGCACAGGAACGCGACGGTGCCGCCAAGCTGCTCCGGCGAGGCAAAATCCAGCGACGGCTGTTTCTCGGACAACAGCTCTTCGGCGGCTTGCTTCTGGCTGATGCCGCGTTGGGCTGCGATGTCGCTGATCTGCTTTTCGACCAGCGGCGTCCGCACCCAGCCGGGACAGACCGCATTGCAGGTAACGCCGCTCCCGGCGGTCTCTAGGCCGACCACCTTGGTCAGGCCGACCATCCCGTGCTTGGCCGCGACGTAGGCGGCCTTGTACGTCGAAGCCACGAGGCCGTGCGCGGAAGCGATGTTGACGATCCGTCCCCAGCGCTGCTTTTTCATCTGCGGCACCGCCGCCGCAATGCCGTGGAATGCCGCCGACAGGTTGATCGCGAGGATTGCATCCCACTTGGCCGCCGGAAACTCATCCACCGGCGCGGTGAACTGGATGCCGGCATTGTTGACAAGGATGTCGAGGCGCCCGAATTTCGCGATCGTCGCGGCAATCAACCCGCGCACGGCGTCGCCCTTTGACATATCGGCGCCGTCGTAGACGACGCGCACGCCGTGGTCGCGTTCGATCCCGCTGCGGATCGCCTCGATCTCGCCGGCATCGCCAAAGCCGTTCAACACCAGATCGGCGCCGGCCTTCGCCAGCTCCCTGGCGATGCCGAGGCCGATGCCGCTGGTCGATCCGGTGACGATGGCTACCTTGCCCTTCAACATGGGAGTTCCTTTCGGGTGCTTTGAGAGATGAAATCCGCCGGGAGCTCAGTCGCGGCGATGCACGTCATGCGTGACGATGCCAAGTTCCGGTGCCGGCGGGTCGAGGCGGTGCGGGTCGGCCAGGGTGCGACGAATGTCGTCGAGCCCGCTCTGCCAATGCGCACGCATCGCGCTCAACCCGAACTCGTAGTCCCTCGAATGGCCTTCGTAGGTCTTGGACTGGTAGATCAGGTGAACGATGTTGTAGGAGCGATGGCGCGCCATATCGGCGATGGCGCGGATTTCCGGCTTCGCCTTTGCGCTGGCCGGCAACTCCTCCATGGTCCGCTGCAGCGCCTGACGCATCTTCTGCATCCGCATCACCTGGTCGGTGACGGCGCGCGTGCGGCTCGAATACTGGATGTCCTTCTGCCGGCTCGACACCTCCATCAAGTCCTGGGGAACGCGGCCCCTGGCCGACCAGAGATCGATCTGGAATGTCAGCGTGTCACATGGCTCGCCGGACAACACGCGGGAAAGCGGCGTATTCCAAACCACGCCGCCGTCCCAATAGTGCTCGCCTTCGATTTCAACGGCGGGGAATCCCGGCGGCAGTGCGCCGGAAGCCATGAAATGCTTCGGTCCCAGCCGGCGTTCGGCGGTGTCGAAATAGGTCAAATTGCCGGTGCGGACGTTGACCGCGCCGACGCTGACGCGCACTTCGCCCGAGTTCAACCGGTCGAAGTCGACGAGCCGCTCCAGCGTCTGATGCAAAGGCGCCGTGTCGTAGAAGCTGGTCGCGGCATCGCCCGTGAAGGGCGACCAGAGCGGCGACGGGAAGCGCGGCTTGAAGAATCCGGGCTGCCCCTGGACCAGGGCCCTCGTCGCCGCCATCCTGTTGCGCACCGAGTTGATGTCGAAGGCAAAGGGCAAGGCATTGGCCAGCCCCTCGCCGGCGGGCCACTCGATCGAAAAGGCACAGATCGTCTCCCAGAACTCGCGCAACCGCTGCACGCGCTCGGCTTCGGGCGAGCCGGCGATGATCGCGGCGTTGAGCGCGCCGATCGAGATGCCGGCCAGCCAGTTCGGCCGAATGCCGGCCTCGTGCAGGCCCTCATAGACGCCGGCCTGGTAGGCGCCAAGCGCGCCACCGCCTTGCAGCACCAGAGCGACGACATCGTACGGCAGCGGCCTGGTTTGCTGCGGCACCGGACTTGATTGTTCACGCATCACGTTCAGCATTGCCAAAACTCCCTGCATTTGGCCGACCGATCAGCCGGCATTCGCTTCGATCAGAATTTCGGACCCGGTCCCGCGTCGACCTAACGTCGCGCCAGGTGCGAGATAGTCGTGGATCACGGTGCCAAGCCCGAGCGTGAGGTCGGCGACAACGTGCTTGGCGGACAGCACCTGAAGCACCGGCAGCTCGGCGACGGGAGCCAGGGCATGCGAGCAGAGGTCGAGCGCCGCCGGCCCGGTCCATGCGCCCTTTACGGTGATGTCTTCGAGGTGGAAGCGCACCAGCTCGCAAATACGCGCCGTGCCGTCGACATGCGGAATGATCTTGAGCAGGAAGTTGGGTGCGGCGAGTTTTCTGGCTTCGACTGATGTGTCGAGCGCGCGGTGCTTGTAGCCCATGGTGCCGGTCGCGATGCGGACCGAGCCGTAGTTCAGCGTGCCGACCAGCGTGTCGGTCTCGACCGCAAGCTTCGGCTGCGCCAGCTTCTTGGGAAAGCCCCACAGTTCGCGCCCGCCGGCAATGGGCGGATGATCATTGAGGAACATCTGGTGCACGAAGCTGCCGGCCTCGCCCCGGTAGGACACCGGGATGACCTGACCGCTTTCGGTGTAGTCGCCGAAGCCGGTTGAGTCAGGCATGCGGATGAACTCGTAATTCACCACCGGCTCGGTCAGTTCGAGCGGCTCCGGCACGACCCGGCGCAGCGCTTCGGGATCCGTCCGGTAGCGTATGATGAAGTACTCGCGGTTGATGAACCGGTAGGGGCCGGGTGGAAAGGCCGAGTTCGTCAGCGGCATGGCGAACGCGGTCGCGCGCACGGTCTCGTGTTTCATCAAGGTCGAGCTCCAAAGGGATTTGGGTGTGCGGGCCGCGCTCCGGCGCTGGTAACGCGGCCCGTATCGGATGAAGCGCTGACGACGCGCCTCGTTCGGACCGTGCGGTCAGTAGTCCCAGAAGACCGGCACCCAACGAAAGGCGTCGCCGTTGGCCGCCACATGGCCGACGGACGGGAACGGCAGGTGAGTGGCCACCAGCAATCCGCCGGTCTCAGCCAGCTCCCGCAAAAGACGGATACGAACGCGGGCCGACTCCTCGGGGTCGTGTTCGAAGCCGTTGTACCACTCGGGGTGCTCGAACCCGACCGCGAACACCAGGTCTCCGGCGAACGTCAGCCGGTCGCCGCCGGACGCCACGCGCACCACGCTGTGCCCGGGTGTGTGGCCGCCGGTGCGAGTGACGACCACTCCCGGCGCCACCTCGTACTCCTCCTCGAAGGTGTGCAGCTGGCTGCGGTACTCTTTCACGAACCGCTTGGCTGTCGATCGAAGCGCGTCCGGGAATCCCGGCGGCATGGAGACGTGGGAGAAATCGGGCGCCTCCCAGAACTTGACCTCGGCGGCCGACACGTGGATCCGCAGGTCCGGACGCAGCCGGTCCTTGACCCCGTCGACGAGCAGCCCGCCAATGTGGTCCATGTGCATGTGCGTCAGCACCACGTCGGTCACGGACGCAAGGTCGATGCCGGCCGCCTCCAGTCGCTTGATCAGCTGCCCGGCCCGCGGCAAGTGCAAGTCCGGGTCGAGCCCAAGTCCAGCGTCGACAAGGATGGTCCGGTCGCCGCTACGCACCACGACCACGTTCAGCGCCCAATCGTAAGCGTCCGGCGGCAGGAACATGTCCTTCAGCCAGGTTGCCCGGACCGCCGGGTCGATGTTGTGCGCCAGCATCGCGGTTGGGAGCGGCAGCACGCCGTCGCTGACCACCAGCACCTCGATGTCGCCGACCTGCACCGCGTAGCGCGACGGAACCAACTCGTTGGGGCCCGGTGCACCGGGGTGTGAGGTGTTGGCCAAGCTTGTGTCTAAATTCATGTTTGTCTCCCGTTTCATGGTGAAGGCTACTGGCTGGTCTTGGTTGAGCGGGCCGCGCAGCCAGCGCAGAGCGCGGCCCGTTTCGCGTGAAGGGTCTAGAAGAACCCACTCACATCAGTCACACGCTCCGGATCGGCCGAGGCCAGCGCGGCAGCACGCTCGGCCTTCGGCGGATAGATCCAGACGGTGTTGATTTCCTGCTTGGTCTTCTTGCCGACGTCGCCGACCATCCCGATCTTGCGCTCCCAACCGATCGTGAACAGGGCGCCGGCCTCTCCGAGGTCGAGACAGGTGACGTATCCCTTCTGGTGATAGGGCTTGGTCGGAACGCCGAGCAGTTCCGCGGCGGCATTGTTGCCGGCAAAGGCCCCCATCCGCGTGGCGTGCTGGCACGACATCAGCGCGTAATTGCCGACATCGTCGCTGGCTGCCCTGGCGGCATCGCCGGTGGCGAAGACACCGGGCACCGACGGTACGCGCAAGTCACGGTCGACCAGCAGCCGGCCGAAATTGTCGCGCTCGGCCGGGATCTGCTGGGTCAACGGGGCGGCGCGAATGCCGGCCGCCCAGATCACGGTCTCGGTTTCGATGTGTTCGCCATTGGAAAGCGTGACGCCGGATTTGTCCAGCGAGGCGACGCCGGCGCCCAGCCGGGTCTCCACGCCGACCTTGCGCAGGGCATCCTCAATGACGGGGCGCGGACCTGCGCCCATATCCGGAGCGATCGCGCTGTTCCGATCAACGATGATGACGCGCGTCTTGGTATCCTTGCCGAGGATTGCACGAAGCCGTGTGGGAATCTCCGTCGCCGCCTCGATGCCGGTGAACCCGCCGCCGGCAACGACGACCGTGTTGCGTCCGTTCTTTGCCGGCCGATCCGCCAGGCCGTGCAGATGCCGGTCGAGGGCGATCGCATCGTCGAGCTGGTCGACACTGAAGCCGTGTTCGGCAAGGCCGGGAATATTCGGACGGAACAGCCGGCTGCCGGTGGCCACGACCAGCCGATCGTAGGAGAGGCTCTTCTTCGCGCCCTTGGCGGCGACGATATTCACCGTCCTGGCCTTGGTGTCGATGGTTTCGGCGCTGCCTTGCACGTAGACAACGTCGACCGCCTTAAGCACATCCAGCAGCGGTGCGGTCAGCGTTTCGGGTTTCGGTTCGTAAAGCCGAGGGCGAACCACCAGCGTCGGCTCTGGTGCAACCAGCGCGATCTCGAGCTGTTCGGGGGAAACGCCCTGGATGTCGCGCAGGCGGGCGGCGGAAAGTGCAGCGTACATGCCGGCGAAGCCGGCGCCGATGATGAGGATTCTCATATGGTTGTCTCCTGTGGTTTGATCTTCTCGAAATTCCGCGCGTCACTGCACGGCTCCCCCGTTGGCGGGAGACCTTTGCGATCGATGACGACGCGAAGACGTGAAACGTGCCAGGCGCTATGGAGGCGAGCAGTCCAGCATTAACGGCATCGGCCGTTCACATACTTCGCGGCAGCTTCTGGAACTGCGTGTCGAGCTGCGTTGAAAGACGATCGAGTGAACGGGATTCGGTGACCAGCTCTTGAAGATCTGGGCACCGTCGTTGATCACGATGGAGCTCATCGGATTTTTACCTTGGGTAGCTTGCGCCGGATTTTCCGCTTCCTCACCCGTCGGTGAGGTGAAGCGCACCGTCAACGAAAGGCCGTACATGAGGGCGCTCGCGACCACCCTTCGTCGTGACGTGATCGCATTTGGGCCGACGAAGTTCTTCCAGGCCATTGGTTGTCTCCCTAGTTCTCGGCGTGACCATCGCATGGTCTTTGTCTAGCGGACCAAACCTGTGACTGCCCCAGAGGGATTGACGTAGCTGTAGAGAGATTGCTGTTAACGCATGCGCCTCCGCCAATCGCTCGGGGTCTCGCCGGTCAGCTTCCTGAATGCCGCGGCGAAGGCGTTTTGGGAGGCGTAGCCAAGCGTCGCTGCGATCGAGACGACCGACGCGTCGGTGTCGCGCAGCATGTTCATGGCCTGCTCAAGACGGTGCTGGCGCAGCCATGCGTGAGGGGAAAGCCCGGTGCTTTCCTTGAAGGCACGGCAGAAATGGAAGCGCGACAGGCCGGCATCCGAAGCCAGCGCCGCAAGAGATACGTCCGCATCGCTGTCCGAGCGCAGGCGTTCGATGGCGCGGCGCAATGCCGTGGGCGCGAGGCCGCCTATGGTCGGCTGCAACGCGATTGGCGAGCCAATGTGCGCAGCCAAGAGGTGAGTGGCCAGGAGGTCTGTCAGCTGATGCCTGAGCAGGGCATCCAGTGCGGCACTGCCTCCAATCATATCCGCCGCGCTCAAGAGCAATCGGGACGCGGTGAGGTCGGGATGTCCCGTCCTTTCCAGGAGATCGCCCGGGAGCGGCCATATCGGCTTCGCCGGCGACGCGTTGGAGCGTTGTGGGCGGAAGATAAAGCTGAACGACATTGACGGGGCCGGGGATATCCCATCGGGCGCTTGAGCCGGCGGGAATGATCGTCACAACCCCGGAACGCGCCGTTCCGATCGCAACTGATCTTCCCGAGCGTCGCTCTAGCTGTTGCAGGCCGGTCGGGTAAGTCATGATGACGTGATCAGCCATGGGCTCGACGACGTCATGCAGCGCATTGTGCTTCCAATGCGCGATCGCTCCACTGGACGGATCGGAAGCCAGGCGCAGCGGAGCGGTCTTGAGCACGCGCGCCATCTCCACACCGGCAGGACGCCGGTCGGCATTCGGCAAATCGCGCTGGTGCTCCTTGGAAGCGTCTGGCCGATTCTTCTGCGAAAAATCGCGCGAAATTGGCTTGCAGCTCATGACTTGTCCTCGCCATTGAGGGCGGTCTGTTACCCGCAGAGCGTTCGCTGTTATCGCGTACGCCGTCTCCACTCGCCCGGTGTCTCGTTGGTCAGCTTCCGGAATGCGGCGGCGAATGCGGTCTGGGAGGAATAACCAAGCGCGGCTGCGATCGAGACGACGGATTCGTCAGTGTCGCGCAGCATGTTCATGGCCTGCTCGAGCCGGTGCTGGCGCAGCCAGGCATGGGGTGAAAGCCCGGTGCTTTCCTTGAAGGAACGGCAGAAGTGGAAGCGCGACAGCCCGGCATCCGAAGCCAGCGCCGCGAGCGAGACGTCCGCATCGCTGTCCGAGCGCAGGCGTTCGATGGCGCGGCGCAGCACCGACGGCGACAGCCCACCCAGGGTCGGCTGGAACGTGGTTGGCGAGCCGGTGTGCGCAGCCAACAGGCGCGTGGCCAGCAGGTCCGTCAGCTGATGCCTGAACAGCGTATCCAGGGGCCCATTGCCCTGCATGGCATCGGCCGCGGTCAGAAGCAATCGGGATGTAATGGGGTCCGGATGCCCCGTTCGCTCCAGCAGATCGGTTGGTGCGGCGATGTCGGCTTCGCGGGCAACGCGATCGAGCATTGTGTGCGGAAGATAGAGCTGAACGACATCAACGGGCTTCGGAATATCCCATCGGGAGCTCGATCCTTCCGGGATGATGATCACGACCCCGGGACGAAACGTTCCAATCGCAACCGAGCTTCCTGTCCGGCGCTCCACGCGCTGCATCATGCCGTTGTAGGCCATGATGACGTGATGGGTCATCGGCTCGACGACGTCGTGCAATGGTTCATGCTTCCAGTGGGCGATCCCGGCACCGGAGGAATCCAGAGCCATGTGAAAGGGCGTGGTCCCAAGCACGCGTGCCATCTCCGCATCGGCAGCACGCCCATCAGCATTCGGCAAGTCGCCCCGGCGCGCTTCAGACGCGGCCGGCAGATCATCCGAAGGTTCGCGCAAGATCGGCTCGCTCATGGTCTCATGCTCGCGTTGGCCATAGTCTCTTATGGGCTTAGATGATGATGGCAAACGCCGCGTGACGGTATCCTGCGGCGAGTCTGATCCCGCTGGCCCGGCGGATAGATCAACCTGTACCTTGGGATAGGGTTGGCGGGACGTGTGTCAAGCCGCAGACAATCGCGTCATGCGGTCGCCGTGCGCGCCAATGCTGAGGTTGGGAGGCGCAATTCGTCGTCAGTGCCGGTATCCGAACTGATCGGAATTGTGAATTGAAACGCCGCACCTCTTGGGACGTTTGCTGCCGTCCACAATCGTCCTCCGTGATCCTCGACGATCGAACGACAGATGGAAAGTCCCATCCCGAGGCCGCTCGACTTCGTCGTGTAAAATGCCTCGAAGGCCCGCTCGACAGCCCCTTCCGACAGCCCCGGGCCAGAGTCTCGCACCGCAACGAGAATACTGTCAGCTTCAGCCTGGGTGCTGATCATTAACTCCCGACGCTCGTCGCTCATCTGGCTCATCGCCTCGACTGCATTTACGATCAAGTTCAGCATCACCTGTTGAAGCTGGACCCGACTGCCTTGAATGACAGGCAAATCCTCCGCAAACTGAGTCCGCAATTGAACGCTGTTTTTCGACACTTCACCGCGCGTCAATCCGATAACTTCCGAAATCGTTTCATTGATCTCCAAGCTGTCCTTTCGCGTGGGCTCCTTCCTGACCAAAGCGTGCGTCCGGTCGACAACTTCAGTAACGCGCATGCCGTTCAGCACGGCCCGGTCAATTGCCTTCTTCGCCCTCTCGACATCCGGCTGCTGGCGAGCGAGGAAGCGCTGAGCGGTTTGGGTATTCAGGAGCGCCGCCGTGATCGGCTGCTTGACCTCATGCGTAATAGACGCCGTAAGCTGGCCCAACGTTGCCAGCCGATTGGCGTGGGCCAATTCCGTCTGCATGTTGCGGAATCGCCGCTCGCTCTCGCGCGCCTCCGCTTCTGCCCGTCTACGCTCGGTCAGATCGAGCACAAACGCGACACCCTGGCTGTCTGTCCCTTCAAGGATCGCGATGCCGATCAACACCGGAATACGGCTGCCATCTTTCCGGATGTACTCCTTTTCAAAGGGCTGCACGACTCCCTTGTTCTTTACCTCGGACAGCATCAACGCATTTTGATCACGCCATTCGGGAGGCGTCATGTCGGCCCAGCTCACTCGACCGGACAGGAGATCGTGCTGATCATACCCAACGATGCGTAAAAACTCGCTATTGGCATCAAGAATCTGCCCCTCGTCGTTCCAGATGACGATGCCGATGATGTTGGCATCGACGAGGCGGCGAATTTTTGTTTCACGTTGTTCAATCTCCCGCTGCGTGGTTGCAATGGATCTCAAGTCCGCCTGCAACACGTCGCGCCACTGCAACAGCAGTCTGAGATAGAGATCGCTGTATCCGTTGCTCTTCCTGTCAAGAACACAAATCGTTCCAAAGATCTCGCCATCGGGCCAACTGATCGGCACGCCGAGGTATGAGATCATTCCCAGTTTGATGTCGGGGTTCGATTTCCACGCCTCGTCCTGCAGAGCGTCCGGGACGATCAACGGTCGGCGGGTGTTCATTACAGTCTCACAATAGAGTCCTGTATTGAGACACGCGGCCTCGTTCGGTTCGTAAGGATTTTCCTTGGACTCGCTGGAAACGAGGACTTTGATGTTTGGCGGCTCTACCCTCATGATCAAGGCGGAGGGGACATTTACAATATCGGCCAGAAGATCTGCGATCTCCTGCCATTTTCGCATGATGTCCGCGGGTACCTGCATATTGTGGAGCATGTCAGTCCACCTCGACACGCATGTCCGTTGCGCGCAAGTCCTCCGAACGTGATCCCACGTCAGATGCGAAATCGGATAACGCCATCCCGGACGGGAATGTGAAGGATTGTTCGCGGCCGCCCGGGGCGGCTTTGTGGACAGGACTAGCCATCGGAAGGCCTCTGCCCATCGCGGTCAGGGCCAGAGCCAGCGTGCCTCAGGGCGGACTGCAGGTAACGAAAGAGGACGTCGCTGCTTACCGGCTTGGTCAGGTATGCATAGGCCCCACCTCTCATGGCGCGAGATCGGGTCGCCGGATTGGTGTCAGCCGTGACGATAATGACCGGCATCGCGGAACGGAGACTCCGCAAATGCCGCAGCAGGTCAAGCCCGCTATGGCCCGGCATGCTCACGTCGGTAATCAGGCAATCGAACCGGTCAGGGACATATTCCGCCATGAAGGCCTCCGCTCGATCGAAAGTGCGACACGATAGATCCAGCACCATAAGGAGGTCGGAAAGGGCCTCCCGAACAGCTTCGTCGTCATCTACGATCGCGACCAGGGGCGCTTTGGACAAGCCGATAACCTTCGCTAGCGTGGCCGGCTGACCACACCCACGTCTCGCCCATTGCTGGCCGGGTCGTAACCATCCTTTGGTCTAGGGTGATTTTTGCTCCCGGATATCCGCAGGCAGCAGTTCCCAGATGCGAATGAGCTGCCCGACGGACGCGGCCTGCATCTTCTTCGTCACGTTGCCACGGTGGAGCTTGACGGTGATCTCGCTGATGCCGAGATCGAACGCGATCTGTTTGTTGAGGCGGCCCCTTGCCACTTCGCGCATGACCTCGCGTTCGCGCGGCGTCAACTTCGCGTAGCGATCGACGTGCAGCTTGACGTGCCGGGCGGCGGTCCGTAGCGAAACGTCCTTCTCGATTCCGGCTGTGACGGCGTCGAGCAGCGTCTGGTCCCGGACGGGCTTTGTAAGGAAGTCAATGGCTCCCGCCTTCATCGCCTGCACGGTCATCGCGATGTCGCCATGACCGGTGAGGAAAATGATCGGTCTCGTATGACCGTTCAAGGCGAGATGATGTTGAAGATCGAGGCCGCTTGCGCCGGGCATCCGAACATCGAGGATCAGGCAGCCCGGCCGCTCCGGAAGATCGGCCTGCAACAATTCCTGTGTCGATCCGAAGCAACATGCGTCGATTCCCACCGACAGCAGAAGTTCTCGAATTGCGAACCGGACGTCCTCGTCATCGTCCACGATCAGGACGAGTGGGCGATCCATATTGTCGGCAGCCATGCTCATGGGTAATTGGGGGAAGGTTGGTAGGGCGGATGAGCGGGCAAGTGCGGTGGTGGCAAGCATTGCTTAGTCTCCTAATCGCTACTGCCCCGTTGCCTGTTGCGGTCGTTCAACTTGAGTCGATCGTTCGGGGCGTGTTCTAAACTCCGTACAAGTACGGCGTCTTTCCTAAAGCCGCCGTCCTTTGTCGGAACCTGCTCCAAGCGCGCAATCGTGATACTAAGGGCTGAGACGCTGCGGACGCGTGACCAGGTGATCAAGCAGGAAAATCATTGAATTTGCTCCGAAAATCGTCTTCCCGCGATCGTGCCGGTTGATGTCGCAGCAGCTTCGCGTTTTACGAGCAAGCCTAGACGATCGCTCGCTGATATCAGATAATCCGGCGCGACCTCGCGATACGATGATGACCTGCCTGGTCCAATTCCGCGCATGAGACCGAACCAGATGATACAGACGAGCGCCTTCGGGCAGAGGCTCGGGCAAATCCTGCATTTGAAGGATGCGCCGCCGTCGCTGATGACGCGGTCACTGCGCGGTGTGCAGCTCGCATTCACTGAAACCCGAAATGACAACCCCGTGCCGGGTCTTTCCGGCTCGTTCGCGCTGGAGGATGCTTTTCTCGTCAGCCTGAAACTTCACGATTTCCCGGACTGCGAACTCTGGGAGAATGGCAAGTGCGTGATGAAGGCGGATGTTCCGGCGGGGACGACATATCTGTACGATCTCAAGCGCGATCCCCGCTATGTGATCGACAAGCCATTCCACTCCCTGTTTTTCTACCTGCCGCGCTCCGCGCTCGACAGCCTCACCGAACAGTCCCGCACGCCTCGCGTCGGTGAACTCGCCTGTGATCTTGGTGTCGCCCATGATGACGCGGTCATCCGTCACATCGGCGCCTCGCTGCAAGAAGGCTTGCGCCGGCCGGGCGAGACCAATCAGCTTTTCGTCGATCACATGATGCTCGCCCTCACCGCACACGTCGCGCAGGCGTATGGCGGACTGCGTCCCGACGCCAAGCCGACCCGCGGCGGTCTGGCGCCGTGGCAGGCGAGGCGCGCCTGTGAAAGAATCGAGTCCGATCTGGGCGGGAAAATTTCATTGCAACAAATCGCGGCCGAGTTTGATCTGTCGGTCAGCCATTTTTCACGGGCTTTTCGCAGCTCCACCGGCTTGCCGCCGCACCAATGGCTGCTTCGCCAACGGGTGAAGGCGGCCAAGCAGTTGATGACCGTCCCCGACCTGTCGCTGTCCGAGATTGCGATATCGGCCGGGTTCGCCAATCAGAGCCACTTTACGCGGGTGTTTTCGGCCGCGGTCGGCGTCAGCCCGGGAGCGTGGCGCCGCGAAGCGCAAAATGCCCCGGAAAGCGAGAACTGATCCAGGCCAATGTCGGGCGTAGCGGATCAGCGACGCTTCCCAAGTGAGATGACGTAGGCGGCGCGGCGCGCCGCAAAGATCTCGTCGGGCGGATGAGCGATGCCTTCGGCGAGAGTTGTCGGACTGAAGATGGAGGCGTCGCACGCCTCGTCCGCTTCAACACCGGTGATGACGATCGTGCCCAGCCGCACCGTTTCGCGGGCATCCTCATCCGGCCATCGGATGGTCACGTCCATGACGGGATCGTCGGGGCGGTCGAGCAGCGCCATCACATTGAGCCGGACATCGCCCTTGGCGATCCGGTTCTTGAGGTCGTCGTAAAGGAAATCGGCAGACTTCGCCCTCGCCTGATCCCCGGTCAGCGTGACGTCTGCGCCGACTGGCGCGACCTTGAACTTGATAAACCGCGTCTCGCCTTTCGAACTCGTCGCAGGAAAGGCGTGCACACCCCAATAGGTCGTGCCGGCAAAACTCCCAGGCAGCGGAAGCGCGGCGATGTAGTTGGCCTGATGCAGCGTTTCGGGATTGGCGGCGGAGAATGCCTTGACTTTCTTCATGTTCGGCTTGCCGCTTGGGCCCGGCATGCGCGCCTTGAGGTAAGCCAGCATCTGGTCGAGCGTTCTAGCAAAGTGCACCGGAGCGCTTTGCAGGAGCATGTGCGAACGATGATCTTCGCCGCCGAGCCTGAAGCTGAAGCCGCGCAGCCCGCGGTTGTCGGTATCCGCTGCTTTCGAATCGCCGCCGCTCACCGAGAAGCGCGCCAGCACGCGTGATGGCTTTGTGAAGCTTTGCGATCTCGTTATTTCCGGCGCCCGGTCCGACGGAATATAGGTGCCGCGAACGCATCGGCCCTCGGCAAAGCTCGCGCGCGCCTTTGGCGGATGACCGGCTAGCGCGTCCAGGGCGTCGACGATGGACGCGGGTGTGGCCGCGCCGGCTGGGAACTGGACCACGGCGGGACCTTGGGTTTGAGCACTCGGAGCGCATTTTAGGCGCTGTGCAAATCGGGCGTCTTTCCTAAAGCGACCATGTATTGTCCGATCCTGCGCCCCATCCCCACTGCACGGGCTCATTCACCCTAGACCAGGGGACTAGAAGCACGCACCCCTCGTAGGGTAGCGCAAACGACTCCATGCGACGCATCCTCAGTGCCATCGCGTCAAGAAAATGGAGAGGACGATGCAGGTAAGCGAGCGGCGGCAAGCAGCGGAGAAGCCCGTTTCATTGCCGGATCGGTGTCGGGATAAAGTCCTTTCGCGCGGCTCCCTGCCGACTTCTCCGGCCGCGATCCTGCCTGACTTCATCGGCAAGAACCATAAGTGCTTAGCCGGGCAGTCCGATGCGATCAACGATGGCAAGCTGGCCTATGCCAGCTGCCATGCGACGGAGGCGGAGGAAAGCATCTCCGACGAGATACTTCTCAAGAGCGTTGCGGAGGGCGACAAGACCGCGATGCACATCATGTTCGCCCGTCATCGCGCCAGAGTTCTTCACTTCATCCAGCGCACGGTCCGTAACCCGGGCATTGCCGAGGATCTCGTCAGCCAGGTATTCCTCGATGTCTGGCGCTCCGCGAACAGGTTCGAATATCGCGCGCGCGTTTCCACATGGCTGCTCTCGATTGCCCGTTTCAAGGCGATCAACTCGCTGCGAGAGCGCATTCACGAGAGCATCGATCAGGATGATGTGCACGGAATCGCAGATGCCGGTGACACGCCGGAAATCGCGCTTGATCGAAAGGAAACCAACGGCATTTTGCGCGCGTGCATCGCCCAGCTGTCTCCAGCCCATCGCGAAATCATCGACATGGTCTACGATCGCGAGAATTCGCCCGCTGAAGTGAGCGAAATGCTCGATATTCCTCTTGCCACCGTGAAGAGCCGAATGTTTTACGCGCGCAAGCAACTTGCGAGCATGCTCGTGAATGCCGGTTTCGAGGTCCCAACGTCAACAAGGCGGGGAAAGCAAAGTCATCTGGCGGCTTGCATCTAAAGAGCCGGCACAAGCTATCGGCAATTGATGGGCCTTTCGCGGCCGGCCCCCTTGCGACACGTTAAGGGAGGCAGGTTCGAGCGGCGAACATGACGCGGCGACGCAGCAATTGCGGCCGGGAACGCTGCTATCGCGATCAACCACTCGGCAAAGCCGTTGACATTCCAGCGCATTGTCAAAATACTCGGCCATAACAAAGAAAAATCGATGGGAGGACACGATGCCCACTTCACGCAGAACACTGCTGAAGACTTCTGCGGCTGCGGCCGCTGCATTCAGCTTCGATTGGACACGTGCCCAGGCGCAAGCCGAAACGGTACGCATCGGCCTGATCTACGACTTGACCGGCCCCTTTGCAGCCGGCGGATCGGTTGCCTCCTCGATCGGCGCCCAGATCGCCATCGATCTCGTCAACGAAAAGGGCGGCATCGGCGGCAAGTACAAGGTCGCCGCCGTCGCCGCCGATTCCCAGAGCAAGCCCGAGGTCGCGATCAATGAGGCGGTGCGCCTGATCGACCAGGAGAAGATCGACATCATCAACGGCGTCTATGCGAGCTCGCATGCGGTGCCGCTCGCGGCCAAGGTCGAGCAGCAGAAAAAGATCCTCTGGATCACGACCGCGGTCTCGACCGCCGTGTTCAAGGACAAGAACCTGCAATACGTCTTCCGCGCCCAGATTCATTCCGATCAGTATGGCCAGGCCTTCGCAGGCTTCATCGCCGAGCATGCGAAAGCAAAGCTCGGGATGGAGCCCAAGGACGTCAAGGTCGCGCTGATCCACGAGGACGGACCCTATGGCGTCGGCGTCGCCGCCGCCGACGAGGCCTATTCCAAGGAAGCCGGCCTTCAGGTCGTGCTCCGCGAGGGTTATTCGGCGTCCGCGCCCGACCTCTCGGTGCTGGTGACCAAGCTCAAGCGTGCCAGGCCCGACGTAATCTCCCACGCGGGATACAACCCTGATATCACCCTGTTCCTGCGCCAGGCGCGCGAGAACGGCCTCAAGTTCAAGATGCTGTTCGGCGCCGGCGCGGGCTACAGCCAGCTCGACAAGCTGCGCGCCACCTTCGCCGCGGACATCGACAATTTCTGCAACATCGATCCGGTGCCTGCGCAACTGCTCGATCCGACCAAACTGGCGCCCGGCATCGGCGATCTCACCAAGACAATGATCACACGCTACAAGGAGAAGACCAACGCGACCGACGTGCCGCCGCACTGCTCGATGGGCTTCAACCAGACCTGGATCCTGCTCAACAGCGTGCTGCCCGTCGCCAAGGACAAATACGGCGGCTTCAATCCCGATGCCATTCGCAAGGCCGCGCTCGACGTCGACATCCCGCCGGGCGGCACGATCCAGGGCTACGGCGTCAAATTCTTTCCGCCGGGCACGCCGCTCGCCGGTCAGAACGAGCGTTCGACCCCGGTCGTGATGCAGAATGCCGGTGAGCACATCTCGGTGGTTTGGCCAACCAATATCAGGACGCAGGACCCGGTGTTCCCGCTGCCGAAATCGTCGGTCTACGCGGCGTAGCGTATTTGATCGTTCGGTGGCTTCGTCAAGGGCGCTCGGCGCGGGGTTGCTCGCCCGGGCCGTGCTCGCGAGCGATGAAATCCTCGAACCATAGTGATTCATTGCCCTCGACGGGAACGCGCGTCGACTGCAAGGGTCTCGTCCAGTTGCACGCTTGTGGGTGATAAAAAACCTCTCGACCACCCTTCGCCAGGATCGCGAAAAAAACATAGCGCTGCCCAGCTTGAAAGAAGAACTCGCAGTCCAGCGTTGCGTAGACGTCCATTAATTTGATGGTGCGAGCGAGCCGTTCACCGCCTTTCCACGCGCGCTCGATCTCGATGAGCCATGCGTGCTGGTCCGCGCGGACAACCTTGCCGGCAAACACGTATTGGGCGCGGTCAAAGCCGGCTTCGGGAGAGACGGGATCGCAGGAACATGCATATGCAGCGCCCGCGCCCCACATCCAAGAGCTAGCCAGGACAAGCAGCCTCGTCAGATTCGTCATCGGAACCTCCAGGCAGCCCGCAGGAAGCGGGGCGTGGGAGATCATCAACTCACAGCGTGACGCGACGGCCCTCTTCGGCGGCCCAATAGCCGGCGTAGTTGACCTTGATCGTCTCAAAGGCCAGCGCGAGATCTGAGAGTGGCTGCCTCCCCGTCGCGACGCACTCCATGAAATCCTGGATTTCCTGCAAATAGCCGCGCGTCCATTCTTCCTCGAGGCAGACATATTGCCAGCCGGTCTTGCGATCGACCTTTTCGGTGATGTAGACGCTCGCGAGTTTTTCCTCTGATGTCTGGTAGCTCATCATGTGCGTGTTCGGCGTGATGTTGGCGAACAGCGCGCCGCCGCTGGTATAGGTTTCGATCAGATTGCGCACGCCGCCCGCGATCATGTCGCCGGAAAATATCGTCGCCTTGGTGCCGTCGGAGAAAGTCGTGGTGAGCGTACCCCAGTCTTCGACGTCGACCGGATTGGACTTGATGACGCCGCGTTCGTCCGGCCGCAGGCACGCCGCAACGTTGCCGACGTCGCAGCTGACGCTGGCGACGCTGATCGTCTCACCCCGTGCTTTCGCCTCGACCTGCTTGAGATAAAGCACCGCCGAAAGCGGGTGGCACCCCATCCGGATCAGCGAACCGCCGCCGGTCATCGCCCATTGCGCGGCATGCGCCGCATGCGAGCCGCTGTGGCTCTCCTCACCCTTCATGAACAGGATCTTGTCCCCTGTGGCGCGGAGGATCTCCACAGTCTTGGTCACCGCCGGCGCATAGATCCAATCCTCCGCATACATGAACAGCTTGCCGGTCTTCTCGATCGCCGCGCGCGTGCGCTCCATTTCCTCCAGCACGCGCTTGTACATCAACGCTTTCGGCACATGCTTGCCGATGGGCGCCCTGTCGCCGTCCTGCCCGAAATAGCCCGCGAACGGCTTTTCGCAGACGACATGTTTGCCGGCCTGCATCGCCTCGACGATCATCGAGGCGTGCAGATTGGGCGGCGTGCAGATGTCGATGACATCGAGCTCGCCATCGGCGATCAAATCGCGAAAACTGCGATACGCCGTCGGGATCTGGTGCCGGCGGGCGAACTCAAGGACATGATCGCCCCTCGCCGCGACGGCCCGGACCTCGACATCCAGGCCGTAGACGCGCTTGTACGCATACATATGCAGCTCGGACACAAAGCCGCAGCCGGCCAGACCGACCCTGATCTTTGCCATGATACCTCCAGGAGTCTTCTCTAGCCGGCAGTAATTCGGCCCGCTAGCCCCCCTTCGACGTTGGCGGTTCGTAAGGGCAGACCATAGTGAATTTGAGGGTGGGCTCTCCGCCCATGGTAGTCCATTCTATCTTGAGGTCGTGGGCGGCTGGATCTTTAGCGCCAGCCTCTTTCACCTCGACCGCGATAACGATTTGGATCGGCGGTACCGAGTTAAAACACTTTCGAATCACGGCGTCGGCCAGATCGCACTTTGTAGCAGGCACCGCAGCATCGTCCGGCGAGAGCTGCAGCTTATTGGGTTGCGTCGCGAGACTGTCTCGGGCCGCCAGCATCGATTCCTGCCAAAGTTCGTAGGTCTTTCCGGGCCATTTATCCCGCGGCGTCAGGACGGGCTGATATTCACCCCACTTCATGGTCGCCAGGCTAATGCTTGCATGACCTTGCAGCGTCTTGACGCTCTCCTTCATGGCGCTGGTCGTGTAGTTTTTGTTCATAGCGTCAATAAATTTCGGGTTCTGATAGAACCCGGCAAAAAAGCTCTTCTCAGCCATTGTCACCTCCACTTTGTTTCACTGCCTCAAGAGGCCGTTTCACACCAGACGTAATTGACGATGCCTTCAAAGTTGATGAGCAGCCTTTAGTGTCGAACGGACTCGCCGTTCACCTTGACCAGTAACGCCTCCGCTTTCGCGACAAGAGGCTTATGCTCAAGCCGCTCGGCAATGGCGATACAGTTCCGCAAGCATTGGCTTGTTTGTTCCGGATCAGCCTCCGGCCGCATCGCGAACATCCTCCCTTCCGATAACCATGTTTCCGCTTCGAGACCTTCATACCCTTGCTGGCGAGCTCCAGCGCGAACCGATCTCACGTTTTCCAGCGCATCCGCAGACGCGTTCTGTGCAAGCGCCAGGTAGTTGGGCGCCCGCAACATGACCGATGAATGACCGACCGCGTGTGCCTGGTCTCGTGCTTCCGTCAAAACGACTTTGGCCTCGTCGATCAGGCCGAGCTCCAGATTTGCCATTCCGCAAAGGCAAGCAAGAATTGGGACGTAGAGTTTTGTTTCGTGTTCCTTGGCCAGCTTCAACGCCTTCTCAAGCTCGACTTTTGCGCCCGCGAAATCACCGCGGTTGAGCAGGATCGAGCCCGAGCAATAACCAACCGACACGCGATCGATGGGTCGGCCGGTGCGATCTGCAATCGCGCGCGCATGCCCCTGAACGGTCTCTGCCTGGTCCCACTCCCCCAACATACTCAGCACGACAGCCCACATCATGTAGCAAAGTATCGCCAAACCTTGCGGGGTGTTGCCGAGCGGAGCCCTGGGATCGGGCCCCGTCAGTTGCTGGCACGCGCGTGCAAACATTTTCTCCGCTTCACGGCACCGGCCCGCGACAAAATAAGCCTGGCCCAAGCCAAACTCCGCGTAGCTCAGCCATCCACGATCGCCGAGTTGCTCGGCCTTGCCGACAGCCTCCTCCCCGGCCTCGATCGCTTCGACGGGCGCGCCATAAAAATTGAGCGCCGCTGCGCGCACCGCCATGGTCGCAACCTTGCGCGCATGGTCCCCGATCGCCGCTGCGCGCGCATCGGCCTCCTTCGCCAGACTCAGCCACTTGTCGACAACGCCAAAGGAAGAAAACGCCACGCGCGACTCAATCCGCAGATCGATGGCAAGCGTCTCGCGCTCGGCCGATAGCGGCGCCTTGTCGAGCGCATCGATCGCAATCCCGAAATATTGCGCGCCCTCGGCCAGCGCCGAACGATCAATACATTTCCTGGCTATGTTGCGGGCGAACAGCGCACTCTTCCGCCAGTCCTTTGCGCCTGTTGCGTGGTATAGAAGAACATCGGACTGGTCGTCCAGGCGACCCGACACTCCAGCCTCGATACTGGCGAGAATTCGCCGATGCAGTTTTTCACGCGCCGCTTCCAGCATGGATTCGTACGCTTCCTGGCGGATCAGTTCGTGCGGAAATTCGTAGACGTGGCTTGGCAACAAACTGACTTCGATCAGGAGTTCGGCGCGATCGAGCGCGGCCAGTTGAGACTGCAGCTGCTCGTCCGGCAGGCCCGTTACCTCCTGCAAGATGCGGGCGGTTGCCTGTGTTCCCACCGCAGCCGCTGTCCGAAGGAGAATCTTTTCATCCCAGCTCAAACGATCGATACGCGCGGCGATCATGCCCTGAATGGTCGCGGGCATGCCCAATCTATCCGGAGATATGTCAACGCTGGCGCTATCGTGGTGCCCGCCGAGAACGACCTGATCCGAAAGACCGCGACACACCTCTTCGATGAAAAGCGGCACGTTGCCGGTATGTCGGAGGATGCGGTCCTTCAAGTCCGTCACCGACGGGGAATGCCCAAGGATATCGTCCAGCATTTCGCGACCGGCGTCGTCGTCCAGCGGACGCAACCACAGACTGACGGAGCTTCGTCGGCTACGCAACTCCGGCGTTCCGGTCGGCCTGCTGGTGGTCACGATCAGCAACGGATGACGGGCGGTCAGTGATTCCAGGGATTCAATTGGCGCCGCACTCGCACTATCGATCCAGTGCAAATCCTCGATCAGAAGCATGACCCGCGAGTCCTGGGTTATGCGCTCAATGACGGCACGGCTTGCCTCTGCAATTGCCCGACCACGTTGCCTGGGCTCAAGCTTGCTCCAATCCGGATCCGAAACCGGAAGGTCCAGCACGGCATCTATCGCCGCGTGCCAGATCGGCGGCAAACCGGCGAGCGGATCCTCGCCCGGAATCGGCTTGCCGGCCCGCAAATGTGGCGACAGCGCCGATTGCAGAACGTTCTTCAACACGGCAAAGGGCGAGGCTTGCAAGGGCGGGCTGCATTCGGCCTCGATCACGCGCCAACCGGCCGCCCGCAACTCCTCCACAAACTCGTACACCAGACGCGATTTGCCGATGCCGGGATCGCCAAGCACGGAAACCATTTTCCCGTCTTTGGCGATTCCGTCGGCCACCGCTCTAAGAGACTTCATTTCAGAGTCTCTTCCGACGAACCGCCCGATGCTTCGAGCCTTGCGAACCTGCCAGGTTGAAAGCTGGTGAACCCCGACTACCCTGTACATCGGAATTGGGTTTGCGAAGCCCTTCAGATGCCTCGGCTCCATCGTCTCGAAGTCAATGAACCCTTCGGATAGCAGCCGGCACGCTTCCGAGGCCATAATCTGTCCCGATGGGGCGACAGCCTGCAGTCGTTCCGCCAAGTGCTGTGCTGATCCGCCGAATTCGTAGACGTGGGAGACGTCACTCGAAACGACATAGGCCAGGACGTAGGCGGAGTGCAGCCCCACGCGCACCTGGATGCTGGGGTCGCCAAGTTCTGCAACACGCCGGATCAGTTCGATCGCTGCGTGGCAGGCAAGGCGACTATGGTTATCGTCAGCGCTTGGGGCGCCAAACGCGGCCACCAATCCGTCCCCGAGCTCCTTGCTGACCGTGCCGCGAAATTGTCGAACCGCGGCTCGCATCGCTGACAGTGCGGGTTCGAGACGGGAGACGGCATGTTCGGGATCGAGGTCCGCAACAATATTCGTCGAGCCGACAATATCCGCGCGCAGAATCGTTACGAATTTGAGTTCGGCCTTGGGTTCGGTAGAGGCCTGGACATCTTCGGCAACAGCACCGCCGCCGTTGATGGTTACGCGTAGCGAGTCTCCGCAATAAGCGCAGAAACTGCTTTCCGGCCGATTGGATTTACCGCAGCTGTCGCACCGCTTTTGCAGCGCCCGAGCCCCGCAGGCCGCGCAGTACTTGTCCCGCTCATCCATTGCCGATCGGCACGCATCACAAAACATAATCGCGTCCTGACGGGATCAGTCGATTATTCGAGTAATTTCTCGTATTTAGCCTTGTATTTAGCTGCCATTCGGAATGGTGACCCATTCCGCCCGCCTCTGCAAGGTTGTTATCCCCGATGAACCAGCGGATTAAGACGGCCTTTTGTCTGCCCCGCGTCTGGATGTGCCGATGGCCACTTTGCGGGGTCAAGCCTTAACCATGTCGGCTCATCGGAGCAGATCGGACGCCGGCAGCCCCCGAACTCTCGGGGTACCCGGCGTCAAGCAGTCATACCGCCCGACGGAAAAAACCTGACGTTCGGTGGACGGACGACATTCATCGCGGATGAGATGGTCACCGCCTTGCTTCAACACCTGAACAGCAGTTGCGCGGCGATCTAGCAATAGACGTTGAGGCTCGACTTTGTTGGCTGCCATGCAACGCTGATAATGGCTTTCGACACCCACGGTAGGTGCAACCGATCAGTGAGGAGAAAGCCTACTCCCCCTTGAGGCCGCATCGCGGACCACCGCGCTCCACTTGCGCGTCTCGCCGTCGATGACTTTGCCGAACTCCGCGGCCGTGCCGCTGCGTGAGCTTCCAGCCCCCGGACCAGCAGCTTCTGTTTCACCTCGGGATCGGCAAGCGCGCGGCCAGCCTCTGCCTGTACCCAAAGGTCAGGCCCTCGGGCCGTGACTTGCCGTAAGCGTTCAGCTCCTGCAGGTCCTTTGAACGGCGCCTGCGCATTGGCGATCAGAAATATCGGCGCAACGACCTTTCAACTCACCGACCGGCCTCGCGCCAGCGGCGCCGCGCCCGTCGGCGGTCCCGGCCGCCGTCCCGCGGCGGGAATGGGCGATCCGCCATATCTGCGCCGGTGGCCGGCCAGCGCCACTAACGGTTGCGGCCGCGTCATTTTCGGATGATCCCCCGAACGTAGGGTCCCAAAGGTTGCATCCGCGTTCCATTGTGGCTTGTGGCCGGGCGCGCTTTAGTTCTAACCTTGCAGCAAAAGCGCCATAGAGCGCGGACAGGCGAAAAGAACCAAACAAAACGAGATCTTTGGGAGGATCAATGAAACGCAGGACGCTTCTCGGCGGAACGATCACCGCCGCCGTGCTTGGCCTAACTTTTGGGCTCAACTCAGCCGCGCTCGCTCAACAGCCCCCGCTCAAGATCGGCATGTCGATGGCACAGACCGGCGGTCTGGCGGGCGGCGGCAAGGCGTCGCAGCTCGGGATCGAGATCTGGCGCGACGACGTCAACGCCAGGGGTGGCCTGCTCGGCCGCAAGGTCGAACTCATCGTTTATGACGACAAGTCGAGCGCTTCGGAAACGCCGGCGATCTATTCCAAGCTTCTGGACGTCGACAAGGTCGATATCCTGTTCGCGCCCTACGCGACCGTGCCCACAGCGCCGCTGATGCCGCTGGTCAAGCAGCGCGGCATGTTGCTGATGGGCAACTTCTCGTTCCAGGTGAACAGCAAGGTTGGCCACGACATGTGGTTCAACAATGCCCCATGGGGACCGGCCGACAGCTGGGCGGCGTCCTTCCTCGAACTCGGCCAGAAGGCCGGCGGCAAGACCATCGCGCTGCTCGCGGCCGACCAGGAATTCGCGCAGAACTTGGCGCTGACCGCACGCGACGTCGCCAAGAAGATGAACATGCAGATCGTGTTCGACCAGGCCTATCCGCCGAACACGGTGGAATTTTCCTCGATCCTGCGCGCGCTCAAGGCCGCCAAGCCCGACATCGTCTATGTCGCGTCCTATCCGCCGGACTCGGCCGGAATTTTGCGCGCCGTGAACGAAATCGGAATCGGCGACAACGTCAAGATCTTCGGCGGCGGCATGGTCGGGCTGCAGTTCGGCGCGGTGATGGAAAACCTTGGTTCGCTGCTCAATGGCGTCGTCAACTACAACACCTGGCTGCCGGAACCGAGCATGCAGAACGAGGGGACCAAAGCGTTCTTCGAGACCTATACCAAGCGCGCCATCGAAGCCAAGGTCGATCCGCTCGGCTACTATCTGGCGCCGTTCGGCTACGCCAGCGGCCAGATGATCGAGCAGGCGATCAAGGCAGTGGGGTCGCTCGACCAGAAGGCGCTCGCAAAGTATCTGCGCGAGAACGAGCACAAGACCATCGTCGGTCCGATCGCGTTCGCCGCCGACGGCGAGCGAAAGGAATCCGCAACGCTGCAGGCGCAGTTCCGTGGCGTCGTGGACAAGAATATGGACCAGTTCCGCAAGCCCGGCACCCAGGTGATCCTGTTCCCGGCGAAAATGAAATCCGGCGATCTCATCAGCCCGTTCGAGGCTGCCCGGAAATAACCATCGCGGCTGGAGTCCCGTTTCGATTGAATCGAAACGGGACTCTAGATTCCTTATTTTGACGCGTTTTCTTGACGCGAACCGGCATCCACTTCGCTGGAAAACGCTATGATCTCCGGACCATGGTGCGCTGACCCGGCGGCGCACCAGCGCCCCGAGCAATTTAGGTGGGAAAGGCAGCGCGTGCGCGAACCGGGAAAGCGGCGGCTCAGGAGCGGGTCAAGGGGGACCTTACGTGTTTTCATTTGAACTGCTGCTCGATGCAGTAGTGCTCGGGGTGCTGCTCGGCTGTTTCTACGCGGCGGTCAGCCTTGGGCTATCAGTCGCGTTCGGCCTGCTCGACGTTCCCCACGTCGCGCACCCGGCGTTTCTGGTGCTGGCGTCCTACGCCGTCTATGTGCTCAACGAATTTTATGGAATCGATCCGCTGCTGGCGGGACTGCTCATCACCCCGTTCCTCTTCGTATTCGGTCTCGCCGCCTACCGCCTGTACTACGAGACGTTCGAGAAACGCGGCAGCGACGCCGGCGTGCGCGGCATCGCGTTCTTCTTCGGCATCGCCTTCATCATCGAAGTCTTGATCATCCTGCAATTCGGCGTCGACCAGCGCTCGGTCACCGCGCCCTATATCGGCAAGGCCTGGCGGATCGGCGATATGCGGATTCCCTATCGGCTGGTGGTCGCGTTCGCCGTCGCCACCTTACTGACCACCCTGCTGGCGCTCTATCTGTCGAAGACCTTCATGGGACGCGCGATCCGCGCGGTCGCCCAGGACCAGGAGGCGCTGCGGCTGATGGGCGCCAATCCCATCCAGATCAAGCAATGGGCGTTCGGCATCGCTACGGCCGTGCTCGGCATTGCCGGCGCCCTGCTGATCATCGTAGCCCCCGTCGACCCGACGCTCGACCGCGCCTATATCGGACGGACCTTCTGCGTCGTCGTCATGGCGGGGCTCGGCAGCATGACCGGCACGCTGGTTGCGGCCATCATCCTCGGCGTCGCCGAATCGATCGTGCTGACGCTGTTTGGCGCCTCCTGGGCGCCGGCCATTTCCTTCGCGATGCTGCTCGGCGTTCTCGCCGTGCGGCCGCAGGGGCTGTTCGGCAGGCGGTCATGAAGCGCAACGGTATCTTTTTCTGGATTGGCGCGGCGATCTTTCTGATCGCCATTGCGCTGATGACAAAGCTCATCACCAACGAGTACCCCTTCTTCGCCGGTTATGTGATCCTGCAATTCATCGTACTCGCGGTAGCCTGGAGCATCCTCGGTGGCCATGCCGGCTATGTGAATTTCGGCACCAGCGCGTTTTTTGGCATGGGCGTCTACACGGCGGTGTTCCTGTTCAAGGTGGCCGGCGCGCCGCTCCTGGTACAGATCGTCGCCGCCGCCGGCGTCGGCGCGCTGATGGGCTTTGCATTGGGCCTATTGACCCTGCGCATGCAGGGCATCTTCTTCTCGATTGCGACGATCGCGCTGACCATCGTGATCGAGACCTCGATCACCAACTGGCGTTATGTCGGCGGCGCGGCCGGTATCCAGTTGCAACGACCGCCGGTGACGTGGCCGTTCTCAGGCTATGTCCAGATGCTGTTCTTTGTCCAGGCGGTGCTCGTGGTGCTGGCGGTTGTGGTTTCGCGCTACATCCAGAATTCGTGGATCGGCCGCGGCCTGCAGGCGCTGCGGGACGACGAACTCGCCGCGGAATGCACTGGTGTGCCGACCCTGCGGCTGAAAGTGCTGGCCTGCGTCGTCTCCGGCGCGCTGATGTGCGCGGCCGGCGCACCCGCCGCGATGTATCTGCAATATGCCGACCCCTCCTCCGCGTTCAACCTCAACTATTCGGTCTCGACGCTGGCGATGTCGCTGATCGGCGGCACCGCGCATTGGGCCGGCCCGATCGTCGGCGCCATCCTGCTGGGCACCACGCAGCAATTGCTGACCGTGACCATCTCGTCGGAAGTGAACGTGCTGGTGCTCGGCGTCATGCTGGTGCTGTTCGTGGTGGCCGCACCGGAGGGCTTGATCGGCTTGCTGCGCCGGGTTCGCCGCCATCGCAGGGAGGGCAAGCAATGACGCCCCTCGACACCAGCGCACCCCTGCTGCAGATATCAGGGCTTACAAAGCGCTTCGGCGGCTTTACCGCGCTCGACAATGTCAGCGTCGACATCCGCCCCGGCGAACGGTTCGGCCTGATCGGCCCGAACGGCTCGGGAAAGACCACGCTGATCAACTGCATCTCCGGCGCGTTCCGCACCGAGGCCCGCACTGTGGTGTTCCGCGGCGAGGACATCACGCAATTGCCGGCGCATGTCCGCACCCGCCGCGGCATTGCCCGCAGCTTCCAGATCCCGCGGCCGTTCAAAAGCATGACGGTAGTCGAGAACCTGATGGTGGCGCTTGATTTCGCGGTGGCCACGGATCCGCTCGTCTCGGCTGCGCACCGGCACGAGACCGCGATGTCGATCCTTGCCGGCATGGGTCTCGCGTCCAAGGCCGATGCATCCGCCACCACGCTGAGCCAGGTCGAACTGCGCAAGATGGAGCTCGCCCGCGCGATGGCGACGCGGCCCAAACTGCTGATATCAGACGAGGCGATGGCCGGGCTTTCCTCTTCGGAAGTCGACGAGGTGCTTGATCTCCTGATGAGCCTTGCGGACCAGGACATCACCGTCATCATGATCGAGCACATCATGCAGGCCGTGATGCGTTTTTCGCAGCGCGTGATGTGCCTCGACGCCGGCAAGATCATCGCGATCGGCGCGCCGAACGAAGTCATGGCCAACCAGCGGGTGCAGGAGGCCTATCTTGGCACTTAGCCTCGCGATAGCAGGCCTCGATGCCGGTTACGGCGCCGTCAAGGCGCTGCGCGGCGTCTCGCTCGATGTCAAAGCGGGCGAGACCGTCGCCCTGCTCGGCACCAACGGCAACGGCAAGAGCACGCTGATGAAGTGCGTCGCCGGGCTGGTGCGGCCGCAGCGCGGAACCATGCAGCTGACGATCGACGGCACCACGCATGACCTGACCAAATTGTCACCGGAAGCCATCGTCGATCTCGGCGTCGCGATGGTGCCGGAGGGGCGGCGGCTGTTTCCCAAACTGACGGTGCTGGAAAACCTGATGCTCGGCGCCTTCCGCAAGGCGGCCCGGCGAGACATCGACAAGAATCTGGCGCAGGCCTTCGAAACCTTTCCGGTGCTGAAAGACCTGCAGAAGCAGCTCGCCGGCACCATGTCCGGCGGCCAGCAGCAGATGCTCGCGATCGCGCGCGCGCTGATGTCCTCGCCGCGCCTGCTATTGGTCGACGAGCCGTCGGTCGGACTGTCGCCGCTCTTGGTATCGCAAACCATTTCCAAGATCGGCGATCTCAATCAGCGCCTCGGCCTCACCGTGCTGATGGCCGAGCAGAACTTCAACCAGGCGATCCGCATCGCCAACCGCGGCTACATCATCGTCCACGGCGAGATCGTTGTCGCGGCCAGTTCCGTCGACGAATTGAAGGGTAACGACATCGTCAAGCGGCTCTATCTCGGCGGCATAGCCTGATGGCGCAAGACGGTGCGCACGCGTCCTTGTAAAGTCGGCAACCTGACCGGAGAAACCAGCCGATGCGTCTCCTGAGCGAAGACTTCCCCTTGGGCCTGCCCGCCGGACCCGAATTCCCCAGAGCCTATCCCGAAGTCGAGCCGGACGCGCTGTCCAATGTCGAACTGTTTCTGCAGGGACAGCCGTTCGACATCTACGCGCAGCTGCGCGCCGAGGCGCCGGTGGCGTGGCAGCGCGAGGGCAATAATGGCCCCGGCTTCTGGGCACTGACCCAATATAACGACGTGATGCGCGTCGATGGCGATCCCAAAACCTTCTCGTCGCAGAAGGGCGGGATTTTGATGGCCTATGGTCCGCCCGAAACGCGGCATCCGCTGCTGTTCCGCGCCTCCGTCGATGCCATGATCAACATGGACGCGCCCTGGCACCTGCAACTCCGCAAGGAGCACATGCCCTATTTCACGCCGGGCTATCTCACGGGCATCCGGGAGAAAGTGGCTATCGAGACCACGCGGCTGATCGACGGCATGGCCGGCCTTGGCGAATGCGACCTGGTCGAGACGCTGTCGTCACGCCTGCCGCTGTTCACGCTGTGCGAAATCCTCGGGGTGCCGGAAGCCGACCGGCCGAAATTCCTCGACTGGATGCACTATCTCGAAGTGGCCGGCCATGTCGCGGCGACGCAACGCAAAAATCCGCAGCCGACGCCCGAGTTCATGGCGTTCGTCAAGGCGTTCAACGAGAACGTCGCCGAGATGTTCGCCTATGGCCAGCACATGCTGCAGAAGCGACGCGCCGATCCAAAGCCCGATCTGATGAGCGCGATCGCGCGCGCCACCATCGACGGCGAATTGCTACGCGACGAATATCTCGACGGCTCCTGGCTGCTGATCGTGTTCGCCGGCAACGACACCACGCGCAATTCGATTTCCGGCTCGATGAAGCTCTTGACCGAATTTCCCGATCAGAAGCGCGCGCTGATGTCCGACCTATCGCTGATGCCCAACGCCGTGGATGAGCTGATCCGCATGATCAGCCCGGTGATCTACATGCGCCGCACCGCCACGGAAGATGCCGAGATCGGGGCACAGAAGATCGCGGCCGGCGAGAAGGTCATCATGTATTACGGCGCCGCCAATCGCGATCCCGCGATCTTTCCCGATCCTGACAGGCTCGACATCCGCCGCGCCAATGCGTCCAGGAACATCGCCTTCGGCTTCGGCCCGCATGTCTGCATCGGCAAGCGCGTGGCGCAGCTGCAGCTCGAAGAAGTCTATCGCCAGCTGCTGACGCGGCTGCCGGATATCGAATACGCCGGCGGCATCGAAATGGCGCCGAACAATTTCGTCCACGCCATCCGCAAACTGCCGGTGCGCTTCACTCCGCAGCGCTCGATCTGACCGCTGGCCGTACCGACCGCGCGCCCGACGCAAACACGATGTCTTCATAGCCCTTGGCGACGGCGTCGTTGATGGCGGCGACGTATTTCGGCGTGCCGCCGTTGTAGACGAAGTAGCGGTACTTGCCGTGCTCGTGGCCGGGAACGTTGGAATTGTAGCCGGTGAACCACGACTTGGCGTTTCGCATCAGCATGATGGCGTACATCTTTTTCACATGCGCGCTCCAGCGCTCCTGCGCCGCCAAAGTTGGATCGGCGCTGGTGTAGCCGCGATCCCAGATGTGCTCGAGCAAGCCCATGCACCAATTGACGCCGGTCTCGATGCCGCGCGGAAAATTGGTCGAAGCCGAGCCGCTTTGCGGGCCGGTCGGCATCAACAGGTTTGGAAAACCGTGCACGAGCATGCCGAGGAAGGTCGACGGACCGTCCTTCCATTTGTCGTATAGCTTCTCGCCGCCGATGCCACTGATGTCGATCTGGTCGTACGCGCCGGTGATGGCGTCGAAGCCGGTCGAATAGATGATGATGTCGAAATCATAATCGCGCGCCGACGTGCGCAGGCCGGTCTCGGTCACGCGTTCGAGCGGCGTCTCGCTGATATCGACGAGATGTACATTGTCGCGGTTATAGGCCTCGAAATAATTCGTCTCCAGTGGCACGCGCTGCACGCCAAAACCATGGTCCTTCGGAATCAATTTCTTTGCGATGACCGGATCCTTCACGCGCCGGCGGATGCGGTCGGCGATGTAGGCGGAGAACTCGGCGTTCGCCACTTCGTCGGTAAAGATCTCGCGGAAATTGCTGAGCCAGATCCCGAACCCGGGTTCGTCGTAGAGCTTGTCCCACAGCGCCAGCCGCTCCTCACGCGTCACCTCGTAGAAACCGCGCCGGTCGGGCTCATGCTCGAAGCCACCGGGGCTGCGGGCGCAGGCCGCGAAGATGTCGTCATAGCGCGACCTGATGTCGGCCATCTCCTCGTCCGAGATCGGTCCGTTGTTGAGCGGCGCCGCCCAGTTCGGCCGCCGCTGGAACACGGTCAATTCGCCGACCTTGTCGGCGATTTCGCCGATCACCTGGATCGCGGTGGCGCCGGTGCCGATGATCGCGACCTTCTTGCCCGCCATCTCGACCGGCTCGTGCGGCCAGTAGAAGGTGTGGAACGAGCGGCCCTTGAAGGATTCCATGCCTTCCAGCCGCGGCAAGGTCGGCGTCGAGAGCAGGCCGATCGCCAGAATGACGAACCGGCAGGTCAGCTCGCGGCCATCGTCGATCCTGAGCCGCCAGATGTGCTGCGCCTCGTCGAACTGCGCAGCCTCCACCTTGGCGTTGAACTGCATGTATTTGCGTAAATCGAATCTGTCGGCGACATGGTTGAGGTAGCGGAGATTTTCGGGCTGGCCCGAGAAGCATTCCTTCCAGTGCCACTCGTTGAGCAATTCCCGCGAGAAGGAATAACCATAGGTGTAGCTCTCCGAGTCGAAACGTGCGCCCGGATAGCGGTTCCGGTACCAGGTCCCGCCGAGGTCGGGGGAGCCGTCCAGCACCGTGGCATCCACCCCGAGATCGGCCAGACGCTTGATCTGATAGATGCCGGCCACACCCGCGCCAATCACGATCACTTCGTAATGCGACTTGTCGCGGGGAGCCATTTCACGGGGAGCCTTGGTCCCTTCGGTCATATTCCACCCGGTCTTTGTTGTTCTTGGCAACGACGGCGCTTGTGCCCACCATACCAACAATCCGCGCATTGCACTTGCGTCAGGATGCCAGGGTTGCGCCTGATGACTTTACCTGGCGGGGGCCGTTCCGTACCCTAGCGGTTCCTGTGGCAATGAAAGCAGCAGCATGCACGACCAGTTCACCAACACCCAGCAGATCCGAAAGCCCGCGGTGACTTCCAAAGGCGGCATCGTCGCCGCGCAATCGGGCAAGGCGGCCAAGGTCGGCGCCGAAGTGCTGGCGGCGGGCGGCGATTGCGTCGATGCCGTGATCGCGACGACGTTTGCGCTGGGCGTGCTGGAACCCTGGATGAGCGGGCTCGGCGGCGGCGGCGCGATGGTGCTCTATCGCGCCCGCGAGGACCGTTATGAAGTGATCGACTACGGCATGCGGGCGCCGCTCAGCCTGCGCCTGGAGGATTATCCGCTGAGCGGCGGAGCGGCATCCGATCTGTTTCCGTGGGCGCGGGTCAAGGACGACCGCAACATCCATGGCCCTGGCGCGATCGCGGTGCCCGGCGTGGTTGCCGGCATGGAGGAATCGCATCGCCGCCATGCCAAAATGCCGTGGCAGGAATTGCTCGCGCCCAGCGTTGCCCTCGCCGGTGAGGGCCTCGCGGTCGACTGGTGGACCACGCTGATGATTGCGAGTGCGGCCGCTGATCTCAGGCGCTATCCCGCCAGTGCGACGGCCTATCTCGTTGATGGATTGCCGCCGAATGCGCCATGGGGGATCAAGACCAAGGTCCGCCTGCCGCAGGACAAGCTCAAGGCCACGATGGCGCATCTGGCAGCGCAAGGTCCGCGCGATTTCTACGAAGGCGATCTGGCGCGCAGCCTCGCCGCTGATGTGCGAAGCGCCGGCGGCGCGCTGTCGGTCGAAGATCTCATCCCGTTCAAGGCCTATCTGCGCGAACCGCTGGCGATCCCCTATCGCGGCGGCAACGTGTTTGCGACGCCGGAACTGACCGCCGGACCAACGCTGGCGCGTACGCTACACTTGCTGCAGCAAAATCTGCAGCCAACAAACGGCGCACCGGATTCCGCGGCCTATGCAGCGTACGCCGAGGCACTGCAAACGGCCTACCGCGAACGCCTCAAGGACATGGGCGATGCCGACGGCCGCCGCGCGCTCGGCGCCGAAACGCTGGCGCCGGCCTGCACCACGCATTTCTCGGCCGTCGACCGCGACGGCAACATGGCCGCGGTGACGCAAACCCTGCTGTCATCGTTCGGCTCCAAATTCGTCTGTCCGCAAACCGGCATCACCATGAACAACGGCATCATGTGGTTCGACCCGACGCCGGGCACGCCGAATTCGCTGGCGCCCGGCAAGCGCTGCCTCACCAATTACACGCCGGTGCTGGCGCAGGCGTCTGACGGCCGCCGCACCGCCATCGGCGCCTCCGGCGGTCGGCGCATTCTGCCCGCGGTGACGCAGCTTCTGTCGTTCGTGATGGATTACGGCATGGATCTGGACGCGGCGATCCATCAGCCGCGCATCGACGCCAGCGAAGGCGCCATCGTGATCGGCGACGTGCGCTTGCCGAAATCAACGCGGGAGAGCCTGCGTGCGCAGTTCAATTACGAGGAAGCGCGGATCCAGACCACGCCGATGAAGTTCGCCTGCCCGAGCGTCGTGCTGCGCGACGGCGCCACCAACAGCGGCGCCACCGAGGTGTTCCAGCCATGGAGTGAGGCGGTCGCGGAGAGTTAGGCTCGGCGACCTGAACCCAAAGGCCAAGGCCTGCGACTTAAAGCGCAGAGAACGCGCTCCCCCGTTCGAGGGCCGAAAACCCATGTCCGCTTCCCATCCCCTCGCGGTGCTCGCTGTTGCCGCGTCCGTGCTGATGCCGACCTCCTGCTACGCCCTGGACACATATCTGCGCGCGCTGAGCAGCGGGCCCACCGGACTCAGTCTCTGCGGCACCGATGGCCCGCTCGCCTCGTCGGATGTCTGCAAGCAGACCGATTACGACGCGCTGACCGCCAAAATCGAAAAGGCGCTGCAGGCTTCCCTTGCAAAAGCGCCAGCCAACACCCGGCCGCTGCTGAAGCGCGACCAGGCATGGTTCAACGAGATCATGCTGAGCGCCGCGGGGCCCATACACGAATTCGACGATGATGAGATCAAGGAGGCCTTTGTCGAGACCTTGCGCCAGCGGGCCACGGCAGTGGAAGCAATAAAAGCGGGCTTCGGACGAGCAGGATTTCCTGGAACATGGGTCAACACGTTCGGCAGCGTGGTGGTCACAGCAGCTGATGGCGGCGGCTACCGCCTCGCCTTCGGTACGCGCGCGGTCTACGGCCTCGGCAGCGACCGGCGCCGGGCCTGCAAGGCCGGCGCGCTCGTGAAGCCGTCTTCCGGCGGATGGTTGACCGGCACGATGCTGCCGGACGACGACGCGCCCGCGAAGCCACATGACAGGACAGCCGACACCAGGGCCGAACCGGTCAAACCGATCCCGGTCAAGATGCGCCGCCAGGGCGAGACGCTGCGCGTCGTGCTCGGCGACACCGAATGGCGCGACGAAGACCGACCCAATTGCAAACATATGTGGCAGATCACCGCGAGCTATTTCGCCAGCGGCAAGCAGGACACCGCAACCGACAAGGTCGATACGGCCTTCGTGGCCCCGACCTTCGACTGCTCCCGCCCCGGCACCGCCAGCGAGGAGGAAATCTGCGCCGACCCTGACATGGCCAAAAACGACCAGAAGCTGAACCGGGCCTGGAAAGCACTGCTGGCGCGCATCGATGAGGCGACGCGGCGGGCGCTGACCGAAGACCAGCGCAGCTGGGTCAAATCGCAGACCAACCAATATCCACAATTCCTGCATCCGGCCTGGGAGAAGCAGACCTCGCAAATGCACTACACCGCCGACGCACGCGACAAGCTCGAACGGCTGCAGCGCGAGCGGATCGCGTTGATCGAGGGCTTTGACGACACGCGCAGTGGGCTCGCCGGCACATGGCTGGCGTACAATGCCGTGCTCCAGGTCACCGTGAACAAGGATGGCAGCGTCACGGCCAAGGGCTGGAAGTGGGACCAGGGCGACTGGAAAGCCGGTTGCGACTACGAGATCAGCGGCAGGCTGGTCGATGGCGGTGCTTTCCGTTCCAGCGACGGGCGCAAGAACCCGGATACGCTGGAACGCGATCACGCCACCCTGGTCGTCAATCGCCTCGACGATGTCTTTGCCAAAAAGCGCTGGAACAAGGACGGCACCGAGGACGCCAGCGCCGACGAGCCCAAATGCAGGCGCAACCTGTCGAACTCGTCGGCCGCGCGGCTGTTTCCCGCCCGCCCCTCGCCGGATATCGACAACATGAACAGCTCGATCCGGTAAAATATCGTGGCAAGCTGACGCGCGCTAAGCGCTCACGATTCAAGCGAGAGCAAGGGAATATCGAGAAAATAGACGAACCCGCTCGGCTCGTACGTCAACCTGACATTGCCTTTGAGTTGCCGGCCGAGCGTCTCGATCAGGCGCGTGCCAAAACTCTGGCGCGTCGGGGCCGCAACCGCCGGGCCATCCTGTTCTTTCCAGGTGAAATGCAGCCGCGATGCCGGCGCATCCTTCGCCCAGCTGATTGCCACGTGACCGGCGGGCACCGACAATGCGCCAAATTTCGTGGTGTTGGTGCAGAGTTCGTTGAGGGTCATCGCGATCGCAATAACCGCGCCCGATGCGATCTGCACATCGGATCCGGCAATCGAAAACCGGGGCCTGTCCGGATTGTCGAACGGCTCGGTCGCCCCCTGCACGATCTTTCGCAGCTCCGCACCGGTCCAGCGCGCCTGCAACAGCAGATCATGGGCCCTCCCGAGCGCCAACAGACGGCCTTCGATCGCTTGCTGCGCATGCTGCGTGCTCGGCGCGTTGCGAAGACTTTGCGACGCGATGGCGCCCACGGTTGCCAGCGTGTTCTTGATGCGGTGATGAAGCTCTTCGAGGATCAGTTTTTGCAGCTTGTCGGCGGCTTCGCGCTCCTTGGCGTCGATGCCGGCCTGCTCAAGCAGCGTCTCGGCGCTGAGCTTGGCCTGTGTCAGCAGCAGCCGGAGACTGACGTTTTCTGCCGCCAGTTCCTCCTGCGGTGACGTCGGATCGGACGCCTCAAGGGAGGCATACGGATCAGGAACTGTTCTGAACATCGACAACGAATACCACCATCTGTCCGGTTCCGGACATTTCTTTAAGCCAATGATTCAGCCGTCTGACCGTTACGGTGCAAAGCCATCGGATGTCCGTCTCCTGCCGATTTCAGGCCGGGCCAAGCATTACGCGCATTTCCGCAATGATTTCGTCGGATTGCAGCGGTTTGCCGAAAAATCGGCTGTCCAACGGAATGTCGCTGCCGGACAATTTCAGCTGCCCGGACGCCAGGATGATCTTGATGGGCGGCCAATTCTCGCGGACCGCGTGTGCCAGTTGCAGCCCGTTCATGCTACCGGGCATCTGAACGTCGGTAAGCATCAGCGCGATATCGGATCGGGAGCGGAGGATGGCCATGGCTTCATCCGCGTCCACGGCCTCGACCGGGACATAGCCGGCGTCTTCCACCATATCGACCACGCGCATGCGCAGCATCATCTCGTCTTCAACGACGAGCACGACGAGCGGAAGGCGGGAATGATCCAGAGGCATCATATATGGCTCAACGGCACGCCATGACCAGGCGCACCTCGCGAACGGCTGCACCCGACGCTCCTAGCGGCGCGAATACCGCGAACGCCGAGATAGCTTTGGTCATGTTGGGCTGCTGACTGTGGCGGATCGCCAATCCCACTGCTCTTGGGGATCGATTGGCAACGGCGCTGCGGACGCAGAGTTCCGCAACGACGACTTATATTTGCATCGCCGCGCTTGCCAGTTAAGGCAGGTGTCGATCCCGGCTCACGCAGCGACGCTGTCAATTCCAGGCCGCGCCGCGGCCTCGGCCATCAGCCGCGAAAGTCGATGCTGCGCAGGATGATGCCGGGAGGCGTGCCCTCGAACTCCCGCGCCTGGAACTTGCGCGAGGCGCATTGTTCGATCCGGTCGCGCAGCCGGACGAACTGCTCTTCACGCCGTTCCGGCGCCGTCCGCGAAACACGCTCAAGATCGTCCATCGCCGACGCACTGACGGCGCAGGGGACTTCCCTGCCGTCGTCCATCATGGAAAACTTCAGCACCATGCGATCATATTCGTAGCCCCCGATGCTGCCACGCGCGAGCGTCATCGGGCGGTTCTCAAAGGTCGGAACAACCGTACCATCGATTTCTCCCACTCAACCCACCATCATCTTCTTCTTGGCCGGCGGGGGATTGATTTCGGCAATCCTGCGCAGGCAGTCGGCTTCGGAATCATGCGGGCCCGAAACGAAGGTGCCGCTGACCTTGGTCGAGTACCAGCCGGACACGACACCGAGGCGAAGCGATTCTTCTGTCTTGACGTGACGGGGCGAGAGATTTTTCATCAGATACTTTCAGTTTGGCCGTTCGATCTTGCGTCGAACACGCTGGATAAAGTCTTGGTTGGTCGAAGCCGCTTGTTCGTTTTGTTCAGGCATCATCGCCGGAGAGCCGGGTGAGATCCGCAAGCACCGCGCTCACGAGGTCGCGGTGATGCGTGTCTGATGGCGCGAGGCTGGCCGAATAGAGGTTGAGCACGTAACGCGCCTTGGCCACCGCCTCGGACCACGAGGCGGCCGGTACGGCCAGGAGCTGGATCTCGACCACGCCCTGCTTGTCGCGCAGCAGTTTCGCGTTGGCCTCGACGTCGGCGAGCACGCGGCGGATGTCGGTTGCCTTCTGCGCCGCCATGCCGCGATGCTTGTCGAGCTCGATCGGGATCTCAGTCACTTGGGCGCGCTCGCGTCGATCCGCTGCGCATCGGACAGATCGACTGAACTGATCGAAATCATTTCCATCGAAGATCGGTGCGGCGCCGCTGCAGGGACCATGATCATGGTGGCGACACGCCGGAAGCACGGGAACGACAGCCCTTCGATCATCTCCTCATCGGTGACGACTTCGTAGGCGCCGGGCGCGAGTTGGCGATCAATTCCCTTGATGCGGAACGGGTGCCTGAAATGAATCGTTTCCCGTCGCGAGCGCATCGTCATGGCAACAGACCTCGTCTGCGCACGGAACCATCGGATTGTTCGGACATCGGCGTAGCGTGCGCGCTTTTGCGGCAATTAGCTATCGTTTTCTCTGTCGAGAGGCGCATTTGGTTGAATAAAGCAGCAAAAGCCTTGTATTCGGTGGTTTCGTAGCCATTTCAAGCAGGTATTCAGCCAAGAAAGTATTTCGAATGAAGCTGCGCGTCGGATTCGAAATGCTTTACGATTTCCCGCAGCCGACACCCATGATCATGGTGCTGGGCACTCATTTCACGCGCGCCTCCGACGTCATCGTGCCGGACTTCCTGACCACCACGCCTGCGGTCGAAATCACCCCCTATCGCGACATGTTCGGCAATTGGTGCAGCCGCATGGTGGCGCCGGCAGGCCGCCTCCGTCTTGCCGCCGATGGCGTCGTTCGCGACTCCGGCCTGCCCGATCCGATGTTCGCCTCGGCGGTCCAGCACGCGGTCGAGGATCTGCCTGCGGACACATTGGTGTATCTGCTCGGCAGCCGCTATTGCGAGACCGACCGCCTTTCGGACATTGCCTGGCAGTTGTTCGAGAAGACGCGGCCGGGCTGGGCGCGGGTGCAGGCGATCTGCGACTTCGTGCATCGCCACATCGCGTTCGGCTACGAGCACGCCCGCGCCACCAAGACGGCGTGGGAAGCCTATAGCGAAGGCAAGGGCGTCTGCCGCGACTATGCTCATCTGGCCATCACGTTCTGCCGCTGCATGAACATTCCGGCGCGCTATTGCACCGGCTATCTCAGCGACATCGGCACGCCCAAGCCCTGGGCCGTGGGGGATTTCGCCGGCTGGTTCGAAGCCTATATCGGCGGGCGCTGGCACATGTTCGATCCGCGCAACAACGTGCCGCGGATCGGCCGCGTCCTGATTGCACAGGGGCGCGATGCCTCCGACGTGCCGATCACCCAGACCTTCGGCCCGAACACGCTGGCGAGCTTCAAGGTGTGGACCGACGAGGTCGCCGCATGAGCGAACCACACCCTGCCCTCAGCGCCGACGAATTCGCCTCCTTGCGCGAAGTCAGCAAGGGGGATGCGCAGCGTGAAATTCCCCAGTTGCACTGGGAACGGCTGGTCGGCCTCGGCTACGCAGTGCGGCGGCTCGGCGAACTCGGCTTGACCGCGTCCGGCCTGCGGCGCCTGGCGAGCGGTCAATAGGCACCTCACCCCTTGGAGCCGCTTGCTCCGCTGGCGAGATGGATGCAACTTTCGGCCGACTTGGTCGTAACTCGCTGCATCAGAGCGTTTTCAAGCGAAGTGGAGACCGGTTCGCGTTGAGAAAACGCGTCAAATCAAGAATCTGGAGCCCCGTTTCGATTCCATCGAAACGGAAGAGGCTCTAGCCAGGGAACATCCGCATGCGCGCTCTTGCTCTGCTTGTCGTCTTCCTGATCGGATTTGGATCACCGGCCTTCGCCGACGATGTCGCCGCCGCGCAAAGCGTGATCCGCGCGCAGGAGCAGGCTTTTGGCCGTGACGATTCCGCCGCCGCCTATTCTCACGCGGCGCCGTCGATCCAACAGATTTTTCCGGAAGCCGATATCTTCATGCAGATGGTCCGGCAGGCCTATCCGCCGGTCTACCGCCACAAGAGTTTTGAATTCGGCGAAGCCCGCGCGGCGGGTGGCCGGATTGCCCAGCGCGTCCACATCGTCGATGCCAATGGCGAGGCATGGGAGGCGTTGTATACGCTGGAGCAGCAGCCCGACGGCAGCTTCAAGATCACGGGCTGCTCGCTGTTGAAGGCGGGTCAGGCGGTGTGACCTTGGAGCCATCGAGACAGCACCTCTCACCGCGGCTCGCGAACAAAACCTCACGATTGCCAACCATCTCGGGCCCCGGCTGAGGGCCGCAGGCAGTGGCCGTCCAGGACCTGCGTTGACAACCTGTCCTTCCGGGTGTTCTATTTTAGATTGAATTTTGAGAATGACCACGGCTGTGATTTTTCAACAGCAGGCCACGTCCCGAATTTTTATCTTGTTTCAATCCGGCCGAGAAAGAGCCGTCGTGGTGCGCCCAACCTAATCGGGAGAGATGATATGGCATTGACAAAGCTCTGCTTTTGCATGTGCCCGACGCCAGACGCATTGTCGGCGTCCAGCCAGGCGGCCGTTCTCGGCCGCAAGGCAGCATTGCTGAAGGAAGCGTTCTGGGGTCCCAATCCAACCATCACAGTGGGCTTTCTCGAAGGAAGTCAGGCGTTGCGCCAACGAGTCGCAGATGCAGCCAAACTCTGGAGAACCTTGGGTGGAGCCAAGGTGACCTTTGCATTCCTGATGGATCCGGCGGCGGATCCGACAAAAGCCGAGATCCGCATCGCCTTCATGCAGGGCAAAGGCTCGTGGTCTTATCTGGGCACCCAGTGCCGCCACATTGACAAAGACAAGCCCACGATGAACTACGGGTGGCTGGACGACAACTCCACAGACGATGAGGTGCGTTCGGTCGTCCTTCATGAGTTCGGGCATGCGCTCGGCCTGATTCATGAACATCAGAACCCAAAGGACGGCATCAAGTGGGACCGTGACGCAGTGAAGGCCTCGCTGAGCGGCCCGCCCAATAAATGGGACGACGCAAAAATCGAGCACAACATGTTCAAGAAGTACGACCCGGCCGCGGTCATTGCCACCGGCGTCGATAAAGACTCCATCATGATGTACCAGATTCCGGCAAACTGGACACTGGATGGATTTACGACCGATTTTAACGCGACGCTGTCACCCAAGGACAAGCAACTTATCCAAAGCGTCTATTTTTGAGCTGATTTGGATTATGTAGCCATGGCCAACGGAGCCAACGACTGGGCCCTGGTAGTTGGAATTGCCGACTACCCCAGCTATGGCGACTCGCCCAACGAGCCGAACAACCTTCGCGCACCGATCAACGATGCGACCGCTGTCGAGCAATTCCTCCGCAACGATTTGGGCGTGGGGAACATCACTTTGCTGACTTCGGTGCAAAACAACGGCGCCGCCTGGGGAGACCCACCGCCCCGTCCGGTCAGGTTTGATATCGAACGCTGGCTCAAGAGCCTCGTCGTCCTCTCCAAGGCAAACGTCGCCGCCGGCAAAGGACCGCAGATCGGGCGTCGACTCTATATCTACCTGTCAGGTCACGGACTCGCCACCGAGCGATTCAGGCGCGCCCTGGTTACCTCAGATGCATTGAGTCAGGTCTTTATCGACCACATTCTGGTCACCTCCTGGCAGGAGAGTTTGAGCAATTCGAAGTTCTTCGAGGAATACGTCCTTTTCTTCGACTGTTGTTCGCAGGCCCAGGTTACGCTGATCCCTTCGCTGCCGCCGTTCCAGATCGTGACAGCAGTGGTCCCGCCGCCGCCGCAGGTCATCGCCTGTGCGGCCAAGTACCCGCTGCAAGCGGTCGAACTCCCGCTTGGTCCAAACGGGGAGTATCACAGCGTCTTCACCTACGAGTTGCTTCGCGGACTACGTAGTGCTGCGATCAATCCAACCACCGGCGGCATTCGCACCAGCGACCTGGCGGCTTATCTCTATAAAGCGGTTGCAGTTCACATCGACAAACTACCGGACAAAACCGGCATTTCGCGTGAACCGGACTTTCTCTCTGCCGATGACATTGTGTTTTTCTCTCCTGCGAACGCACCCGCAGCTTCGACGCCGCGAACGATCACGATAAAACCCAATGGCGGCCCGATCCCACCGAACGGAACGCCCGTAAACATCTTCGATCACGCACGCAAGCTGGTTGGAACGACGGTCGCCGCCGCAGGTGTCATCAACCATCCGCTCGCACCCGGCATGTACAAGCTCGATTGGGGACAAGGGCACCGGCTGGTCGAGATCACCGACGAGGTGGCCATCAATGCCTGAGCTGGCCCCTGACATCGAAATGGCATCGCTGGAGGTGACCACCCACCTCGACGCTGAAATATTTCTGATTGGCAACGATCGCCAATTGGTGGCGCGCGCGGTCGGAAAGCTGCGGACGAAACAGCCCAAGGGCCTCTACCGGGTCAAGGTTACGCGCGCTTCGGCCGCGGTGGAGCAACTGCTGGAGCTTGATGGCGACCGGACGATCCCCATTGTTGTTCCCGGGCTCGACGGCATTGTCCCGTTCCAGCGCACCACCGACCCGCAGGCTCTGGCGGAGATCAATGCCCTCGCAGCCGGCAGCCACGGAAATTCGGGGACAGCAAGTTTTCTTCTCATCGGCCGCATGCCGCTGACCGCTCGGGGATGGAAAGGCGCGCCTCCCGCTTCCGATTCGGAGGCGCTGTTGTCTCCGGTAAGGTTCAATTTATGGAACGCCGCCGGCGCAGCGGCACCGGAGGCCGCCAAGGCGCAGGAGAAAGACATCGGTAACGAGCGTTGGGCCGTCGCCGGCAAGACGCTCCAGCCCGGAATTTACATCCTTGAAGTCCAGGATGGGATACGTGTCACACGTCAGGCCGTGGTGGTCGCTCCCAACCGGCAGACTCGGGTTTTCGTTCGCCGTCAACCCGCGCCTGCCGTGCCGGCCGCGGAACAATCGAAGAAACCCGATTTGATCGAAGTCGCGGTCCACATGTCGCGCGGCTGGATGCCGATTGCACTCGAGCCTGTATATGAAAGCAGCGAGATCGCCCGGCGGGCACTCGCAATGGGCAGCCGCATCGTCGTTTCGCGGGAAATTCTGGATATCTTCCTCGACGAGAAATTCACCGATCCTGCCGCCGGAATTGCCGCTGCACATTTGATGTTCGACGCACTGGAGCACGCGCAGAGCGGTACCTCGAGAAAGAATGTAAGGGGCGACGCCCCGAAGTCGTCCAGAGCCCTCGCACCAACCATCTCGATCGGACCGGCTCTCGTCCACGAGGTCGTTACCAACTTGCTGAACCTGCTTCAGATGCCGCAGGGCATACTGCCCGATCTCGTGGCGCTCAAGCTGCGCGCAAAAGTTCCGTTGACCTCTCGCGAGAAGACGATTTCGGAACCGCCGATTTACGCACGAAGTTGGGAGACGTTGATTGCCGCATCGACCGGCGCGAAACCGCAAATCAAGATTTCCGCCGACATGTTCGGGCAGTGCGCGGCAAATTTCACCTCGGGCGCCTATTTCGCCTGGAGTCCGACAAGCATCGCCGAGTACGTCGAACATCTCATTGCGGGCAACGAAAGCAGCCTGCAATTGGCTGAGGCCGTGGCTTCGGCAAATGCAGCGCCCTCGCTTTCGACCAGGGATCAGGTCAGCACGAATGTACGCAAGCACCTTGCTGACGTTTTTGCCACCAAACCGTCGCAACTCCGGCAGGCAACTAATCTGAAAGAGAAATTTCAGATCAACCAGCGCGGATTGCAGAAGCTGGCGGCCGGAATCAATAGCACCGATTGGATGAAGCAACTGCCTTTCGATCTCAAAGCCAGCGACATGAAAGGGCTGAACACCATCGGAGACATTACCGAGATTATCTTGAACAAAGCCTTGGCAAGCGACACTTCGGAAGCGCCGGACGCCACTTTGCCCGTTCGCGAGCGGGCGACGAGCGCAGCAGCAGCGCTTCGATCTGTCATCGCAGACGTCAAGAGCCGATTAAAGCTTGCCGATCAGATCGGTATCCCACGCTCGGTTTTCGACGAGCTAATAACGGCATCGCGTTCGGATGCCTCGGATGCTAGCGAAGCTGCTCCCGCCGCTTCGACACAGCGCCACGAGAGCAGTATCGCGCAACTCCGCCGACCGCTGGACAGCCAGCCCCGCCCTTCGGAAGCGCAAATGAGTTATGTCGTTAAGGACGAGGTGACGACCCGGTTGCGAGAGGAGCCGCTGGCAACAGCCAAATCGAAGAAGACCCTTTTTCAGGGTACGCTGCTTGGTGACCCGGTCAAGGCGTCGGACGGATTCTTATTCTTTGAACTCGGTCCTCCCGGCGATGCGGCGTTGAAGGGTTGGATATTAAAGGAAGATTGCGAAGAAGTACCTCACGCGAACAGGCTGCCGGTAAATGAGGCAGGCTTCGTTCAGGAGTGCGTCAACGTCCAACTGCTCTTCAACGAGGAAACAAAGCCCGTGGACGGCGCGCCACCCATAGCCTCGCTCCGGCCTTGGGTGGTTTCCGCAGATTTTCTGATCGCACGGGCGCTCTACGAAACGGATATCCAAAACTTTGGAAAGAATATTCCCGGCTCCGACGGCGTTGGCCCACTCCAGGTTACTCTCGCCGAATGGAAGGATTTTACGGATAACGGCGGCATTCTTGCCAGCGATGCCCGCGCGAGCGATCGCGAGCATCCGGTGCTTCAGATTCCCGGCGCGGCCTATCGTCAGCACGTCCATGGGAAGGCGATGAGCAAAATTTTCCTGGACGCCGGAAAGGCGACGGCGGAGGACCCCTTCGTTCCGAGCTTCCTTGATATGTTCCTTGCGCATGTGACCAACAGCCCGGCCGCCGCGCTCGCCATTCGCGAGGCGCAAGACGCAGGCACTCCGCCGGATACCTCGATCAAGGAAGTGCTCAAGGCCGTCATGACGGCCGAAGAACTGTCAGCGCTGTTCAAGGCGCGGGAGAAACTTTCCGGCCTACCTACGGTCTTCTTCGGCACAGAGGCCAGTCCGAGCACCCTAAAGGCCGTTGTCGACATCGCGGAAGATACGCTCAAGAAACTGCTCGTCGCCGCATTGACGAGGATTGAAAAGCACCGGCCGGACATGATTCCGGAAGTGACGGCCGGCGGTGCGCCCTGGATGGCCATCGCAGAGCAGGCCGAAGTTGAGGGCGTCAAGGAAGGGACGCACAATGCCGTCATCAGCAAGTATCTTGCGGACACGGATTTTGGCGGCAAGCCTGACACTAATCCACTTCCGGCATGGTGTGGAGCGTTCGCGGCTCATTGCATGAAGCGGTGTGACAGCCCGACCATCCAGGCGAGCGTTCCGAAGGGGGCGGCGGCGGCGGTCAGTTGGAAGAGTTGGGGTGCCGACTTTCCTTTGCAGTCAAAGACGATCCCGCGCGGGGCAGTGATCGTACTTTCGCCGACGGCAGAGACCAGCGGAACCGGACATGTCGGCTTCTTTCTCGAATTTTCTCCCGACAAGAAGAAAGTCTTTTTGCTTGGCGGCAACCAGAGCAAGAAGGTTGGCAAGACGCCGTTCTTGGCGAGCCAAATCGCGGCGGTTCGGTGGCTTGACCAGCCTGGCGCGGTCGGAGCCGTCGAGATCGATGGACTCAAGTTGCCGCCAGGTGTCGCTCCCGCTAACCGGCAGTTTGCCGGTCTGATTTTGAAAGCTTTCGCCGCCGCTGGTTTCGGCCGAGACCAGCAGATTGCGGCGCTTGCCAATGCAATCGGTGAGTCCAACCTCAATCCCAGGGCGCACAACACAAACGGCGAGGATAGCGTGGGACTATTCCAGCTTAATCGCGTCGTGGGCGTTGGAGGCCATCACAGTGTGGAATCGCTGATGGACCCGGCCTTCAACACTCAACTGATCATCGCGGAAGCCAAGAGATTTCCTTCCTTTGCAAAGGCCGCGAATCTCCGCGAGGCCGTGGATGTGTTCGTACGATCTGTGGAGAGGCCCGCAGACAAAGCGGGGCAGAGCGCCAAGCGCTTCAAGATCGCGCAAGACCTGATTGCCTGAGGTTCATCCTTGATTCGCAAGCAATAAAAGCCGTTGTCAGAATAGAACGTCCGCCCAATCCTTCGGGTGAAGTTAGCCCCCGCCTGCTCAGATCTCGTCGAGAACGAATTCAACCTGGCGCGCGGGGGGCAACGGGCGTAGAAGCTTCGTCCGGACGACGGCCGCAGCGCGCTGCCGATCTCGCAAGCCGCCCTCGACTTGATGATAGACTCTACGTGGTTGGCATGCTGACGACAGCCTTGAACTACTCATCGCACACCATCAGTCCAGAATTGGACAAAATCTTTTGCCATTGCAACCGCCCGGGGTTTACGCCTTACTCGCCCCAATGGACGCGACCGCGTCTTGATCCGGGAGGAAGCAAAAATGAAAACAGTACAGACGATGCTGGCGGAGGCCGAAGCCGAAGTGCCGCGTATCAGCCCGGATGAAGCGAAGAAACTGGTTGGCCGGGCTGACGTGCTGTTTCTCGACGTCCGTGAACCGGCCGAGGTCGCAGCATCGGGCAAGGTCCCGGGCGCGCTCGCCATTCCGCGAGGACTTGTGGAATTTCGTGCCGATCCAGCTTCCGCGCTACACGACGCGGCGTTCGATCGATCCAAGACGGTGGTCGCCTACTGCGCATCCGGCGGGCGCTCGGCGCTGGTCGGCAAGACCCTGAAAGACATGGGATACAATAACGTCCGCAACCTTGGCGGCTTCAAGGGCTGGCTGGAGGCCGGCGGCGAAGTCGAGAAGGGATAATTGGCGCGAGCATGATCCGGACCCGCAGGGCCGCGTTAGCGCAAAGCGGGCACCGGTTTTCCCTCGCGACAAACGCGGAAGGCGTTTGCGCGCAGATCATGCTCACACAAAAAGATGGAGCGGGATGACGGTTCGAAGAAACGTCATCCCGATCTAGGCCATCGCCATCCGCTGCCGCGCGCGCATCAACAGCAGCACCATGATGGCGATGTTGACCAGGTTCCAGGCGACGCCGTTGGTAAACGCGGCGGCGTAGGAGCCGGTGGCGTCGAAGATCACGCCCGAGATCCAGCCGCCGAACGACATGCCGAACACCGAAGCCAGGATCACGAACCCGACGCGTGTCGCAGCCTCCGAAGCCGGCATTGTCTCGCGCACGATGATGGCGTAGCTCGGCACGATGCCGCCCTGGAACAGCCCGAACATCGCGGAGATCAAATAGAGCGAGGTCAGGCCGTCGAAGAACAGATAAAACAGCAGCGCAGTACCTTGCGCCACCGAGCCGATCAGGAGCGTCGGGATGCCGCCGATCTTGTCGGCCAGGAAACCAGAGCCGATGCGGCTGATGATGCCAAGGCCCAGCATCAGTGACAGCATTTCGGCGCCGCGCGCCACGCCATAGCCGAGATCGCTGCAATAGGCGACGATGTGAACCTGCGGCATCGACATCGCCACGCAGCAGGAGATGCTGGCGAGCCCCAGGATCACGGTGAGCGCATTGGTCGACAGCTTCAGGTCGAGACGCGGCGGCGGCGCATTGGCGTGGCTGCGGCGCACCCCTGCGCCCATCAGAACGCGCAAACCGATCAGCGCCAGCGTCATCGCCACGGCGGTGAAGATACCGACGGCGATATGGGTGGTGCGCCAGTCGTAGGTCTGCATGCCCCAGTTCACCAGCGACGGCCAGACCGCGCCGCCGATGTAGTTGCCGCTGGCGGCGATCGCGACCGCCAGCCCGCGGTAGCGCTCGAACCAGTGCGAGGCTTCCGCCATCAGCGGGCCGAAGGTTGCCGCCGAAGAAAGCCCGATGGCAAAATGCACGAGAATGTACGGCCAGATCGACCATGACATGCCGGCGACGATATAGCCGAGGCCCAGAATGCTGATGCCAAGCCCGATCGCGGTGACGATACCGTAGCGGTCGGATATTTTGCCTGTTATCACCTGGCCCAAACCGAAACCGAGCATCATCATGGTGAAGGCCAGTGACGCCGTGCCCCTGGTGGCGCCAAAATCCTGCTGCACCACCGGCAGCGCGACCACCACCGACCACATGCCGACGCTGCCGAGCGAGCCGATCAGCACGGCCACGGCAAGCCGGGCCCAGGCTCGGCGCGAGTCGGGAACGAACAGTTCGGAATCTCGAATGAATTCAGAAGAAATGACCACGGCGGGCGCAACTTCTAGCGCAATTGCCTAGAGGTCAAGCCACAATGGCGCGATATTGGGCATGCAGATGTGGAGGGGGTGCGCGTCATATGACCAGCACCTCCTCCTCAGAGCATTAGCGCCTAGCCCTCAGAGCAATGGCGCCTGCTCACGCCATCTGCTGCCACAATTTTTGCACCAGCACGCCGGCGCGTTTCTCGATCGACGCCGCGGCATCCAGCGCCAGGTCCTCGCGATAGCGTCCCGCGATCAGTTGCACGCCGATCGGCTTGCCCTCGTGCAGCGCGACGGGCACCACCGCGGACGGCAGGCCCAGTACATTGATGGCGGAAATGAACCGCAAATCGTTGAAGAACATCTCGGCCACGCGTTCCAGGCTGGTCGTATCCGCGCGCGGCCCGGGCGTCGGCATGACCGTCGTCGGCGCCAGCACGACCGGATAATCCTCAAAGAAGGCTTGCCAGGCGCGAATATGACCGCTGCGCGCGGCAGTCGCGCGCATCCAGCCCGCCAGGTCGAGCGTGTTCGCCTTTAGCTTGATGCCGCCCCACGCCGTGTGGAAATGCTCCGAGGCTACCGCCAGCATCCCGGCTTCCTGCAGCACGGCGACTTCATTGACGATGATGTCGCACCAGGTTTGCCAGACGCCATTGATATCAGGGACCTCAATTTCGCTGACGCGATAGCCCCCGCGCTCCAGATGGTCGGCGGCCTGCTTCAGCGCCGCGCGCACCGATGGATCGACGTTCATGTCGGCGGGCAGTTTCGCCAGCGCGACCTTGATCGGTCCTTTCGGTTTCGGACCCGCCAGCGGCGCCGGCACCCACCAGGGATCACGCGGATCGCGCTGGCACATCACTTCAAGGCCGAGCCTGACATCGCCGACGCTGCGCGCCAGCGGTCCCTGTGCCGACATCAGATGGGCGAGCATCGGCCGCTCGGCTGTGGCGCTTTGATTGAAGGCGGGGATACGGCCTTGCGTCGGCTTGATGGTGGCGACGCCGTTGCAATGCGCCGGCCAGCGCAGCGAGCCGCCGATGTCGTTGCCATGCGCGATCGTGCCGATGCCGGCCGCGACCGCCGAGCCGGCGCCGCCCGATGATCCGCCGCAGGTGATCTCGGGATCCCACGGGTTGAGCGTCAGGCCGTGCAGCGGATTATCCGTGAAGCCGCGGAACGAGAATTCGGGCGTGTTGGTCAGTCCCAGCACGACAGCGCCGGCCTTCCGGAGATTGCGCACCACAGGCGCGTCTGATGGGGCGATGATGTTCATTTGCGAAGGCACGCCGTTGGGATTGGGCCTGCCTTCGTAATCGACGTTTTCCTTGATCGTGATCGGCACGCCATGCAGCAGGCCGAGTTCGCCGCCTTTCGCACGCGCCTGGTCCGCCGCCCTGGCAGCCTTGAGCGCTTCGTCGGAGAGATCGACCACAACCGCGTTGAGCTTTGGATTGACCGCGCGCATCCGCGCGACGTGAGCCTCCGTAACCTCGACCGAAGAAATCGCGCCGGACCGGATGGCTGCCGCGGTCTCCAGCGCCGACCATTGCCAGACCGGCCCCTTGGGCGTGGCCGGCTTGCGCGAAGGAGCGCTCTTGGCCTTTGCTTTCCCGGTCTTGCTGGCCACCTTCGCGGCCTTGCTGGCGCGGACAGAAGTTTTTTTGGTCGGTTTTTTCGCGGGCGTCTTTTTCCAAGCGCGCTTCACAACTCTCTTCACAACTCTCTTGGCCAATTCGTTTCTCCTCCAATTGCGCGGCGGAGGTTATGGGCGGAGAGGCCGCGTGTCGAGGCTTGCGCGGCCGACCAATGAGCTTCGCCAATCGATTGATTCAAAAGCGATCGATGCGAACAGGCGCGGTGCAATCGCAAAATGTGCCGCGAGGCTGAACGGCGATCGAACGGGAAAGGCGCATTTCCATCGGCATTTCCGTGATCCGGATCACTTTTTCGAAGGCGCGGATCGTTCAGGCTGCGCGCGGGCTCGGGGCCACCGCCGGCCGCTTCTAACGGTTTCGTGAGCAGCAATAGTGAAGCAGCTCACGATTGCCGCCGCGCGTCTCGACTTACAAAAGCCAATGCAACGTGGGAGCTGAACATGCCAAGAGACTTAACGAGAGTCCTGCGCCATGATGTCACTCAGCGTACACATAATGATTGGGCGATCGCTATCCCTGTTGGATTGGTGATCGCGGGCCTGCTGGGCTTCGTCGCCTTTTATCCGAAGCCAGCACATGTATCCAAAGCCGGACAGGCTGAAACCGTGGGCATGGTCGCCGCGAAGCCGGAGCCAGTCCCCGCTGCAAGGAAGCCGGTCCGCTACGAAGCGACCATCGAAAACTGGAAGCGCTACCGCGCGGCAACCAAACCTGCCGGGAATCCTCCGGCGGATTGAACCCTCCTGATCTGCGAGCGGACCAGCGGAGCGCCAGCATCCTGGCGAACCGCCCGGCGCGCCGCCGCCTTCCGACGGACAGAGATCAACAGGGTAAGCCATCTTGCACTGCATCCTTCAGCCCCGGGCTGCGCCGAAAGGTGCTCGCAACCGAGGCCGGGCCGGCATAGCCTTGCACCCGCTTGGCCGGATCAACCGGCCGGCGCATATCCTGGGAGGAAGTGATGACACGCGACGTGCAGCGCGATCCGCAATCCATGATTTCACGACGAACGCTCGTCCACGGCCTGGCGCTCGCCGCCGGGGCCACCGTGGCGGGGGCCGGCACCGCGCTGGCCCAGCAGGGCGGCGCGGTAGGGCCGCCATCCGTGGTCACCACCCCGCCGCGCGATTTCAGTCCCCGGGGCGCGCCGACCACCTATTTCTGGGACCCCGATATCATCGCGGTCGATCCGTCGTTCAACGACCTCGCCCAGCCCAACGCGCCAATCCAGCGTCTCCATACCGGACTGCTGTGGGCCGAAGGCCCGGCCTGGAGTTCGCAGGGCCGCTATCTCCTGTGGAGCGACATTCCCAATAATCGCCAGATGCGATGGACCGAGGATGACGGCCGCGTCAGCGTATTCCGCACCCCGTCCAACAATTCCAACGGCAACTCGTTCGACTTCCAGGGCCGGCAGCTGTCCTGCGAGCACCTCACCCGCCGGGTGGTGCGCTACGAGCACGACGGCACCGCGACCGTGCTCGCCGATAATTTCGGCGGCAAGAAACTCAACTCGCCGAACGACGTCGTCGCCCATCCCGATGGCAGCTACTGGTTCACCGACCCGCCCTATGGCGGCCAGCTCTATGAGGGCGAACCGGACGTTGCGGGAGGCCCCAGCAATCCTGCCGGCAAGCTCAACCCTCGGATCGGCCAGCCGGCCGGCTTCGTGCCGGGCAAGCGCGAGCTGCCGACCAATTGCTATCGCATCGACCCCTCAGGCCGCGTCGATCTGGTCGTGACCGAGGAGCAGGTGCCCGATCCCAACGGCCTGTGTTTCTCGCCCGATTACAAGAAGCTCTACGTCGCCAGCACCGGCAAGGGGCCCGGCGATACCGGGCCGGGCGGCAAGGGCGACATGTTCGTGTTCGATGTCGGCACCGACAACAAACTGTCGAACCACAAGCGGTTCAGCGACTTCATGGTAGATGGCGTCAAATGCGGACCGGACGGCGTGCGCTGCGACGTCAACGGCAATGTCTGGGCTTCCAGCAATGCCGGCCGCGCCGTCGGCTACAGCGGCGTGACGATATGGTCACCGGACGGCAAGTTGATCGGCCGGATCCGCCTGCCCGAAGTGTGCGGCAACGTCTGTTTCGGCGGGCCGAAGCGGAACCGCCTGTTCATGGCCGCGAGCCAGTCGCTCTACGCCGTGTACACCGCAACCCAGGGCGCCGGCCCGGGCTGAGCCGTTCGGCACGACGCGAAACAGCGCAAGGAGAAGCCGGCGCAACCCGCCGGCTTTTTCATGCCACACAGTCCTCGACTTCATCTTGTCTCGACAGTTCTTTGTCTCAAGAAATCTTTGGGGATGCTCACGCCTGTGCGCGACCATGCGCATGCGTGGGGTCTCCGCAGTCATACGGAGGCAAATTGTGGCTCCATTGTGCTATATTGAACAGACGCACCAGCGTATTTCGCTATGAATGTCTGAGTTTCATCACGAAAGAATTTTCAAACTAGGGCCCGGCCGGTGTGCCGGGCTTTTGCATATTCGCCTTCGTTCCGCTGGTGGGTCAGGCGCTACGCCCTGCCCGTCGCCCGGTCAGATGCCGCGCCCCCAATAGCAGGGCGGATCGAACCCAACAGTCCTCAATAGTCGCGGCGAGGCTTTTTAGTGCGCTTTCCGCCCTCGTAATAGGGATTGACGACGCATTGTGCGGCGCGGCCGGATGCCGACATATTGCACTGTGGGATCGAGGTGTAGCCGCATTCGAAGTAGAAATCGTTCCGGCCTGTGTAGACCTGAAGGCAGACGGGATATTTCGGATCATAGGTCTGGGCGTGCGCCGACGGCGCTGCAACAGCCGCAGCAATCGCCAATGCAGCCAACGTCAGAATGCGCATCAGAACTCCTTCGACGGCAGAATTGCCCGCTGCCGGGATAACCCCGCGCGGGTGCCGGTAGTTCCTCTCGGACAAGCCGCGCATGCCCGATCCGGAAACCCCGACGCTACATCGCACCGTCGAGAGAGGCCAGCCTGCAGCCGATTGAACCCGGCTGCAGGCCAGGCTTACTTGTCGAGATTACTTGCCGATATTTCTGATGATTGTGCTGGTCGTATCGTTCATGGCGCGGAGCATGGTGGTGGTCAGCTGCAGGGCCATATGCCGCTGAGCCATCATGGCTTTGCAGACTGACCATATCCAGTTCGCCGCCACACACCCGGTCGAGCTCGGTTGCTGACAATTCGTGCACAAGATTAGTCATGTTGTTTTCCCCCAACTGGATGTACCGGCCGGTACTAAACGTTCGATCAGCGGATCGGGAAGATGTCCTTCCACGGGGTCGGCTGAAGCGGCTTCGGGAACAGCACTTTCAGGATGTCGGGAAAACGGATGCAGCCACCTTCGATCACGCCGCCGGCCACGATCTCCAGTTCCTCGATCGCCAGTTCACGGTTTTCGGTATTGCGCTTGGTCATCACATTTCTCCATCGGTTAAGAATGAGGTGAAGAGCGTTAGTGCTCGTCATGACGCAACACTAGGCTTGCCGATCGCGGATCACCGTGACGATCGTCACATGAGCCGGAATGACCGGTGCGGATGAGGCCGATGCTTCAAACCGTGACTTACCTCACGGCACGTCGCTCGCGCGAACCTAGCCTGCCCTGTCTGACGATGCGGATGGTCCCTTCGTCCCACGACAGGAGACAGATATGGAATCCGGGCAAATCAAAACCAGACCGCTCAGGGAAACCGAACTCGACACGATCGCGGGCGGCCGGACTTGTAACCACGGTCCGCCCAGGATGGAAGTGAGCATACCGTTCGGCGGCCAGGTGCTGGTGATCTGGGCGACCTCCACCTGCTCCGGCACCTACTGGTACGTGAAGTAATGCGCAGGCCGGCTCCTTTGGCGGCCTAACCTTCCGCTGATTGTCCGTCCGCGACAATGATCGCGCGCCAGAACCGCCGCGCTTTCGCGGACGCGTGGCTGGTTCGCGTCTCCTGGCCGTGATAGTTATTGCGAAACGGTCAAGTTTGAAAAAAAACGTGACGGGAGATCGCCATGGCTTACCCCAAAGAGGCCCACTTCAAAGCGGCGCGCTTCAAGGACTTCGTACCCCAGGGGGTGATCCCCGCGGTGCTGCTGCCGTTCCACGACGATCTCGCCATCGACGAGTCGAGCTTCCGCAGCCATCTGCGTGACGTCGCTGCTGTCGAGGGCCTGTCGGCAGTAACGATCAATGCGCATTCGACCGAAGTGGCCTCGTGCACATCCGATGAGCAGAGCCGGGTGCTTGACATCGCAGGCGACGAGATCGGCGATCGGCTGCCGTTGATCCACGGCATCTGGGCGGACGGCAGCCTCGAGGCGGCGCGGATCGCAAAGCGCGCGCAGGCCGGCGGCGCTTCGGCGCTGCTGGTGTTTCCGCCGGCGCCCTTCACGCTCGGCCAGACCGCTGACATGGCGCTCGCGCACTTCAGCACAATCGCGGCGGCCTCCGATCTGCCGCTGATCGTCTTCCAGTATCCGCTGGCGACCGGACAAGGTTATCCCGCGGCGACGCTGACCCGCCTGCTCGACGAAATCCCCACCATCCGTGCCATCAAGGACTGGTCGCAAAGCGTGCCGCAGCACGAGGCGCATGTAAGGATGCTGCAATCGCGAAAGCAGCCGGTCAACGTGCTCTCCACCAACAGCGCCTGGCTCTTGAGTTCGCTCGTGCTCGGCTGCAACGGACTATTGTCGGGAAGCGGCAGCGTGATCGCCGATCTGCAGGCCCGGCTGTTCCGCGCGGTCGAAGCCTGCGACCTTGCCGAGGCGCGGCGGCTGAACGATCGCATCCATCCGCTGATGGCTGTGTTCTACGCCGATCCCTTTGTCGACATGCACAACCGCATGAAGGAGGCGCTGGTTCTTCTCGGCCGCCTGCCGCGCGCCGTGGTGCGGCCGCCATTGGTCAAAATCAGCGAGCCGGAGATCGCGCGGATTCGCGAGGCGCTGGTGGCTGCAGGTCTGCTCGATGAATCCGGAAAGCGGCGCGAAGCTGCCTGACGTGGTCTCGCTACTGTTTGCCGGCGGTCGCGACCGCTTCGACGACCTGCTGATCGACGACGCTCAGGCGCCCCGGCAGCGCCCCTGAACGTACCAGCATCGCGACGTTGTTGGCGTCTTCGATCGTAAAGTTGCCCGATATGATCGCCGAGCCGCCGGTGATCGGCTCGCTGATAATCGACTCCGACAGCACCTGGTCGTCAACGACGATCGCGAACGGCTTTGTGATATTCTCCTGCGTGATGGTGGCGAAGCGCCGGGCGCCGCGCGCATTCAAGCGGAACGACGCGATCGGCTGCTGCGTTCGCGGGTCGATCAAGGGCGACGCGTCGATGATATCGTCGCCCTCCATTGCGACCTCCTTCAGGACCACAGAAGGCTCCCTGGTCTTGAAGTGGTAAAGAATTTCGGATGTCGGTGGCAGCGGACCTTTCTGAGCCAGCGCGGCGATCACGGACACATCGACCAGGCGAAACGTCACCCGCCCTCGCTTGCCGAGCAGCGCGCTCACGCGTTCGGGATCCCTGACGCCCGGCAGCAGCACACGAAGCCGGTCGGCCCCGTCGGGCTGCTGGCTGGCGTCCCTGATGCCTGCGTTGCGCAGGCGTTGGTCGATCATCTCGCCGGATTGCCTGACCAGTTCGCGCAGGCGCTCGGCGAACCCGGCCTCCGTCGGCATCAGGCGGATCAGCCCGTCACCGCTGTCGGTGACGCTGATCGTCTGTGCGCTGGAAGGCAATTCTTTCTTGGATGGCACCAGCTTGGCCAGCACGCGCTGCCGGTCCTTGGGCTCGGCAATCCGGACCTCGACGCCGCCGTCGCGCATCGCCAGACCGGAAAACGGAATGCGCCCTTCCCGCACGGTCCGATACAAATCATCGCGCAGCTCCGTCACGACTGCTTCGCGCAACGCGGCGCTATCGACCTTGAACAGAATCTTGGAGCCGCCTTGCCTGGCCAGCGCCTGCTCGGCATTGGCCGCAATCGTCGCGCGCATCTTGTCGACCGCCTGCGCGTCATCGGACGTCGCGCGCGGCGCGGCCACCGCCGAACACGCGGCGGACGCCAGCATGAAGGCGACGATAAACCCTGCCTTCTTGCCTCGCGCGTACATGGTCTCAGCATCCTCTCATCCGGCGGCACTGATGTGCCAGTCCTTTAGTGCCGGAGGGGCGCGCCGAGGTTCAAAAGCCCTTGCCAAAGGCCCAGGGCCAATATGAACTCCCGTAGCTACTCAGGCTGGGAGACGTCGCGTGAGCCCGATCGATACGCTGTTCACCAACGCAAAATTCGCTGACGGTTCGCTCAATGATGTCGCCGTTGCGAACGGACGCATCAGCTCCGTTTCGAGGGCGGGAACCCAAATCTCCGTGGGTGCGCCGACACGCGATCTCGGCGGCGCGCTGATCGTTCCCGGATTTGTCGAAGGACACATCCACCTCGACACCAGCTTCTATGGCGACGACTGGAAGCCCCACGAGCCCTATACCAACGGCTTCAATGTCCATGAACGCGTCGCCTTTCAGGCGCAAAATTTCGCCGAAGCCGCTCCCGTGGAAGTCCGCGCCCGAAATCAGCTCGAGCTTTGCATCGGCCATGGTTCGACGCATATGCGCAGCCATGTCACGGTGGACGGCACCATCGGGCTCAGATCGCTGGAGAAGATTCTGGCGGTGCGCGAAGCCTACCGGAATATCATCGATATCCAGCTCGTCGCGTTCCCGCAGAGCGGCATCCTGCAAAGCCCCGGGACAGCTGAACTGCTCGATGAAGCGGTGGCGATGGGCGCTGATCTCGTCGGCGGCATAGATCCCGCAAGCTTTGATCGCGATGTCGAAAAGCATCTCGACATCGTATTCGGTGTTGCCGAGAAACGTGGCGTCGGCGTCGACATACATCTGCACGATAATGGCACGCTCGGAATCTTCGAAATCGAACAGATTGCGGCGCGGTCGCGCGCGCTCGGCATGGGCGGCCTTGTCGCGATCAGCCACGCCTATGCGCTCGGCGATGTCGCCACGGACATCGCCAAACGCACGGCCGACGTTCTGGCGGAAAGCGACATTGCGATCATGACCAACGCGCCTGGACGCCGGCCCTTTCCGCCCGTCGCCCTTCTGCGCGAGGCCGGAGTCACCGTATTCGGCGGCAGCGACAATATCCGGGATTCCTGGTGGCCTTACGGCGATGGCGACATGCTGGGCCGCGCCAACATGATCGGCTACCGCTCCGGCTTCAACACCGACGACGAATTGGGGATCGCCTTTGACGTCGTGACCAGGGCCGGCGCGAAAGCGCTGCGGCTTAAGGGCTATGGGCTTGAGGTCGGCGACAAGGCCGATTTCGTGACCTTGAATGCGCAACATGTGCCGGAGGCAGTGGTGGCGATCCCGCGCGGGCGATCGGTCTACAAGAATGGAAAACTTGTGGCTCGCGATGGCATGCTGGCCCGATCGTAAGCCTGCCGCGACCCCGGACCTGCGAGCGACCTATCAAGACTTGCCCACGCGCCAGCCCATTTCCCAGAAGTCGGCTTCGAGCCGGGTTGCTTCCTTGAAGGTCGCGATCAGCTCGGCCTCGCGGGCCGGCGTCGCGTAGCGATCGGCAAGGGATTCCAGATGCGCCCGCGCGTTCGCCGCAACTTCCTGATAGGGCGCACCGGCATATTCGGCGATCCAGACACGATATGGGTTGGTTGCGAGCAGCGCGTTCGGGTGCGCGGCGAGCCTGGTTGCGATCTCGGCGTAACCGATCACGCAAGGCGCCAGCGCCACCTTGAGCGACAGCAGGTCGCCGCGCATCCCGGCGTCGAGCACATAGCGGGTATAGGCCAGCATCTCGACCGCCGGAGGGGCTTGTTCGAGATCGCCGGGCGACAGCCCCCAGCCGGCGCAGAGTTTGACGTGCAGGTCCATCTCGACGTCGAGAATCGCCGAAAGGCCGGCCGCCGCCTCGCGCATGTCCGCCAGCTGAGGCGCCTTGTAGACCGCGAGCGCGTAGGCGCGCGCAAACTCGATCAGGAACAAATAATCCTGAACGAGATAGTGACGAAACGCCGCCTCGGCGAGCGAGCCGTCCGCCATGGCGTTCGTAAAGGCATGCTCGGTGTAGGCGCGCCACTCGGCGGATGCTGCGGTCTTCAATCGCTCGAAGAAACTCATGATCTTTCGCTGGGCTGGCTTTTCAACGGATGGCTTGTCGGTGATAACAGACCACTGCGGCCCGGGACAATGCCCGCTCTGCGCAGAAGCATTTCATAGCCGGATGGAGCACGACGGCAGCTTGAATGCTGCTGCGACGTTTCGCGGATCAGCCAGCGCTGCCGGCGCTGGAACCCCGCGGCCTGGACGGCGTTGACGTGTATGGCAACCGTTTTGCGAAAACCCGTGATCATTGCCGTGATTGTCGCGGCCGTCTCGATTACCACCATCATCCTGGTAGATCACACCAACCTGATCATTGACCGACGGCCACCCCAGACGCCTCCCGGCACGACATTCAATACGGTGAATGACGCCGGCGCGACGGTTAATCCGACCCGGCCTGAATCTGCGATCAAGCCGACGCCGCCCGGCCCGGCACCGGTTCAGCCGGCCATCCCGGCCAAGTAGCCGACAGCGCCGCTGGTGCGCAAAAAAACCGATCGTGGTTGCCGGCAATCGCCTGCGAGTCGATGAATTCAGGATATCGGGCCGCGCCTTGCGCGGGACCCGTTGGCTAATCCGGCCGCCGGCCCTACCGGGTCACTTGGCGTAGCCCTGGGATCGGAGCCACGCGACCTTGCGGTTTCCGTTCATCCAGTCGTCGGCATCTGCCTTGCTGGTCAGCCCGGTGATCTCGCGTTGTTCGCTGCCGGGATAATCTGCCTGGATAGTCCAGTCGTCATCTGCGATCCGGACGGTCTTGAAGGTCACTTTTGCTTTTGCCATGAGACATTATGCACCATCCGGAGGGGACTGTGTGAGGTTTCTGAGGATTGAAACCAGCGCGCGGGCAATGAAAAAGGCCGGCAACCGAGGCGGCCTTATCGTTCCAGCACATAGACCGTCTGGTTATGCTCCCCACCCCGTGCTCGATGGGGGTCCATCCCATCCGCGTGTAGAATGCCAATCGCTCCGGCGATGAGCACAGATAGGCGCGCGGGAAGCCGCGTTCGAAACAGCATTGCGCCGCATGCCCGCACCAGCGCGCGTCCAACCTCTTGCCGCCTGTGCTCCGGCTCAACCCACACGGCGGCTACCCACGGCGCGTACTGCCTGCGTTCGGGAAGATCGCACGCGATGCCAAGTGTCGACCCCAGATACCGATCTCCGTCCGCCGCGACGACAGCAAAGGAGATGGGATCGCCCTTCATCATATCGAGCAAGCCGTTCGATACCGTGGAGTATGGGTGGCCGGAGGGGTCCCACCAGGCACGCCACACCCGGTCAGCGACGGTATTGAAGAACTCAGGCCGCTCCCGCAGGTCAAATATCTGCAAATGACGTCCCCCGACAAGGACGGCGAAATTTCTAGCCAGGACACTCCCGAAATCAATTTGGGCCACCGGGGGCAGACACGGACGTCGCCCAGGACGGACCGGCGACAGCTTGATCCGCCTGCCCAAATTGAAAGCATAACGGCAACAATTCCGTAGAAGTACGGAAATCGCGCACCGCCAAAGCAGCGCCTTGCGGGAAATCGCGGGGATCGTTCAATGGAACTTTAGTGTTTGCCGTCTATCAAGCCCGGCACCGACCATTACCGGCTGACATAGATCCGAGGGCGAGCCCAACCGTGCATCTTCAATTTTTTCGGGCTCTGGCCAACGTTGCCAATTCGACGAGGATCGGCGCGATCGAGTGCGTCGCCCGCTTTGGAAAAAACAGCTCGGGCAATATCGCGGTCCTGTTCGGGATTGTCCTGGTGCCCCTGCTGATCGCCGTCGGCTGCGCCATCGACTATTCGGTGGCGAACAATCAGCGCACCAAGATGCAGTCGGCGCTCGATGCCGCGATCCTGGCCGGCTCGATCGCCGGCAAACAAGCGCTCGATTCCGGCGCCAGCAGCACCGCGGCGATTGCGGCAGCCAATGCCGCTGCCGCCAATTTCTTCTCCGCCAATATAACATCGGGCATCTCGGCCAGCATCAGTACCACCTTCACGATGAACGGCCTCACGCTTGCGGGAAAGGGAACGGCGACGGGCACCGTTTCCAACTCCTTCATGAAGGTGGCCGGCCATCCGACCACGCAATTGTCGACGGCCTCGCAGTCGAGTTCGACGGCCCAACCTTACCTGAACGTCTACCTCCTGATCGACATCTCCGCATCGATGCTGTTGCCATCGACCAGTGCGGGCATCACGCAGATGATGAACGGCCAGGGCGGCTGCGCGCTGGCCTGTCATGACAAGGCCAACGGCACCGATTCATATGCCTGGGCCCTGAACAAGGGAATCGAATTGCGCTACCAGGTCGTCAATCAGGGCGTCCAGAATCTGCTGACACACCTCAACAGCAATTCCAGCCTGAAATCCCACGTCAAGGTCGGGCTGTGGTCGTTCGACGACAACCTGACGCAACTGACGGCTCCGACCTACACCTATTCGATGGTATCCGGCAATTTCCCGGCGCCTGCGCTTGCCAACACCGACGCATCGGCGGCAACGCCCTTCAACAGCCTGATATCGAAATTCATCAGCGATGTCGGCCCCGCCGGTGACGGCAGCTCAGCGTCGAGTCCGCAGAAAATGGTGATCATTGCCACCGACGGCGTCAACGATCCGACACGGGCGTGGGTCTCGGAGCCATCGCTTCGATCCCAGGTCAAGGTGTTCGATACGGCCTTCTGCAGCACGTTCAAGAGCAAGGGCGTCACCGTTGCGATCATCAATACGCCCTATTATCCGATGACCTGGGACTGGGGTTACAACGCGACGCTCGGCCAGCCCGGCAGCCTCGGCGGCGCGACCCGCGTCGACGATATTCCGATCGCATTGTCGGCGTGCGCAGGCAAGTATTTTACGGTGGCGTCAGACGTCGCCTCGATCCAATCGGCGTTCACAAAGCTTTTTGTGGCGGCGTCGCCGATACGGCTGACGAACTAGCGCGTGGACTCATAAGCGCGGAGCCATAGCCTGATTGACGCAAGTTGCACGAAGGCAAGGAAGTTGGCAGCCAGCTCGTCGTAGCGCGTCGCAACCCGACGGCATTGCTTGATCGGATTGAAGAAACGCTCGATCCGGTTGCGCTCGCGGTAGAGATAAGGGCTGAAGCAGATCGGATCGTTGCGATTGCGTTTTGGCGGGATGTTGGCCCATGCGCCTCGCCTCATGGCGAGCCCCCTGATCCAATCGGCGTCATAGCCACGGTCGGCAAGCAACGTTGATAAAGACCTGACCTAGCTGAGGTTTGCCAAGAACGCGTTTATCGCATCCGCACCTTGTTTGGGCTGCTGGCACATCCACCAATGACCCGCTCCTTCCAGCACTGCGACTTTTGCGCCGGCGCGCTCTGCAGAACGGCGCGCGAGCGTTTCTCCGCCAACAAAGGTATCTTCCGTAGCGATAATCGCTAGGCCGGGTTTGGCAACGGCTCGCGGCAAGCTCGCACCGAGATCGCGCATCACCGGTTGAGCGGCTGATCTGTACAGCGACAAAATCGCTCGACCCAGGTCCGCGTTCGCACCTGCGATCACTTTCTGAGCGATTGCTCTGGTCATGCCCAGGCTCACGTACCGCTCGACTCGGGCCTCTGCCGGCATGCTGGCCATCTGTGCAAGCGCCTGCTCGCCGATTTCTGCCGTCTGCCAAGCCTGTGCCATGTCGTGCCAGACGTAATCAGGGTCGAAGGCGCCCAAAATATCACTTGCCCAGGACCGTATCAGATCTGGACGGTCCATCGCGATGCGGATGACATGTCCGCCACCCCAATCATGTCCCACAAGATCGATGGGTTGTGCCAACTTTCCAAGTTCGACGGCGAGCCAGTCGCGATAAGCGTCGGTGGAACAGTCAAAGCCCGAAGGGATTGCGGAGCCAAACCCGGGTGGAGACAGACGAACAACGTCGTGGTTGCGCAAATGCGGGACTAAGTCGTCCCATACTGCCTCTGTTTCAGGATTTCCGTGAACGAAAACAATCGTCATCGCGGATCCCCCTTAAACAACGTTTTCGCAATGCCTGTGCGTACCGCCGTAACCTATCGCTTCGACGTTAATGCGGAAAGCGGGCTTCAAGGTGGTTTTTTGGTCGGGTCACGGTAAATTTGGGGTGGGCATGTCAGCTCATGGGCACTTCTCGGACATCCAGCATTGTCCGCTTTCTAGTCGCTATTGGTGGCATAGCGGACATCGGAAATTTATGAGTACACGGCCTAACGCGTCGAGCGGATGAGCTGGAGCGCCATCCGCCGTTCGAACCCAAGACAGGAGGGCGGACTGCGCCGCCACCTGTTCATCGGGCCGCGCCTTGCGCGACCCGTCGGGCTCTTTCCGCCCTATGGCCCTGGCCGAAACAGGCCGCGCGCAGATCAGTACCGGTCGTAGTAACGGCCACGCGGATAGTAGGCGTAGGCGTGCATGGGGTTGATGCCGCAATAGGCGTCGGTCCCGTACGCGGTCGCCATGCACTGCTGGTAGCTGGAGAACTGGCAATTGCCGGGATAGCCCCACTGGCGGCCCTGCAGGCAATAGCGATCCTGGATGCGCTCGGCTGCGGGTGCTGGCGACATCGATCCGACGACGGTCAAGGCGGAAACGGCTGCCAGAATGGCAAGGGAAACATTGCGGCGCATGGTCGAAACTCCTCGAATTGCTGTGAATCGCTTTCGATAGATAGACGGGCCAACCCCTCCAAAAGTTCAAACCCCCGGGGCGAATTAATTCCTGGTCATGTTCGAGGCGTTCATGACGTGGCTGGTCGCTGCCGGCGGATGATATCTGTTGTTGGGGTGCATCGCCGCCGCAGCGAGCAGGGCGAGAAGCACGAAACCGACTATCTTGCGCATCGTCCCGCTCGGTGTTTGGCGAGGAGCTCGCCGTTGATCTGGAGCGAGTGTGCCGAGGCTGTTTTTGCAGGAATGTGATCGGAATCACAAAGGGCGCCCAACTGAAGCGGCCTTATCTGTGTTGATGCTCAAGCCTATCACCAAGCCTAATAACGAAGCCTTGTAACGAAGCCTCGGCCGCTCGGAACCTTCTGACCCATCACGGATTTTCACCCCATGTACCTGAAAAAGCCGGCAGGGATGACCGAGGCGGCTAAATTCGAGGGCGTGCGGCGGGAGAAGGCGCGCTAGTATCAGTGACCGTGTTGCGCGTCTGTGCCGTGCTTTGGCGGCAGACGTTTCGCTCCGGCAAGCGGGCTCAACAATAAACCCGCGAGGCTGTTCTGGTTGGCGACTTCGAGGGATGTTCCGATGCGCATTTTGGCTTTGGCGTTTCTGACGATTGGTCTGGTTACCGCAGCCGAACAAGCTCCGGCGCAGACCTATGACCCGGCGTTTCCAGTTTGTGCGCATGTCGTTCCACCGAGAGGCGGTTCTTTCGAAGATTGCACCTACTATACGATGGCCCAATGCGCGGCATCGGCTTCCGGCCGCGCTGCGCAGTGCCTCCTCAACCCGTTTTACGCTCATGCGGCAGCGCCGAGACAAAGCGAGCGGCGTTATCGCCGGGGCTACTGAGCCGGTCCAGCAGGCCCGTTGGCGGCCCTATTCATCGGCTGCCCGATTTTGAAAGGGCCCGGTCGACGGCCAGCACCACCTGCGTGATGGCCTCGCTGCGCGTTTTCGTTTCGCCGGTTTTGGTGGTGTGGTCGTCAAGCGTCACCGCCCATCGCCACGAATTGGGCTGATCGCCTTCGAAAACCAGATAATTCTTGCCGCGGTATTCCATCGGAAAAAATTCGATACTTGTCTGCAATCAATGCCGGTCGCGCTAATCTCTCAACATACCACGGTTCTGCATCCGGCCGCACGATGAAATTCGTGCGCCACAGCCGAACGGGTGGCCGCGCTGGCAGGCGCGAAGCTTTCAAGGCCATCAGGCCAGCCCCTGCCCTCCCTGGCAATGATGACGGACCTGACAAGGCCCAATGAAAAGGCCGCAATGAGACGCTGGTTCTATTTCTCCCGCAGCGCTCGCGGCAGCGCGTCGTGCAGATGGACGGTATCCAGCACGTTTCCTGCCTCGTCCGCGATCAGAATCCTCATCGGCATGCCGTCGGCAGCGAGGACGATCCACTCGGCAAGCAATTCGCGCGCCGCCAGCAGCGCTTCCCGGCGCGCGGCTTCGAGGTCGGGCAGTTCGGTGCCGTCAGGATCGGTGTCCAGCTCATCGATGTGAAAATAATATCGCGGCATGCCGGTTTCTCAACCACCAAGGCGAACACGCTACTCAACCTACACATTCGCAATAGGTTGCTCTGTCGGTCAGCGAACAATGGCTACAGAGTCTTGCAAGCTTTCCGTCCCAACGTTGCTTAGCGAGCAGACCAACGGCGAAGGGGCAGTTAGCGTGCGGACATCATCGCCCGATTCCCCAGGTATATATCGGTGACAGAGCGACGCTCCCGCCTTCCCCGGAGCACAACTATGGCGCGGCATTATTTCCACTTGGCGAATGGCGCCACAACCCTGGACCCGACCGGCCTTGACCTTGCGGATTTGGGCGCGGTCCAGGAGGAAGCCGTTCGCGCCGTCCGGGAGTTGCTGAACCTCGGCAAAACCGACGGCCTCTGGTCGGGCGATCCCTGGAAGGTGTGGGTCACGGACGGCCCCGACGGCACCGGGCGAACAATCCTCACCGTAGAACTCACGACCGGGTAACGCCACGCGCCGGGCACAGCCGGCCGGGCCGCCCGTTGCCTGCTATGCCGGCAGCTTTCTGTTACGCTGCAGGACGCGCGGTGCCCATTCACTTGCGCGATGCCAGCGCTGGCGACGACAGCCACCGGTTCATGCGTGAAGCTGTTTCAGCCTGTTGCGCCCGGCGCAAAAGCAGCTCCCGAGCCATGCTGCCGGCAGGTTGCTCTTCCGCCGCTTCCTTGAATCGCAGGGCCTCCTCCGCCAGCCGCTCCTCAAAAGTGGCCGTGTGCTTGACCCGCCTCCTCCTCGTCTGAGCCATGGCATTCTACCTCACAAAAACTGCCAATGCCCGATTTTAAACCGCCGTCGCTCGGATCGTCTGCCCGGTTTCTGACATTTCAAACCCTCGCACCGCCCGGCCCGTTGCCGGCATTGGCTCGCCTGCGCGAGGCTTGCGACGTGTTGCGCTGGCATGGCATCGGGAAAATGGGACTGCGGTCAGGGCGCTGGAGGCGGTCGAATGAGGTGTGCTCTTTGATCAGCTGTCGAAGATGCGCGCGTAGTGAGAATTGACGGCTGCATCGCACTCGCACGCGCGCTGCTGAATCTTGGCAATGTCGAGGATGTGAACCCGGCCGCGCGAATAGGAGATCAATCCGGCGTCCTGTAATTTTCCCGCCACTGCCGTGACGCTGGTTCGGCGGACGCCGATCATTTGGGCGAGAAATTCCTGCGTCAACGGCATGTCGTCGCCGACGAGTTGTTGCATCCTCAGGAGCCATTTGCAGGTGCGGGAATAGACGTCATGAACCGCGTTGCACGCACAGGTCTGTTGCACCTGTGCGAGGAAGAACTGTTCATAGTGCATCAGCATCTTCCGAAGTTTAGGATTCTGCTGGGTGAGATCGCGCAGCCGATCGGCATCGACAACCGAAGCGGACCCTGCAACCAGCATCACGACATGGTTCAGGGAGATCTTGTGATCCATCGCGGGGCCTGCGCCGTACTGACCGTCCTTGCCGATCATGCCGGTTTCGATCCGCCCTCCGTTGGACAACTCGACGACGCAGGAAATGATGCCGCCATGCGGGAAGTATACCCTCTGGACATGCGCATGGGTTTCCGCGATCGCAAAACCGTGGCGCAGTTCTGCGATGGTGAGGTGCGGCTCGAGCTGCGCGAACGTGGCGCGATCGAGCCGGGACAGAAGTTGATTTTCGCGATGACCGCGCATGGCGCTCTCTCCGGAAAAGGCGGGAGCGCGACGAACTCTCAGTCACCGAAAGATGCCTAGGACGGCGCGGTGATAATGTCATCTAACCGACATTTACGGCCTTCGTCTGTCCTTTAGGCAACTTAACGGGCACGGGGATGAAGTCGACCGCTCAGGCCGAATAGGCCAGCGGTTCCGCTCTGGCCTGTTCGTGGGTTGTGAGAAGGATACGATACGGTGGAGGCGCGCGGCCCTAGAGCAACGCAAGCGCGATACCAAAGCACGCGATCAGCGTCGCGGTGCTCAGTGACATCACGACGAGAGCCTCTTCCTTGTGCTTTTCCAAATCGTCCATCCGGATTTTACGCCGACGGAGCGGCTTTGTTCCGCTGCCAGCCTATCGCGCGGAGTTTCATTTCCGGAACTCTTGGGGCGCATGTACCAAAGCGCATTTCGCGGCCGACCCGAACACCAAAGGGCGGATGACGCCGGAGCCGGGACGAACTTCACAGGACCTGAGGCGGCCTAGCCGGACGATCTCGCCATGTGAGAAATGACGGCCTTCGCACTGCGGGAATAGTGCGAGCCATGAAAATGCTCGTCCACAAATTGGAGCACAAGGAGAGCAACGATCGTGGCCGCCAACACCCTCATTCGAATATCGTCGCGCCGGGGACTTAACGGCAAGTAAAGAGGCCGCCAACTGCGGCGGCCTCAACTTCATTCCACAAGCCCAAGATAGCGCTTTGCCATCGCCGCTTCGGTACGCAAGGCTGCGGCGCGATCTGCTCTTTCGATACGGATCATCTCATCCGCGGCGTGCTCACGTTCGCTTATTTCCGCAGCCAGGATCACCTGCAATTGCGCATGTCCGAGAGCGAGCCGATCAATTTCTGCCGTGCCCTCCTTGAACCGGTGCTGATCGGCAGCCTTCCGATCAGCGTCAAGCGGCGGCGCCTCGGCATTGTCGATTGCCGCAACCAGCGCCCGAATGAGCTTAACTTCATCGGTGCGCCCTTCTTTCATGGCGGCGCGCAGATCGTCACGCATTCTGGCTTTCAGGGCCTGCGCGTCCAGGGTCATTTCCGCATCTCCTTCCCGTGTTGGCCGGAAATGCCATACAGCGCGTGGGACGGATTAGCGACAGGCCAAACTTCGGTAACGAAAAATTAACCCTGCTCGCGCCACCTTTTCATCAGATGGAGGACAGCCAAGAATGCAGGTTTTCAGAATGACGCTGAGTGACGGTGCGAGGAAATTCCACATCGCCATCCAGGCACCGGATGCCGCCGCCGCGGAGACCAAAGCCGCCGATTGTTTCGATACTTCGAAGTGGCAGATTCTGAATATCAGGCGCGCCGGCGTGGTGGCGGCCAGGCCGGAACCGCAATCCGTCGCGGCTTGATCCGCCGGGAATGTGATCCGGCCCTGCCCGCCGCGTTCGCTCAACCGGCCGCTGCCTTGTCTTCCTTGTCGATACCGCGCGCCATGGATGCGCCGATCGATCCGCTTCCGCGGCACATCGCCTACGACGGCGGCGTGCCGGTATTGAGCAGATTGGAAATGGCGGTCACAAGCTGCGCCGCGGCAAAGGGTTTGGCGAGCAGGACACTGTTGGGAACGCCCTTGGATGCCCACTCCCCTTCGTGAGTGCCGGTCACATAGATGACGGGCATCGCCGGATCGGCCTCTCTGGCAGCGCGAGCGACTTGCCATCCGTTCAGTCTTCCGAGCAGATTGATGTCGGTCACGACCGCCCGGTATTGAGTTTCATCACCCTGGAGAAGCGCAATGGCTTCCTCGCCGGATGTTGTGATGGCCGATTTGAACCCGCCGTCTGCAAGCGCATCTTCGACCATGGCCTGAATGAGCTGGTCGTCCTCGACGACCAGTATCGTAACCGCACGATCCACTTCAAACGCTCCCTGCTGCAGTGTTGCAGTCCTCCGGCAGGGCAAGTGACGCTGGAATGATTGGTTCCGAAATGATGTTCAAAAGTGCACATTGGACGCCGGGGGCTGCGTTAGGCGCGCAGGATCGGCGTTGGCTTCTGCAAGACAGGCCGTGGCTTGATCGACGCAGGCTTCGGGCGTCACCGCGGAGCCTGCAGGCCCGGTGACGCCAGCCATTCCTGCATGTGCGAAGCTGTCTCGGCCTGTCGGGCCCGGCGAATGAGCTTGTCGCGCGCAACTCCCGGCGGGGTGCCTCGCGCTTCCTTGCGCAGGCGTTCTGCCTCTTCCGTCAAGCGTTGATCCAGCGGGGCGGTCTGTTTGAAACTGCGTCGCTGCATGGCGCTGCTCCATTCCTGAGGGAGGCGGGAGCGCAACCGGCGGTCCATCACCGATGGAAGCCACTGGCCGGGCGGTGATGCCACGACAATACGCTGCCGGTACTGTTAGTTCTGTCCACTTGTGCACACAGCGCAAATCAGTGCGTAAGGCGGCGGCAGCGCAATCCACCGTCCATAGACAAAAATGGCGATGACGCCTTCCGCCTTCTCCTTGAGATACGGCGGACAAGTCGGCTGGCCCTTGAATGCCCTTTCTTGATGTGGCCACAAATTTCTTATCGTTTACACCCTAACTGTCTGTCGCTTCCTCGGGAGGCTTGGGAAGATGAAGGCTGGAGAACCGGCGCATTGCCCTACCTGTCAAAGCGACATGACCCTGGTTCGCACGCAGCCAGATCAACCCGGATTCGAGCTGCAAACCTTGCACTGCCCGAGCTGCGATATCACGCATCGCTGGATGGTCAGGAAGCAAGCATCGCCGCCAAGCGGGTCCAGACTTGCCGGGAAGCGACCCAGGCCCAAAATCCTCGCGCGTTTCTGGAAGAAAAAATAAAGCGCGTCGGGCGTGTTAGCGACAACGTGATCCGCCGTCCGGGCTCGAAGCAACATGGCCCCGGCGCTAGTTCTTCAGGACATCGTCGCTTGTCGCTGCGTCAACGGAGTCGACAGCGGCCATTGCCTCTTCTGCTTCTGCTTCTTCACTTTGAACCTGCCGGAAGAGAGTCGTAAAGCTCTCGGCGATCCGTCGCCAAGCAGCCCTGTCCGTCTCATTCGTGGCCCGTCGCGCTTGGTCGTGGGCCGCTAGCGCCCGCCGCCAATATTCGGCGCTGTTATCCATGTCAGTATCGCAATCGGGAAAAATACGTTTCGATCAATGTCACTAAACTGTCGCATCGGCGACCGCCGGTCAATCCGGCTCCCGGGCAATTCCGAGGTAGACCAGGACCAGGCGTCCGGTACTGGCCGAGGACATCAGCCAATCTGAATCAGGACAGTCTTTTTGCAGGGACTTGCGGGACGCTCGGCTTGCCCGGTTTTGGCTTGAGCGGTGGCAGATAGCGGCCGAGTTCGAACAGCGCCGCGAGAAGGTGGCAGATTGCTTCTACGACGACTTCGGCCATCTAACCCTCGCAGAGGGCAGTTCGGACGCCTCTGGATAGGTCGGAGGGCTGGGGAAGCAAGTTCAGTCACTTTTGGAGGCGGTCCTGATCACGGAATCAGGAAGCGCGCCGTGACCCGCACGGAGCGGAGTCCGTCAGAAATGGAACTTGATCAAAAGAGCGGGCACGACGGGTGTATTGACAACGGGCGGCTTGGGTTCCTTGTGGGGCACCGTTTGCCCCTTGGCGTTTTTGTCACCGCCGCTCACGAAGTCGAGTTCGGCATCGCTCAAGATCGAGGTCTGGCTGTGCATGGTCCCGCTCCGTGTTTTGGCGATATGTCGCCGTTGATCTGGAGCGAGTATGCCGTGGCGCTATCCCGCAGACTGTGACCGCAGTCACGCTTTCGCCATCTCGGACAAGCCGCTCTGAGTGAGCGGGCCGCTACGCTTCGCCAGCGCGCAGGGCGGATTGACGGCGGCGTGATCCGCCGTTCGAAGCGAATACAAAATGGTGGATTACGCCTTCAGCTTGATCCGCCGGCCCTAGCCGGTGCGATAGGCGTCCAACGCGTGCGCCACGAAAACGCCTATGCTGAGGAAGGCCAACAGGGCTGCTACGAGCTCGATCATCGCCGCCTCCCCTGGGTCATTGCCATGCCAACGATGGCAGCCGTGAGGAAATGGCGGTAAATCGAATTGAGGATGGCGACTAACATGACCGTTCCCCTTGTTTGAGCTTCCCCTTCTTTGAGCGGGGGCACCCTACCGGCGCTCTGTTTCAGGACGACTTCGCGGCCCGGGAAAACGGTTTCGTCCCGGCCGACCTGTTCGGTGACGAAATCGGCTCCCGCGGACATGCTGGAACCGAATACAAAATGGCGGATGACGCCTTCCGCCTTCGCTCTTTGAGCGACCGTGGACAGCTCGGCTCGATCCGCCTTGCGGACCGACACCTTGGTATGGCTCGCCCTCTCCCTCGGGCCCAATCGACCGCAAACGCACCGCGACGTAGCGTCGTCGATGGTTGCCGTGCGAAGGCGGCGGCGGTCAGCAGGGACAACATGAGCCAGGCGGCTGTCACAAACGACCAGGCTGCCTCGTCTTGAGGATCAGCGCGGTAAATTCTGTCGATGCCGCGGCCGCCAACCCAAGGAGTCCTTTCCATCATGTCGTCGCAACAACAACGCCTGAACTGCGCCCGGCAGGCCCCCGAGCTGTTGCTGCCTGAGTATCTTCGCGAAGATGCTTCCGGTTTCACGGACCAAACCACTGCGCATGGCGATCGCGCTTCGAAGCCGCGCGACGGGAGGGTGTGATGAACGTCGTTGTCTTTGGTGCAACGGGGTCGACAGGACGGCACGTCGTTGAGTCCGCCCTGTCCGCGGGTCACGTCGTCACTGCCTTTGTCCGTGACCCAAAGCGCATGCCCTTGACGCATCCGAGTCTCAGAATCGTCAAGGGCGATGCAATGGATCCGGCCTCGGTGGCATCTGCGGTCCAGGGTACGGATGCAATCATCTGCACGTTGGGGGCGATACCTCAGGCGAAAGACGATCGGGGTCGACGCCAGCCCGGTGTCCCGGTTTGCTCGGTGGGAACCAGGAACATTCTGGCCGCCATGCCTCGAGGCCGGGGCCGGCTCATCGTTGAGAGTTCGGTGAGTGTCGGTGAGAGCTACCACACCGGGAGTTTCGGCGCAGGCTTCCTGGTCAAGCTCGCACTCAAGGAGGTGATGGCAGACAAGGAGGAGCAGGAGGCAGCTGTTCGGGAGAGTGACTGCGATTGGACGATCGTTCGGCCGGCAACGCTGACATTCAAGCCGGCTCGCGGAAACCTGAAGGCCGGACCGATCTGCGCTGGAACATCACCTCAACAGCCACCCGCGCTGATGTGGCCGAGTACATGGTCAAGATCCTCGATGACCGCGCGACCTACAAGAAGGCCATAACGGTGCGCAACTAGGTTTGGCGGCGAACGGTCGTGTGCCCGTTTAGTGGAACATCGTTCACGGTAGGAGAACTACGGGAGTTCGCGAACGTCGATCCGGTCGGTGAGATGCATCAAGCCGATTATTGCGGCCAAGGTCGCCACGCCAAGACGTTGCGATAACCGCGAGCAATGGTACCGGTTTCCGGATTTTTAAAACGGCCCCAACGAGGGGGCCGCCAACCCGAATGGTACGGGTTTTCCTCCAGCAGTCGGGGGGCGCCTTTCTGGCTGGAAGCTTCAATCAGACGCTCTGACAAGTCAGAGGTTCCAAACCGAATTAGCCAGAGGGCGGATTAGCGACAGCGTCATGCGCCGTTCGGTCGTTGCTTCCATTCGACTACGAGCCGGAAAGACGACGGCAGGGGTCTCTAACCAAAGAGGCCGCCAACCGCAGATGGCCTACGGCTGTTGTCGTTCAAATTCAAGCCTCCGCGCTGACGAAACTATCGAACAACTCGTAAGCCTGTTGCGGCGTCTTTCCTTCCTTGAATGCGTTTGGGAAACTGAAAATCGCATCCGCTAGAAGGAATTCATCCTGGACAGGAAACAGGGCGCGAAGTTCGGCGAGCCAGTTCGCGTATGAGGGAGGGTTGAACTTGCCCAAGGTGTAGTTATCGCTGAATGCGTGCATTAGTTCGGAACCTTCAGGCCGGGAGATCGCAGCCAGTCGCTCAAGTGCGATCCGGTCTCGGCTTGTCGTGCCTTGCGGATTGTGGCTTCCCGAACCGCGCCAGGTGGAAGCAATTTGGCTTGCTCGCGCAGGCAGTGTGCTTCTTCGGCAAGACGTTGCTCCAGGATTTCAGGTGGCGTGTCGTGCTGCCTCTGCTGCATGGGGCTGCTCCGTTCCATAAAGGAAGGCGGGAGCGCAAACCGCGCGTTCTCATCACCGATAGGGGCCAACAGGGGCGGTGCGGTGACCAGTGCAATCTGCCATGTCCCGCAGCCGACATCTGGTCAATACAGCTCACATCGCGAAATGTTAACAGCTCAAATCAGCGCGTGGGGCGGATTAGCGACAGCGTAATCCGCCGTCCGAACCAACGACAAAATGGCGGATTACTTTTTATGTCTCATAGCATCACTTGGTCGGCGTCAATTCCAGCATCTTCTTTTCCGCAGCGTCGTACACCTTGACCTGGAGCATCGGAAACTCGGCTTTGAGATCCCTCGCCCTTTTCTGCGCCGCTTCCAGTGTTGGAAATACCGTCTTCATCCGGCCATCGACTTCCAGGCCAAAGCCCGCGGTCATCACAAGGTCAGCGCGTGTGATGTTACGGGGTTGCGGCTCGTCCGGTATCGTCAGAGGCTTTTTCATGGCAACTCCTTGGGTTGCCCCCTCCCTATCTAATCACTGCCCTCCTCGATAGAAGAGCAACGCCTTTCGCGAGGTCGTCCTGGTCGTTCAATCCTTCGACTTTTTCAGCGTGTCGGCCGGCCATCAGATCTCGTCAAAGGTGTTTGGCCTTTTCCGCGGCCTCGCTGTCATCGGCGCAAACCATCGGCTCGTATCCGATGAAATGCCCGTCCTCGCCTACGATGTAAGCGCGCGATACTCTGGCATCAGCGGCGCGCTTGCAGGCCCGGCGAGCCTAGCCACTCTTGGACCTGCAAGGGCGGTCTCCAACTGGCGAACCTGACGAATGAGATTGTCGCGCTTGATCCCCGGCGGCGTGCCTTGGGCTACTTTACGGAGGCGTTCTGCTTCGTGAGATAGACGTTGATCGAGTGGCGCGGACTGTTTGAAACGGCGTCGCTGCATGGGCGCTGCTCCATTCCTTGAGGGAGGCGGGAGCGCAACTGGCGTTCTCATCACCGATGGAAGCCGATGGCCGGGCGGTGATCGGGACAATCTGGCATGTCTGCTGTCCGACATAGTGATCAATATTGCTCACATCGCGAAATCGTTAGCAGCGCATAGGGTGGATTAGCGACAGCGTAATCCGCCGTCCGAACCAAAGACAAAATGGCGGCCCTACGCTTTGGTCAGAGCCTTCTGGCGGGGTGCCGCAACCCTCTTGCTAGAGGCCGGTTCTGCAAGTTGCGCTTCGCGAGCAAGCCTGTCGCGCTCCACCACCCCGGGCAGAGCCATTCGAGCCTCTCTCCAGCGACGCTCGGCCTCCTTCAACAGGCCTTTGTCGAGCGGGTCGATTTGTTTGAAACGTCGCCCTTCGGTCATAGGCCTTTCCTTTAGAGGAACGGCTAGTGGCCGAAATAGGCCACTCGCAGATTCAAAATAGGCCACTCACGCAACAGCGCCCCAAAGCCAAATGATGCTGAGTGGCGCTGTGCTAGCCCCGGAAAGTGCAATCCCCCGGTAGCTATCTGTCTGCAGGGACGGGCAAAGGTTCAAAGGATTGTTTTGGAACCAGCGCCCGGCCGGGGTGCTCGGTCAAGGTGGCAGTTCAAAGTCGCGGTCGACGGCACACCAGGTGTCCCAGGAATCATTTTCTGATTTGCAGAAATTTTCCTTGACGACCACCCCGACTCACCGATTTATTGATCCCGTCTCATCCCTCTACGAGGGGCGTATCGCGATCGTCCGGACGCGGGGTGGGATGCGGTGGACGTCGATGTTGCGCTTGACGCGCGCGACAAAGGCGTACGGTGAAGTCGTGTGGTCCTGACGCCCGTAACGGCGTCAAGTCTTTCGGGAGCCAACGCTTCCGAGGGGCGACGGTGGCAATAGAGGCCGTCTCACCGGGGAGAGCGCGATATAAGCCGTAAAGCCATTGCGCAGGGAATGTCGGATGCTCTCCGCTGCCCTGTATGCTCGTGTGCGCACTCTTGTTGCACAATTGCACACGAGACCGCGGGTGCAGCGCGCACCCGGCATTCCCTGCTCCCTTGTTTTTGGGAGGAACGGATTTGCATGACCCGGGCATTGCGCCGCGGGATCGCGGAGGTGTGTCTGTCTCCGTCGTCCCGGCCTTGAGCCGGGACCCATAACCACCGCCGTTAGCGATTGAAAGAAAGTCGTCGAACATCATCTCTCAAAACAACCGCCGCGGCGTATGGGTCCCGGCTCAAGGCCGGGACGACAGAGATAGGGGGCAAATCCGGCGGCCAAACGACGGCCCAAGCACCCGAAATTAACCCTTTGCTAACCATACACCGGGCAAAATTTGCCCAGTGAAGTCGAGTGTCGTCAGCCGCGTAGAACGGGAGGAACCCCGTGGACGCCAGTGCGGTGCCTCACTTACGGAGCGGCGGCCCTTCGGCCGCCGCGAAGACGTCTGGCGGCCGCGGCCGCCATTCGCGAGGAGCTGCAAGCATGGTCGACGTCACGGCAGGTCAGGGCACGGGGGCAAGCGGCGGATTCCCCAGCTTCAGTGAAATCGGCACCATCCTCCGGCGCGGCGATCTCGCGCTGGCCTTCGGCGTCCTCACCATCCTGGTGGTGCTGATCCTCCCCCTGCCCGCGATCGTGCTCGACCTGTTCCTGGCGATCTCGATCACGGTGTCGATCCTGATCCTGATGACGGCCCTGTTCATCCAGGCGCCGCTGGAATTCTCGTCGTTTCCGACCGTCCTGTTGATCTCGACCATGCTGCGGCTGTCGCTGAACATGGCCTCGACCCGGCTGATCCTGAGCCACGGCCATGAGGGCACGGCGGCCGCCGGCCACGTCATCGAGGCGTTCGGCAATTTCGTGATGGGCGGTAATTTCGTGATCGGAATTATCGTGTTCGCGATCCTGGTCATCGTGAACTTCATCGTCATCACCAAGGGTTCGGGCCGCATCGCCGAAGTCGCCGCCCGCTTCCAGCTCGACTCGATGCCCGGCAAGCAGATGGCGATCGACGCCGACCTGTCCGCCGGCCTGATCGACGAAGCCACCGCCAAGCGGCGCCGCAAGGAACTGGAAGACGAAAGCGGCTTCTTCGGCGCCATGGACGGCGCCTCGAAATTCGTACGCGGCGACGCCATCGCGGGCCTCTTGATCGTTTTCATCAACGTCATCGGCGGCATCATCATCGGCGTCGCCCAGCAGGGCATGAGCTTCGGCGATGCCGCCCGCACCTACACGATCCTGACCGTCGGCGACGGCCTGGTCACCCAGGTGCCGGCGCTGATCGTCTCGACCGCGGCGGGCCTGCTCGTGTCCAAGGCCGGCATCACCGGCGCCGCCGACAAGGCGCTGATGAAGCAGCTCTCGGGCTATCCGCAGGCGCTCGGCATGTCGGCCGGCGTGATGCTGGTGCTGGCCTTGCTGCCGGGTATTCCGATGCTGCCGTTCGTGGCGCTCGGCGGCGGCGCCGCCGTCCTGGCCTGGAAGGCGCGCAACCGCAACCGCAATACCAGGGCGGCCGAAGCCGCCGAGCTCGCCGCGCCCGATATTGCAGCTGCGGCCGCCAGCGCGGCGGCGGAAGAGCCGATCGCCAATTCGCTCAAGATCGACGATCTCAAGATCGAGCTCGGCTATGCGCTGCTGCCGCTGGTCAACGGCCCCGACGGCACCGACCGCCTCACCGAACAGATCAAGGCGCTGCGCCGTTCGCTCGCGGTCGAAATGGGCTTTGTGATGCCGGCGGTGCGCATCCTCGACAACGTCCAGCTCGAGGCCAACACCTACATGATCAAGATCAAGGAAGTCGACGCCGGCAGCGGCAAGATCTGGCCGAACCAGTTCATGGTCATGGACCCCGCCGGCAACCAGGTCGGCGTGCCCGGCATCCACACCATCGAGCCGACTTTTGGGCTGCCCGCGACCTGGGTCGACGCCAGCCTGAAGGAAGAGGCGTCGCTGAAGGGCTATACCGTCGTCGACGCTGCGACCGTGCTGTCGACGCATCTGACCGAGCTGTTGAAGAGCAACATGTCGGACCTGCTGTCCTATGGCGAGGTGCAGAAGCTGATCAAGGACCTGCCGAAGGAACAGGGCGAACTGGTCAAGGACATCGTGCCGAGCCAGGTCACCATGTCGGGCATCCAGCGCGTGCTGCAATTGCTGTTGTCCGAACGGATCTCGATCCGCGACCTCTCCACCATCCTGGAAGGCATTGCCGACGCGCTGGCGTTTTCGCGCAACCCCGCCACCATGGTCGAGCACGTCCGCGCCCGGCTGGCGCGCCAGATCTGCGCCCAGAACACCTCCTACAACGGCTATCTGCCGCTGATCGCGCTGTCGGCGCGGTGGGAGCAGGCGTTCGCCGAATCGATCGTCGGCAGCGGCGAAGACCGCAGCCTGGCGATGCAGCCGTCAAAGCTGTCGGAGTTCATGACCGCGGTGCGCGTCAGCTTCGAGCGCGCCGCCCAGGAAGGCGAGGCGCCGGTGCTGGTGACGTCGGCGGCGATCCGCCCGTTCGTGCGCTCGCTGGTGGAACGGTTCCGCGCCCAGACCACCGTGCTGTCGCAGGCCGAAATCCACCCGCGCGCCCGGCTGAAAACGGTCGGCAGCGTTTAGTTCCGCCGCGAAAATCGACAAGGGCGCCGCGAGGCATTTTCGCCACAGGCAAACGGTTTGTAAAAACCGGCCCCGCCGTGGGTGTTTTGCGACCACCCACGAAATATGCATTTAACATATTGAAATAATTAATAAATTATTGATTTCGAGACACTGCCGCGCGATCTCCAATCGCGGCCGTTCAAGTCTTTTCACTGCGTTGTGATCGCATCTGTGGAACGAAACAGCGAATTCCTACGTTTCCTGTGCCGAGACGTTGAACCTGTTTGTCGATGAGGCCGTCTAATTCGACACAGGGGAAGGCGGGCAGGAGACTTCCATGAACCACTCGATTTACAGCGCAGACCGCACGACCCATCTCAAGATTGTGGTCGTAGCTTTGGTCGTGGGCATCCTGGTCGCCGCCTTCGGCATCACGGCGCGCACCACTTCGGACGAAGGTTTCCAGCAGACCGCGAGCAACCGCGTGATGAAGGCCGGCAAGCCGGTCGTGGTCACGAGCTCGGGCAATTCGGTCGTACGCTAAGAAAAGGAATTCACGAATTCACGCGGCTCTTTACAGCCCCCCAAAGTCGCCACGTGAAGTACTAGAAGACCCCAACTACCCCTAAGTTGACACTACCCCAAGTCGACTACGAAAACGCCCGCTCCCCACGGGCGTTTTCTCTTTATGGGGGTCCCAAATGATGGGGGTCCAAAAAAATCAGCGCGTCGGCCCGGCCGGCACCGTCTCGATCAGCTTGCCGGCGAAGACCGGCGGCAAGTTCGGCTTGCCGTCACGCGATCCGCCGGCCTGCTCGACCGTCACCGCGTAGGTCGCGGCGTTGATCGTGCCGGCGTCGTAGGACGCGAGCACGTTACGCGCGGTGAACTCGCTGCCGCCGATCACACCGAGCGAGCGCGGCTGCGGCAGCTTGTCGGAGACCAGCCATAGCTCGAAGCTCTTGCCGGCTTCGGCATCGGCATTGACCTTGCGGACGGTGAAATTCCTGGTGGCGGCATCGACCGTGAGGATGAACGCCGGCGAGCCGCCGTTCCGCTGCAGGATCGCAACGTATTGCGCCGACGGCGGCGCCGGCAGCGGCGGCGTCTTGACCTCGACCACCTGCGTGCGGATCTTGGGACGAAGGGCATTCGGCAACAGATCCGGCGAATAGACCTGCAGGCCGAGCATCGCGATCAGCGCCGCGGCGGCAGCCGTTGCGAACGACGCCAGATTGCGCCAGCGCTTCACCCGGCCGGACAACTGGACGACGTTGGAATTGTCCGCGGCCTCGGTCAGTTCGGCCATCAGGGTATCCGCCGGCGGCGGAGGGGCGGCGGCTTCCTGCGGCGGAGCAGCGGCTGCGTCCGGCAGCGCCAGCGGCACCTGCGGTCCGGCATGTCCGATCGCGCGTTGAATATTCTCCCAGACGATCGGCCGCGGCTCGACCGAGCCGACCATCTGGTTGAGGACGCCGAGCCTGTACTCCCACGCCTGGACCACGGCGGTGAATTCCGTGTCGACGGCCATCATGGTTTCGACCTGCGCGCGCTCGTCGGCATCGAGGGTGCCGAGCGCATATTCCGCGGCGAGCGCGATATGGTCTTCGCTATAGGCCATCATCTAACGTCCAGGACACCCTTCAAGACAGTTTCCAAAGAACTCAAATCCAAAACTCATTCCAAAAACTCAGTTCAAAAACTCAGTTCAAAAACTCAAAGCCCGAGACATTCCCGGATATCCATCATGCTGCGGCGCAGCCACGTCTTCACCGTATTCACCGGCGTCTCAAACTTGGCGGCCAGCTGCTCGCGGCTCCAGCCGTTGTAATAGGCCAGCAGCACCAGCTTCTGCCGGTCGGGCTCGAGACGGCCGACGCATTCCAGCAGCCGCTTCAACTCTTCCGTCATCTCGCGCCGCGCCAGCGGATCGGGTGAATCGGCGGCCACTTCCATCGCGGTCGGCTCCTCCTCGATCGAGGCCTCGGTCTTCTTGCGCACGACGTCGATCGCCCGGTTGCGCGCGATCGCCGCCATCCACGTTATCGGTGAAGCGAGCGCCGGATTGAATTGTCCGGCGCTGTTCCAGATCTTGACGTAGGCCTCCTGAATGACCTCCTCGGCGAGATCCTGTCGGCGCAAGATACGGAGGACGACACCGAAGAGTTTCGCGCGCGTGGCGGCGTAAAGCCGCTCGAAAGCGGCTTCATCCCCCTTCGCAACAGCGGCAATCAGCCAGACCAGCTCTGCTGGCGTCAGCATTCAGTGTCCCCCAAATCGCGATACCCCATCGCGCTTTACGCCGGGAGCATCGAGAACCCTCCTAGCATACCTTGCAGGAAACCAGCCACCAAGACGCCTGTCTGTGGACATCATCAAAGAAAAACCCGGACCTTGCGGCCCGGGTTGTCGATGATCGGATGAGAGAAGGTTAAGGCGTCAGGCGATGGCGCCGAGGCGGGCGCGCATCAACCCGATGGAGTCCATGTCGGCCTGCTCGCGGGCGTTCTCCTCGGCGCGTTCGCGCGCCTGGTCACGCTCGTCCAGCAGTTCGACCTTCTTGAGCTCCTCGAAGGCTTCGCCGAGGAGGCTCTTGGCATCCTCGAGCTGGATGCGCAGTTCGTCGGCCGAACGGGTCAGGTTCTCGCGCCGCTGGATCGCCGCCTTGGCATAGGTCGGGTAGGCAAAGTGGGACGGATCCTGGATCCCTGCCCGGTCCTGCTCGGTCTGGATTTCGCGCTCGAGGTCGACAGACATGCGCTGGAAATCGGCGATCATGCCTTCGATCTGGGTAACCCTTCGGCGCTTCTCATCGACCTGAAACTTCTTCAGGCGGATCAGCGTTTCACGTGACTTCATCGACTCATACTCCCCAGAAGTCCCAATCTTAACGCGGGACAAAGCCGGCTTCCCCCGGGGGCCCCGCCAGCAAGACTATTCATGTGCCGGGGATGATGGCCTGACAAAGTTAGCGTTCCGTTTCCAAACCAGTCAGGATCTGCGCCAATTGCTGGTAGCCGTCGGCGAGGCTTGCTTTTTCACCCTTGCCCTGCCGCAGGAACCCTTCCAGCGGCTCGTGCAGCCGGATCGCCTCGTCGACCTCCGGGCTCGACCCCGCCCGGTACGCGCCGAGCCGGATCAGTTCCTCCATATCGGCGTAGGTCGCCATCACCTGACGGCCCCGCATGATCACGGGCAGATAGGCCGGATCGGCCGATTTCGGCATGGTGCGGGAGACCGATTTGAGGACGTTGATCGCGGGAAAACGCCCGCGCTCGGCGATCGATCGCTGCATCACGACGTGGCCGTCGAGAATGCCGCGCACCGCGTCCGCGATCGGTTCGTTATGATCGTCGCCATCGACCAGCACGGTGAAAATGCCGGTGATGGTGCCGGTGCTGGTGCCTGGCCCTGCCCGCTCCAGAAGCTTCGGCAGTTCGGTGAACACCGTCGGCGTATATCCCTTGGCGGTCGGCGGTTCGCCCGCCGACAGCCCGATCTCGCGCTGCGCCATCGCAAAGCGCGTCACGGAATCCATCAGGCACAGCACGTCCTTGCCTTCATCGCGAAAATATTCGGAGATCGCGAGCGTCAGATAGGCCGCCTGCCGGCGCATCAAGGCCGGCTCGTCGGAGGTCGCCACCACCACGACTGAGCGCGCCAGGCCTTCATCGCCAAGGTCGTCCTGCAGGAATTCCTGCACCTCGCGGCCGCGTTCGCCGATCAGGCCGATGACCGTGATATCGGCATCGACATTACGCGCCAGCATCGACAGCAGCACCGATTTGCCGACGCCGGAACCGGCGAAGATGCCGAGCCGTTGGCCGCGGCAGCAGGTCAGGAACGTATTCAAGGCGCGCACGCCAAGATCGAGCGGCGCCCCGACCCGCTGGCGCGAATGCGCTGGCGGCGGCGAGTTCCGATACGGCATCGGCGATGGCCCCTGCGTCAGCGGCCCCTTGCCGTCGATCGGTTCCCCCATCGCGTTGAGCACACGGCCGAGCCAGGAAGGCGAGGGCCGCACCTGCCCCGCGGCATTGGCGATCACGGCGCGGCAGCCGCGCCTGACACCCTCAAGGCCGGCGAACGGCATCACCACCGCATTGTTCCCGGAGAAGCCGATCACCTCGGCCGGAATGAAACTGCCGCCGGTCTCGATCACGATCCGGGCGCCGACCGACATCGCATGGATCGGCCCCGCGATCTCGACCATCAGCCCGCGCACGCCGATCACACGGCCATATATATTGACGCCGTCGACGTCGCCGATCTGTTCCGCGAGCGCCTTCATTGCGAAAACCTTAAGTTTCCGCGTGTTTGAAAGGGGCGCTTAACCTCGTGTTTACCCGCATCGTTAATCATTGCGTCACTGTCTTTGGTGACTGAGAGCGCTCGCCCATCAGAAGAAGGATGAGTCGCGGGAGTCGGTTAGGCCCGTCTCTTAATGTGGAACTTGAACGAGAACGGTAAGGAAAAGCTGCTTCGACGCAATATCTTACGGCGATTCGACAAAAATTGCACGGTTAGAGCTTGCGAACACGAATCAGTATTTGTTAACCATATGTCGTCAGGATCCGAATCAGTTGTTCAAAGGCGTTTTGAGTGCCGCAAGTGCGGCCGACCTGACGCCCGGAGCGGCGACTATAGGGGACTGGCATGCGCGTTTTGCTGATAGAAGATGACAGCGCCGTCGCGCAGTCGATCGAGTTGATGCTTAAATCCGAGAGTTTCAACGTCTATACGACGGATCTCGGAGAAGAAGGCGTCGATCTCGGTAAGCTTTACGATTACGACATTATCCTTCTCGACCTCAATCTGCCCGACATGTCCGGTTACGACGTGCTCAAGCAGCTTCGGGTGTCGAAGATCAAGACCCCCATTCTGATCCTCTCCGGCCTCGCCGGCATCGAGGACAAGGTCAAGGGTCTCGGCGTTGGCGCCGACGACTACATGACCAAGCCCTTCCACAAGGACGAACTGGTCGCCCGCATCCACGCGATCGTGCGCCGTTCCAAGGGTCATGCCCAGTCGGTGATCCAGACCGGCGACCTCGTCGTCAATCTCGACACCAAGACGGTCGAAGTCGGTGGCCAGCGCGTCCATCTGACGGGCAAGGAATACCAGATGCTGGAGCTGCTCTCGCTCCGCAAGGGCACCACGCTCACCAAGGAAATGTTCCTCAACCACCTCTATGGCGGCATGGACGAGCCCGAGCTCAAGATCATCGACGTCTTCATCTGCAAGCTGCGCAAGAAGCTCGCCAACGCTTCCGAAGGCCGCAACTTCATCGAGACCGTGTGGGGCCGCGGCTACGTGCTGCGCGAGCCGCACGAGCAGGAAGAACGCATTCCCGCCTGACCAGGGTTTACGGCGAGCCGCAAGGCTCACTCCTCCCCGACTGGACCCCGCCGCGAATGGCGGGGTTTTTGTTTTCGGAGCGTTTTCGAGCGAAGTGGCTGCCGGTTCGCGTGAAGAAAACGCGTCAAGACAAGAGGCTAGAGCTTCGGTTCTGATTCAATCAGAACCGAAGCTCTTGGGCCGCTGACACGCGACAAATTCGCTTACCCCGGATTGAAACCCGCTTCGCGGTGTCTCGTATCTGACGGAATTGTCCGCAAACGAGGGGGAAGTCATGAAAAACGTCAGGCTGCTTGCCGCGGTTGCGCTCGGATCGGCATCGGGCGCGCTCATCGGCTATTCGGCGCTCGCCGGCGGCGACAAGGTCGCCTTCCCGGAGAATTTCGACAAGGACACGCTCTACGCCACCGTCAGCCGTTACGACAACAAGCAGTATCGCGAGCTCTATGCGACGCCGGCGGCGGTCGATGCAGTACGCAAGGGGCAGCCGATCCCGAGCGGCACGGTGCTGACGCTGGTTCAGTACAAGGCGCAGCTCGATGCGGCCGGCGAGCCTATGAAGGATGCCAGCGGCCGTTTCCAGAAGGGCGACCTCATCGCCTACACGGTGATGGAAAAGCGCGGCGGCTGGGGCACCGAGTACAAGGACGACATTCGGAACGGCGAATGGGAGTATCAGGCGTTTGGGCCGGACAGGAAGGTCAACGACAAGGCCAATTTGACGGCTTGCTTCGCCTGCCACAAGCCACATGCCGGGCAGGATTTTGTTATCTCACTGGCGGGCCTGAAGGGCACCCCAGAAGGCGCCATGGCAAAACCCGCGCCGGGCCCCGGGGTGGTCTCGATCTCCGACTTCAAATTCGGACCGGAGACCGTCGTCGTCAACAAGGGCCAGACCATCACCTGGCACAATTCCGATTCCTCGCCGCACCAGGTCACAATCACCGGCGCCAAAGCGCAGCGCTCGTCCATCGCGCTGAAGGGCCAGACCACCCAGCTGACCCTCGCCGATGCCGGAATCTACGATTACATCTGCGGCCTGCACCCGGCGATGAAGGGCAAGATCGAGGTCAAGGAATAGCCGGCTGCGTCAAGGCAGATTTGCTAACCCCGCCTGAAACGGCGGGGTTTTTGCTTGGGATTGAACCGACCTCTCCGATGCGCCGACCAATGGATCGTGCGAACGTGGGGACCGATCGAGTCGGGGCGTTATCAATGATCTTGCAATCCCTCGCCGGGCTACCGGCGTTTCTGGTCTATTTCTGCACGGCGCTGGTCGCCGTGGCCGCCTACCTCTTCGTCTATACCCGTGTCACGCCGCATGACGAGTTCCTGCTGATCCGCGACAATAATCCGGCAGCGGCAATCGCATTGGGGCTCAGCCTGCTCGGCTTCGCGCTGCCTTTGGTCAGCGCCATCGCCCATTCCGCCAATGTCTGGGATTGCCTGATCTGGGCTGTCGTCGCGCTGATCGTGCAGATCATCGTCTTTTACCTCGTCAAGATACCGGTGCCGAACCTGTCGCAGCGCATCGCAGGCGGCGAACTTGCCGCCGCCATCTGGCTTGGACTAGCCTCGCTGGCCGCGGGCGCGCTCAACGCTGCCAGCATGATCTACTGACCATGGCGAACAAGCCCCCCAAACGCACAAGCGAATTCGGGACGCGCAAACCATCGGTGCCGCCTGTGCCGCAGTCGTCGGGCCCGCCGGCAAAGCGTTCGGGCCACGTTGCGTTGTTTCTGATGGGCACGCTCGCGGTTGGCAGTGCCGCCTACACGCTGATGCCCAGCAACAAATGCGAACCGTCGCCGAACACAGCGCAGCCGTCGCTGCTGCAAAGCAGCGCCGCCGAATGCCAGCAGCGCGGATCTTCATCCAGCAGTTCGGGTGGCGGCGGAAGCTCCTCACGCAGCAGCTATTACTCCGGCGGCTCCTCGTCGAGCTCTTCGGGTTCGAGCAATCCCTCCTCGAACTATTCGGGCTCCAGCACGTCCGATTCCGGCTCGCACAGCGCGCAGCGCGGCGGCTTCGGATCGTTCGGGCATGCCGTCGGCTTCTCTGGCGGCTGAATGTCATGGAACGCATCCCCTGCCCCGAACGCGACGACTGGCGTGCTACCGCCGAAAGCGCCGGATTCACTTTTCACACCATCGGCGGCGAGCGTTATTGGGACGAGCGGGCCTATTACGCGTTCACGCTGAACGAGATCGAACGGCGGATCGAGGCGCCCACCGGCGAGATCGAGGCGATGTGCCTCGAGGTGGTCGGCCGCGCGATCAACGACGAGAAATATTTGCGCCGGTTGAAAATACCCGAAGCCTTCTGGCCCCTGCTGTCGGAGAGCTGGCGCCGCCGCGACGCCAGCCTCTATGGCCGGCTGGACCTGAGCTACGACGGCTGGAGCCCGGCGAAACTGCTGGAGTACAACGCGGATACGCCGACCTCGATTTTCGAAGCGGCGGTTTTTCAGTGGACCTGGCTCGAACAGGCGATCGAACGCAGCATCATCCCGAAGCGCGCCGACCAGTTCAACTCGATCCATGAGCGGCTGATCGACGCCTGGAAAAAACACGGCAGCGCAAAGCACCTGCATCTGGCCGGGATGACCGACAATGCCGAGGACGCCGGCACGCTGGCCTATCTGCAGGACACCGCAAGTCAGGCCGGATTGAAGACCACGCTGATGGACATCAAGGACGTCGGCCTCGGGGGCGATGGCCGGTTCGTCGATCTCGACGATCGCGGCATTGAGCTTGCGTTCAAGCTCTACCCCTGGGAATGGATGTTTCAAGACACGTTCGGCGCAAATCTGTCGAGCGCCCCGACGCGCTGGATCGAGCCGCCGTGGAAAGCGATCCTGTCCAACAAGGGCATTCTTCCGCTGCTCTGGGAGATGTTCCCAAAACACCCCAATTTGCTGCCGGCCTATTTCGAGGACGATCCGAAGGCGGCAATGCTCGGCTCCTCGTTCGTGCGCAAGCCGCTGTATTCGCGCGAAGGCGCAAATGTGACGCTCGTCAGCGCCGGCTCGACGCTGATGGAACAGCAAGGCCCATATGGGGCGGAAGGCTTCATCGTGCAGGGTTTCGCGTCCCTGCCGAGCTTTTCCGACCAATACCCGGTGCTCGGAAGCTGGCTGATCGATCACACACCGTGCGGACTATCGATCCGCGAGGACGAAAATCCGATCACCGGCAACACGTCGCGGTTCGTACCGCACGCGATTCTGTAGCAGAAGCGATCGATAGACCGATAGATCAGCGTGCCGACGCCACCGACCTTGGCGCCTGCGGCACCAGGGTCGCTACCCCGGGGCGCACAACGGTTGGTGCGGCATTTGGACGATAGAGCCCACGGCGATCCGGATAGGGCTTGAAGGCATTGGTGATTCCGACCACGGATTCGGCAGCCCCCAGCGCCAGCACGCCATCGGGCTCCAGCATCCGCGAGATGCGTTCGAAGATTTTGGCTTTGGTGTCCTGGTCGAAGTAGATCAGGACGTTGCGGCAGAAGATCACGTCGAACGTGCCGAGGTGAGAAAAATCCTGCAGCAGGTTCAACTGACGGTGCTGCACCATGCTGCGGATGTCGGCGTTGAGCTGCCACAGCTCGCCATTCTGCGTGAAATATTTCACCAGCATCTGGATCGGCAGGCCGCGCTGCACCTCGAACTGGCTGAAGATGCCGGCCTTGGATTTTTCCAGCACGGCCAGCGAAAGGTCGGTCGCGACGATCTCGGTGCGCCAGCCCGCCAGCATGGCGCCGGCCTCCTTCAGGCACATCGCAATCGAGTACGGCTCCTGCCCGGTCGAGGAAGCCGCGCACCAGATGCGCAGGGAACGACGCGCCGCGCGCGCCTGCGCCAGCGCCGGGAGAACCGCCTCTTTCAGATGATCGAACGGAAGCTTGTCGCGAAAGAAGAAGGTCTCGTTGGTGGTCATCGCCTCGACCACCTCGGCAGTCAGCGCGTCGGCACCGGCTTTTATCTTCTGAACGAGTTCGGGGATACCGGCAAGGCTCGCCTTGCGCGCCAGCGGCACCAGACGGCTCTCGACGAGATATTGCTTGTCGGGGGACAGGTCCAGCCCGGAACGCTCTTTCAGAAGCTTACGCAGATACTCATAGTCTTGAGGCGTCACGCACGATCTCCCGAAAACAACCGAACCAGTTTCGGCGCGATCTGATTAAGCGGCAATATCGCGGCGCAAATGCCGGCATTCGCGGCCGCACCCGGCATGCCCCACACCACACTCGTCGCCTCGTCCTGGGCAATCACGCTGCCGCCGGCCGCGACAATATCCTTGCCGCCGCGCATGCCGTCGGAGCCCATGCCGGTCAGGATCACGGACATGATGCCGCCCTGCCAGACGTCGATCGCCGAGGTGAACAGCGGATCGACCGCAGGCTTGCAGAAATTCACCGGCGGTCCGTCGTCGAGCGCGATCGCCGCCTCCGCGCCATGGCGCACGACCTTCATATGACGGCCGCCCGGCGCGAGATAGATCCGGCCGGCCTTGACGATTTCGCCATCGACCGCCTCATGCGCCGGCCGACGGCTCGAACGCGCCAGATGCTCGGCGAGAATCGTGGTGAAGGTCGGCGGCATGTGCTGCGTGATCAGAACCGGGAAACGGTCGATCACAGGCCCGATTTCGGTGACCAGCGACATCAGCGCCTGCGGACCACCGGTCGACGAACCGATCAGGAGCACGCGCGGCGCCAGCATGCTGAACGGGCGGCGTGCCAATTGCGATTGCGCTGCCGGTGCCACCGTCGGCGCTCGGACCGAAGCTTCACGCGGCCGCTCGTGGACCGGCGCCAGAGGCGGCGTCACATGCGCGGGCGCGTGCACGTTGCGGCGGATCTTGGCGCCGAGGTGACGGATCTTCTGGATCAGATCGTGGCGAAAAGTTTCGGCTGCGGAAGCCTCGCGCGTGCTTTCGGGCTTTGGAATGTAGTCGGAGGCGCCAAGCGAGAGCGCCTTGAAGCTGATCTCCGCATTGCGGCGGGTCAGCGTCGAGGCCATGATGATGATGAGATCACGCTTCTTCGCCAGCAGTTTCGGCAGCGCGGAAATGCCGTCGAGCTCCGGCATTTCGATATCGAGCACGGCGACGTCGGGATTGATGCGTTCGAGCTGGTTGACGGCGTCGAGGCCGGTGCGCAGGGAGGCGACGACCTCCATGTCCGGCTCGGCTCCGATCCAGCGCGAGATCATCCCGCGGATGACGACGCTGTCGTCGACCACCATAACACGCAGCTTGTCCTGCCGTGTCGAAGTCGGGGCCGCGGCACTTGTCAACGCAATACTCATTACTTCACCAGGAACGACTCGAACGGCACGCTTACGAAAACAACGCCGAAGGCCGCCTGGCCGCCGGATCGTCTGGACCGATCAGATCAGGCCGACTTCCTGGAACTTCGCGGTGACGATGTCCTTGTCGAACGGCTTCATGATGTATTCGTTGGCGCCGGCGTGCAGTGCACGTGCGATGTGCGCGACGTCGTTTTCGGTGGTGCAGAACACCACCTTGGGCGCATCGCCGCCGGGCATGCGGCGCAGATTGCCGAGGAATTCATAGCCGTCCATCACGGGCATGTTCCAGTCGAGCAGGACCGCCTCGGGCATGGCGCGCTTGCAGGCGTCCAGCGCTTTCGCGCCGTCCTCGGCTTCGATGATCTGGAAATCAAGACCTTCCAGGATACGACGTGCGACCTTTCGAATGACACTGGAGTCATCGACGACGAGACATGTTCTCATTTTCGGCCTCTACTTCCATTCCCCAAAAGGGGACGTTTCCAAATGTTATGTACGCTTTCGCCTTGCTTCTGCTTCTTATGCCGCCAACAGATCCGGCACGATTTCGAGGACGCGATCGACATCGAGGACGACCATGAGCTGGCCATCGAGGCGGTGGACGCCGCCGGCGAGTTTGGCCATGCGGGGATCGAGATTGACGGGGTTTTCCTCGCGGCTGTCGTCGGGCAGCCTGAGCACCTCGCCGATCTGGTCGATCAGCAGGCCGTAGGACTCGCCGCGCAGGTCGACGCCAACCGCCATCGGCGGCTTGCCGTCGTCGTTCCGGGGCAGCCCGAGCCGGGCGCGCATGTCGACGACCGTGACGATGCGGCCGCGCAGATTGAGCACGCCGGCGATCTCGGCCGAGGACAGGGGAACGCGGGTCAGCCGCTCCGGCATGAACACGTCCTGGACGCGGGAGATCGGCAGGCCGAACAATTGCCCGCCGATCACGGCGGTGACGTATTCGACCACGGTGCCCTCAATGGTATCGGTCTTGGTTGTCATCGTGTGCGATCCTTGATTCCTACGCCGCGCGCCTGGTTTCGCCGGCGGTCTGTTCCTTCAGCGCCGCGATCAGGCCGGGACGGTCGAACTTGGCGACGTAATCGTGGAAGCCGGCCTGCCGCCCGCGCTCGATCGCCGCCGGAGAGACCATCGAGGACAGCGCGATGATCGGCATCGCGCTCAAGTGCTGGTCAGCCCGGATCGTCTCGGCAAACTCGAACCCGTTCATGTCGGGCATCTCGATGTCGGTCAGCACCACGTCGAAGGTCTGGCCCGAACGCAGCGCGGTGAGGCCTTCCTGCGCATTGGGGGCGACCCGCACCCGGTAGCCGGCGGCTTTGAGCACCGGCGCCAGCATGTTGCGGAAGAAGGCTGAGTCGTCGACCAAGAGCACCGACTGCGCGGTCACTGACGGGCGCATCTCCTTGCGGGAGAACCAGTCGGCAAACGCCATCGGGAGGAAATGACCGACGTCGATCACTTCGGTGGCCTGGCCCTTGATCACGGCCGAACCCAGAATGCCTTCACTGGAACCGGCGACCTCGATGTGCAGCCGCTCCTCGACGATGTCGATGATCTCGTCGACCACCAGCCCCATCGAGCGGCCGTCGTCGGCGAACACCAGGATCGGCTGGGCGCCCGAGGTCTGGACGTTGACCCCGGTCATCTGCACCAGCGGCATCAGCTGCTCGCGATACTGCACCATGTAGCGGCCGTTAGAGAGTTCGATCTTGTCGGTGGCGATCTCCTCCAGCCGGGTGACGAGGCCGAGCGGCACCGCCTTGGGCTGGGTCGAGCCGGCGCGGAACACCAGCAGCGAGGTCAGCTGTTCGCCGGTGTTGGCATGGGCCGCCGCGTTCTCGTCCGCCATCCCCTGGGCGGAGGAGCCGGCGGCGCCGAGCGCTTTGGCAAAGCCGTTGGGGTCGATGATCATGATCACGGCGCCATCGCCCAGGATGGTGTTGCCGGAGAACATGTCGATGTGACGCAGCTTTGTGGACATCGGCTTGACCACGATCTCTTCGGTGTGGAACACGCCGTCGACCACGATGCCGAACGTCTGGCTGCCGACCTGGGTCACCACGATAAAACCGTTCTCGGGGTCGGAGGAGGAGCCGTCGTCGATCTTGAGGAGCTTCTTCAGGTGCATCAGCGGCAGCAGCTTGTTGCGCAGCCGCAGCACCGCGGTGTCCTTGATGCGCTCGATGCGGTGTTCGGAGTTGGCGCGGGCGCGGACCAGCTCGACAACAGACAATTGGGGTATAGCAAAGCGGTCGCCGCCGGCTTCCACGATCAGGGCCGAGACGATGGCGAGCGTCAGCGGGATCTTGATGGTGACGCTTGACCCCTCGCCGGCCACCGACTTGATGTCGATGGTGCCGCCGATCTGGTCGATATTGGTGCGCACCACGTCCATGCCGACGCCGCGGCCGGAGACCGAGGTGACGGTGGCGGCGGTGGAGAAGCCCGGCGCGAAGATGAACTTGTGGATCTGGGCTTCGGTCATCTTCTCCAGTTCAGCCTCGGAGACGAGCCCGTTCTGCAGTGCCTTGGCCTTGATCCGCTCGGTGTTCAGCCCGCGGCCATTGTCGGCGATGCAGATGATGATGTGGCCGCCCTCGTGATAGGCGGAGAGGCGAATGGTGCCCTGCTCGGGCTTGCCGGAGGCGGCCCGCTCGGCCGGGGTCTCCAGGCCATGATCGGCGGAGTTGCGCACCATATGGGTGAGCGGGTCCTTGATCAGGTCGAGCACCTGGCGGTCGAGTTCGGTGTCGGCGCCGTGCATCTCGAGTTCAATCTGCTTGCCGAGTTCGCCGGAGAGATCGCGGACGATCCTTGGCAGCTTCTGCCAGGCATTGCCGATCGGCTGCATCCGCGTCTTCATGACGCCTTCCTGCAGTTCGGCGGTGACGTTGGAGAGGCGCTGCAGCGGCACCTTGAACTCGGTGTCCTCGTTGCGGCGGGAGATCTCCAACAGCTGGTTGCGGGTCAGCACCAGCTCGGAGACCATGGTCATCAGGTGTTCCAGCGTGTCCACGTTGACGCGGATCGACTGGTTGGCGATCTTGTTGGCTTCCTGCACGTCGCCGACATCGGAGGCGGCGGCCGCCTTGCGGACCGGTTTTGCCTTTACTTCCTTTGCCGCCTGCGGCGCAGGGGCGGCTTCCGGCGCCGCGGGAGCCGCGGCTTTGGCAGCAACTGCGGGCGCGGGTACGACTTCGATCGCGGTCTCGCGGAAGGCGCGTTCGAGATCGTCGAGCGAGACTTCGCCCGGACGCAGCGGCCGTTCCAGCACCTGATCCACCAGCGTGCCCTTGGCAACCTCTTGTGTCTTCGCGGGCTGTATAGGGGGCGCGGCCACGACCAGCGCCGGCGCTTCCACGGAGGCGACTTCGGCGTCAGCGTGCGCGTCGTGCGCCCCGCCTTCCGCCAACAGATGCAGCTTCTCGATCAGGTCCTCGTCGCTGCCTTCCGGCTCGTTCTCGGTCGCTTCGAGACCTGCGAGGATTTCCTTGATGCGGTCGATCGAGGACAGGATCAGCGTGACGGCGCCGGCGGTGACCGGCATGCCGTCGCGGAATTTGCCCATCAGGGTCTCGCCGGCATGGGCCAGCGCTTCCAGCCTCGGCAGGCCGAGGAAGCCGCAGGTGCCCTTGATCGTGTGTACCAGGCGAAAGATGTTATCCAGAATCTTCGCATCGCTCGGATCCTGCTCGAACCGCACCAACTGATTGTCGACCGTATCCAGGCTCTCGTTGGTCTCTGTCAGGAATTCCCGCAAAAGATCATCCATCAGAGCGCGCCCTTCAACTATCGATGTAACGGTCGTCTGTTAGGCATAGCCTTTCTGATTTCACGACCACGTTAATTTCACTGTCCGTGTAAATACGGATAACCCAAATAAATTGTCGTAAAATGCTGCACAGATAGCGCGATTGCACCGGCAAAACGCCGTTGGCTGGCGCCTTGAAAATCCGCCGGCGGTTAGCCACGGAATCCGGCTGATGATTTCATGGACGAGGAGCCGCTTGGCCGGCTTAGACCGGCAAAGCGGCATTATCATTTCTGGTAAACAGACTCCTACCAATGCTGCAGCTGGTTCGAATGTCGGCTTTGCGTCCAAGCTGCGCCCTCTCGATCAGTTCTGCGATGGTTCTCGGATATGAGGCGAACCAGCATCCCCGACGGGGTCCAATCGACCCGGCAATGGCAGCGTAGACATCATCGCGATCGCGACCTGAAATTGCCGCATCCGAAAGCGCTATCTGGATTCGGCGACGCCCGCATAGCGTGCCCGCGCTTCGGAGAGGCATTCGTCAATCACCGCCAGCAGCGCCGCCGGCGTGAACGGCTTGCGCAGGCAGCGCGCCGCGCCGAGTTCGAGCGCCATTCGCAGAAAATCCGGCGCCGGCGATTCAAGATTCGCAAACGCATATCCCGACATCGCGACCAGCGGAATCGCCGGCGCGCGCTCGTGGAATATCCGGATCGATTCGAAACCGCGCATATGCGGCATGAAGATATCGACGATCATCAGGTCGAAGCTGGCGTCTTCGAGAGCGCGAAGCCCGGCTTCGCCGCCATTGGCTATCGTCACTTCGAAGCCGTGACGCTCCAGATAGATTTCAATGGCCGTGCAGACCATTGAATCGTCATCGACAACCAGTACCCGTGTCATTTCAGCCCCCGAAGCAAGATATCTGCTTTCAATCGCTCCTCAGTCGCAATGGGTGCCCGCCACCCTTTTCTGGTTCGACGCAAAGTTGTTACGTCTTGCTGGCAGCTCAGCCCGTAGCGATCCTCTCTTTCGAAGTATCTAACGATGTCGTTGCGCCTTGCAGTTCCGACGGCGCGGTTGTGACCGCGGCAAGGGTTGCGGCGTGTCTTCGGTGCGGCTCGGCTTCCGACAGACATTCGTCGATCACGCTGAGCAACGTCGCCGGCCGGAAGGGTTTGTGCAGGCACTTGGTCGCACCGAGGCTGAGAGCCATTTTTAGGCAAGCAACATTGTCCGTTTCCGGACCGGAGAACGCGTAACCGGAAATTGCGATCAACGGTACCGTAAGGGCGCGCTGGTGAAATATCCTGATCGACTCGAAACCGCGCATGTTCGGCATGAAAATATCGACGATCATCAGGTCGAACGTTGCGTCGTCGAGCGCCGCGAGGCCGTTGGGCCCGCCGTCCGCGATCGCGACCCTGAAACCGCAGTGCTTGAGCCAGGCGCGCATAGCAAGGCGGGTATGAAGGTCGTCATCGACAACCAGAATACGACGCATGACGGCCTCCTCCGCCGTATCGGACGCGCTGCAAGAAGACACAAAACGACAAGCCCGCCCGACAGGACACGCCTGGCCAGGCACCCCAACAGCGCATCAAGGCTTCTCCGCGAGCAGTTTTGCCTTGCGAATCAGCGCGCTATTCGCAATTCCGTCGCAAATTGGCGAGTCTGTCTGCCCTCCACAGTGTATAGGGTGGGTTCCACAACCTTTGGGTCATCGGGCCAGCGGAGTTCCATCCGTGCCTCGAGACCTTCGAACTGCCAAGGGGCCGTCCCGAGCAAGGCCGGCGCGCCTCTGCCGCAGGCCTACCTGCCTCACAGGGCTCCAAAGCTACCCGACGGGAGGTACGGAATCGTGAGCCGCGACGGCTTTGCCGCCGTCAGAGTGCGGCTATTTGCCGATATTTCCCGCCGGCGATTCATGGCAAGATGAACGGACATTTTTGACGGCGGATATTGCATATTTTTGGTGCCTGGCACCCTGAGACCGGCTTTGACCGTAAGGCAGGAGACTGCTTTGGATTCAGCCCCTCGTTCCCCGAATGGATTTTTGTCCTCGCTGACTGCGGACGATTTTGAACTGATCCGCCCGCATTTGCGCTCCGCCGACCTCACCCAGGACTTGGTGCTGGTGGAAGTCGACGAGACGCTCAAGCGCGCCTACCTGCCGCACCGAGGCGTGATCTCGCTCGTGGTCAAGCTCGCGCGAGGCGAGCACGTTCAGATCGCGATGGTCGGCCGCGACAGCATCTTCGGCGCATTCTCCGCCCTCGGCGATCCAACCGCGCTGAACAGCGCGCTGGTGCTGGTCCCCGGCGTGGCCTCGACGATCGACCTCGATCAGCTTCGGGCGGCTGCCGACCAGAGCGTGACGCTCCGCACTTTGCTGGCACGGCACGGATTGGCGGTCTACGCGCAAATCCAGCAGACTGCGGGCTGCAACGCCTCGCACACGGTAGAGTCCCGCCTGGCGCGCTGCCTGTTACATACCCGCGACCTGTCCGGCAGCGACAAGCTCGTGCTGACCCAGGAAGCGATGGCACAGATGATCGGCGCGCGCCGCAACAGCGTTTCGCTGGTGGCCAACACACTGCAGCAGGCGAATTTCATCCATTACAGCCGCGGACATATCGAGATCACCAATCTGGACGGCCTGATCAGGACCTCCTGCGAGTGCTACGCGACGGTCAAGACCCAGTACGACCGCCTGCTGCATCCGCGCATCCATTGCGCGGCAGCGTGACCCCTCGGCCGCTGTCCATGGGCGGGCGGGTGCCCGAACCCATTGATAGTCGCCGGCCCGGCGATGCGCGTGAAGATTGCGCCCTGCGATCCGGCCCGCGGGAACTCACCGTATAATTACGGCCGGCTTGGCATTTGCCCGGGATTTATTCGGCCGGGAATTAACGCGCTGTTCAATGACCCCTGATACTTGTCACGGTGCTGACGGGTGCAGGTTCGGGAAAGAGCATCGAGACGATTTCGAATGCCACGCGAGTTCACCCGTGTTCGGCGGTTTGCTAGCTGCGCGGAGTAAAGACATGGCTTTTGATTTGTCGATGCCGATCCTGGTGGTCGATGACTACAGCACCATGATCCGCATCATCCGCAACCTCCTCAAGCAGCTCGGATTCGAGAACGTCGACGATGCCAGCGACGGCTCGGCGGCGCTCGCCAAGATGCAGGGCAAGCGATACGGCCTCGTGATCTCCGACTGGAACATGGAGCCCATGACGGGCTACGACCTGCTGAAGGAAGTCCGCGCGAGCCCGGAATTCTCAAACACGCCCTTCATCATGATAACAGCGGAATCGAAGACAGAGAACGTCATCGCCGCGAAGAAGGCCGGCGTCAGCAACTACATCGTCAAGCCGTTCAACGCGGCGACGCTGAAGACCAAGATGGAAGCCGTGTTCCCCAGCGCGGCCGAATAGCATCGTGCCCGGGCGCGCCGCACCAGGCTGAAGGCCGCCATCCATCGCCGCCCCGCCTTCTATCCTCGCGACCATCAGACGCAGAGCGGGATCGGCGAACGCCGAGGCGGCATCCGACCTGTTTCGCCGTGTCCGGACGGGACGGCCCCGCGCGCCGCACTCGCGGCTTGCCGTACTACTACGGTTTGCGATTTTCACAGACGGATAACGTTGAATCGCGATAGTCGCGTGGACCAAGGAGCCCCCTCATGTTCACGTTCGAAACGAGCGATCAGAAAGAAGTGCGGCGTTTTCGTATCGCCCAGTTCAACGGCAGAACCGCAACCTTCCGCTCGGCCGGCTCGGCCGTCACCGGCCACGTTCGATCGATCGTGGAAAGCAAGTCGAGTGTTCCGGCGGCCTGGGTGATCACCATCATCCCGGAAGAGCCAAAACCTGTTATCGCGACCCGGCCCGCGCCCCGTATGCGCTCTTTCGCGGAAGACTTCTGCTGAGCGGCAACCTGGCGCGATCTTCTCGGAAAGCGGGCTCCCGCTGTTCCGGATCACGCCCTGGTCCGGCCTCGTCGGCCCTGTCGCGTTACAATCGGCCTTTGTGAGCTTGCAGCATTGCGGCGCTTTCACTGCAGGCGCAGTGCGCTTCGCCTTCATTTTTGAGCAAATGAAATCAGGCTGGCTGCAACAACGCCTTGCGGACGAGATCCGCGGTGTTGCGGGCGCCGAGCTTGCGCATGGCCTCGGCGCGATGGCTCTCGAACGTCCTCGGGCTGATGTTCATCCGCAAGGCGCCTTGCTTGTTGGAGCAGCCTTCACTGATCAGGCTCAGCACCTCGCGCTCGCGCTTGGTCAGCGGCTTCTGACCGGACTCCGAGGCGAACATCACCCCCGGCGTGCGACCGCCATCCTTGGTGCGGCTGGCCTGGCTCTCCCGCCCCTGCTTGCGATCGGATTCGGAAGCAAAGGCGGGATGCTTGTCCGACATCTGCTTCACCACGACGCAGACGCGTTCGAGTTGTTGAACCGCGTTGTCCACGACCTGTTGCAGGTATACGCGATTGCCGGGCGCCTCGGAGAACTGGTGGCTGTGCTGCTTGATCTCGTTCATGTAGAGCAGCAGCGCCGTCAGCGGCCCGTTCAACTGGCGAGCGATCGACGCTTCCGCTTCTTCCGTTGCGCGAGCGCGCGCGACGGACAATTGGACGATTTCAAGATTGCTCTCGAGAGGCGTGACGGTTTCCATCCACTTCGGGAAGTGCGAATCACCGGCTCGATGGTCTTGCTGCGACATATAACTAATTTATCGATTCCATTGCCGCCGGTGGTTAATTTTTTAACCAGTAAGAATACGGGGAACCGGCAAGTGGACCGGAAACTGAACCAACGGGAAGGGTTTTGGCCTTCAATCGAGGAAGTAGGATGTCACCAGGTCAGGACTCCGTAGTTTTACGGCCCGTAGAAATGCGTTGGCCCCGCGCCTAATCCCTCATAATTCCGCCTTATGAGTATTTGCTTCTCTAATGCATTCAATTTGATTCGTTATGGTCCCCGTCCGCCGGACTATTTAAACCCAGGCAGCCACGCGGCAACGCAACAAGCCGCGTGTGACGGACCTCACCGGCAATTCATAGGCGCGGCTTCCATGAAATAATCGACCCGTTTCCGTTACGACGGATCGGACGTAGCCTCGACGCGGGTCAGTTGCGCGGGAGCCTCAGGAACTTTTCGAGGAAGCGTCCCGAGGCAACGAGCCTGAACCACCAATATGCTATCCGCCGCGTTGTCATGCGCCGTCGTTAACGCCCGTGCCGGCACCCGCGTGTGACTTGCTTCACAAAGAGCCGTAGAAACACTGTGATCGCAGGCGACCACGGCTTCACCGATTTGCGAGGTGCAGGTCCCGGCGGCCGCGCGATGACCGACGCGCGACATCAACAATAACGAAATCAAGAGAAGGCAAGACGGCGATGCCGACATCGCCGCGCACGGCAAGGCGATGCGGGCGCGCGCCAACCGTCCAAACAAGCTTCCGTCCAAATGAAGAATGGCGGCGGATCAGCCAAGCCGGCTGATCTGCTCCTCGGTCACGACGCGCTCGACGTTTTCGGTCTTGCTCTTGATGCGGTAGCGCGGGCGGCCGTCGGCTTCGATCGGCAGGCAGGTGACGATGGTGTAGATGCTGCGTTCCTTGACGGTGGCGCGGCCCTGCGGCCCCTGCAGCTGGTGGTGCACGTCGTCATTGATTGCGTAATTGTGGGCCATCGCCTGTCTTCCCGTTGGAAAAAAGGCTTGTAGTCTCAACGGTCTCGCAAGGCAACCCGCCATTGGCGGGGAACCGGCGCGCCGGTACGCATAGCGCAGTCTCCGGGGCCCGTCAGGCAGCCAAAAGCGCCTTTCGCCGGGCTACCCGGGCGATCGAACCCCTAATGGCGGAACCCACCAGGGCCCCCTCGTGCAGGCCCTGTTCAATGGACTGGGCGATTCCGGCCATTTCCCGCTCCTGATCGAACAGATTGTTGCCGATGCAGAGCATGTCGATACCGGCCCTCAGCGATTGAAGGCTGGCCTGCCTGGTGCCCAACGCCTTCTGCAGACCCTGCATTTGCATGTCGTCGGTGATCAGGAGCGTATCGGGAAGCCGCTGGCGCAACCGGGCAAGGCCAGCGGCAGACAGGGTCATCGGATTGTCGCGGTCCCATTGCCTGACGATGGCGTGGCTGACCAGCACGGCATCGCCGAACATTTTCGGCGCCAGCGAATAGAACAGCTCTTCCTGCTCGGTGCGCAAACTGTCGGAAATGTCCATGAACTCCTGATGCGAGTCCACCACCGCGCCGCCGATGCCGGGGAAATGCTTCAGACAAAGCCCGATGCCCGTCTCGCGCGCGACCTCGCTCACCAGCAGCGCATTGGCCTCCACCTCGCCGATATCGGCGGACCAGGAACGCTTGATTTTGCCGATGTTCGGATTGTCGGGATTGTAATCGACGTCGATGACGGGCGCGAAGTCGTAGTGAATGCCGAGGCGGCGCATTTCGGCGAAACTGGCGGCGAGTACTTCCCGCTTCTCGCTCAAGGCGAGATGGTTGAATTCCTTCGCGCTCGGCAGCGGTTTGAACCCCTTGCTCTCCTTGAGCCGCCGCACCAGCCCGCCCTCCTGGTCGATGAACACCATCGGGCGCGACGGCAGGCAGGAAATCTCTTCACAGAGAGACTGCACCTGCTCCGGCGATTCAATGTTGTTGTCGTATTTCTGCGTTTGGCAGGAATAGTCGAACAGGATCACGCCGCCCAAGCCGTAGTTGGTTGCAAATTCCCGCAGCCATGCCGGGATGGTTTTGCCGAAGAAGCCGAGAATGAAGAGTTCGCCGACGGGCATGCTGGCTGTCCTGATCACCGTTTCAGCGTGCCGAAAAAAAGTTTCAATGGTCGACTGGGCTTGTCCCGGAATCCTGTACCATCCAAGGACACTTTCGGTCCAGCCTGCGAGCTGGCACTTCCATCATTGTTCACCTGGCCTCTGTTCGTGGTGCTGCGCGAAGGGGCCGCGCTCAACGACGCGATCGAAGGCGGACCATCGCCGGTTTGTCGAAGTTCTGCATTGCGCCGAAAGCGATCGTCCGCCGAAGATCGGCATCGCCCCTCACGACCGCGAACGATTCCACGTTCGGTGCAAGGGCAGTCCCGCTCACAGTAAGCGGTGGCAAATCGACAGGGAGAGCCTAGATAGGCTGCATGAAAAGCATAGGATTCCTTTCGTTCGGGCACTGGACGCCCTCTACGCAATCGCAGACCCGCTCGGCGGCGGACGCGCTGCTGCAATCGATCGATCTGGCCATCGCGGCTGAGGAATTGGGCGCCGACGGCGCCTATTTTCGCGTTCATCACTTCGCCCGCCAACTCGCCTCGCCTTTCCCGTTGCTGGCAGCGGTCGGCGCGAAAACCAGCCGCATCGAGATCGGCACGGCCGTTATCGACATGCGCTATGAGAACCCGCTCTACATGGCCGAAGACGCCGGCGCGGCCGATCTCATCTCGGGCGGGCGCCTGCAACTTGGTATTAGCCGAGGATCGCCCGAACAGGTCATCGATGGATGGCGGTATTTCGGCTATCAACCGGCCGAAGGCGAGACCGAAGCCGACATGGGCCGGCGTCATGCCAAGGTCTTTCTCGACGTGCTGCGCGGCCATGGCTTCGCGCAGCCCAATCCACGTCCGATGTTTCCAAATCCGCCGGGGTTGCTGCGTCTTGAACCGCATTCCCAAGGACTGCGTGATCGCATCTGGTGGGGAGCCGGCTCGAACGCCACGGCAATATGGGCAGCGAAGCTGGGCATGAACCTGCAGAGTTCGACGCTCAAGAACGACGAAACCGGCGAGGCTTTCCACATCCAGCAGGCTGCCCAGATCAGGGCCTATCGCTCGGCGTGGAAGGAGGCAGGCCATGCGCGCGAGCCACGGGTGTCCGTCAGCCGCAGCATCATCGCCATCATGGGTGATCGTGATCGCGCTTACTTCGGCCGCGGTAGAGACGAGGATGACCAGATCGGCTTCATCTCTCCGGAGACCCAGGCGATCTTCGGCCGCAGCTATGCTGCCGAGCCGGACGTCCTGATCGAGCAGCTGAGGAAGGACGAGGCGATCAATGAGGCCGACACGTTACTGTTGACCGTCCCGAACCAGCTCGGCGTTGCCTACAATGCCCATGTCATTGAATCGATTCTGACGCACGTGGCTCCCGCTCTCGGGTGGCGCTAAGGGCTGTTGGGATGTTTCCACGGCTGGCATCCGCTTCGCGCCAGGATCGAGCGACCTCCAGAAGAAGCGGTACCCCAAAATAGGCAACCAGGTTCCATCCGCTCCGCGATATGTGATACGCAAAAACCGCCGAGCGTTGTGTTACAATTCCATCTCCTGGCATATCCCCTCGAAAGGAGGCCGAGTTGAGCGTTGCCTTCACCAAGGAAGACAGTGCCGAAACCGCATCGGAGACGCTGCTACCCGACCGCCCGATCTCTGCTCATCCGAACCTGGTTACGGAAGCGGGATTGAAGGCGCTCGAGTTTCAACTGCAACAGGCTCGCGAGGCGTACGAGACGGCGCAGCAGATCGAAGACGTGAACGAGCGGCGGCGGCAAGCGGCGACCCCGTTGCGCGATGCGCGCTATTTTGCGGCGAGAGTTCGGACGGCCCAGCTCATCACCCCTCCTGCGTCGACCGATACTGTTGCGTTCGGGAGCACGGTGACCTTCAGGCGCGAGGATGGGCGCGTGCAGAAGTATCATATCGTGGGAGAGGACGAAGCGGACCCGAAGGCCGGCTCCATTTCCTTCGTGTCTCCGGTGGCAAAGTCCCTGATGGGCAAAGCTGTCGGCGATGTCGTCGGCGTATCCGGTCACGAGCTCGAGATCATTGCGATCTCTTAAACCCCACCGCACAAGACGCAGCCGATGCGTGGAGCGCAGCGTCTTGTGAGCTTATGGTCGACCGCGACGGTGAGGCTGCGCAGGACGTCCCGCGTTGCGCGAGAGCGCTCGACGCAGCAGGTCCGCAGGCCGGCGGAATTCGACCACTTCACAGCAAGTTGACGGCCGCTTCCCGATAAGCGCCGGAATCGTGCAGGTAAGAAGGTCCTTCGGCGTCAACGAGACGATGGCTCAGTATGGTGACAAGTTCCATGCGCTGGTGGCGATATCGTCGATCGACAGGCCTGATCATTTTCCCCGTTCTGCTACTCGCGCTGGCGGGCGGGTCGGTTGCGGATATTGGTATGGACGCCAAAATTCAGCACATCGTCACGGCCTATCTGGCGCCGGAGACCGTGGGGAAGCCGGGCGGTCTCGCTGTGGCCGTCTACGCTGCGGGTCACACCGAGTTTTTCAACTACGGCGTCGCCGACGAATCGACAAAGCAGCCGATCACTTCAGACACGTTGTTCAACGTAGCGTCAGTGCGCAAACCGTTTGAAGCAATCCTGGTCGCGCTGGGTACGCTTCGCGGCGAACTCCGTCTCGATGACCCCGTGAGCAGGTATGTCCCCGAGCTGCGCGGCGACTACATCAAAGGCGTGACGATCGGTGAACTGGCAACGCATGCGTCCGGACTCCTGCTGCCGACCGATCACCCGCCATGGCCGAACGATTCGTTTACGCTGCCGCAGTTCTTCAAGGCGCTCAACGCATGGACGCCGCAATCAGGCGAGCAGCCGGGCAAGCAGCGCATCTACACGCATGCGGGGTATGTGCTGCTTCAGCTCGCGCTCGAACGTCGCTACCGTCGACCTATCGGTGATCTTATCGAGGCACGTATCCTGAAACCGCTCGGCATGAACCAGACATTCCTCCCCGAGCGCGGGCCGGACCACCGCGCCATCATGGCTCCGGAGCTGATGAAACGTGTCGTGCAGGGCTACTCCGATACGGGCATGGCGATTGGTCCACGTGGAGATCAGCAGAGTTACTACGATTTCCCGGGGACTGGCCAGATGTTCACCTCGGCGCGCGACCTGGCCACCTTTCTGGCTGCCTTCATCGATGGCGAGGCGATCGATCCGCAGTTGCGGCAAGCGTTGCAGATGACGCAGCGTGAGGCATTTCACGTGACCGAGAAGTTCGGACAGGCGATGGCCTGGGAAAACATCCACTTGAACGACGAGGTCGTCGTCGACAAGCCGGGCGGACTTAACAACGCCTCGGCCTATGTCGGCCTGGTGCCGGCACACAAGACCGGCATCGTCCTGCTCGCCAACCGCGGCGAGTTTCCGCATGAGATCGCCCGCTACCACGTGCTGCCGGAGTTGGCGCGAGAATGAGAAGAACAGCGACGATTCGCCAGTGGTGATCATAAGTCACCGGGCCTGTCGCGCGTCCGGCAGCTCTTCAATTCTGCAATAGAAGCCATATCGATTTTTGACCTTCTTTTCGAAACGGCGGCGTACTATCCCTCAACGGGGTTCGTTCGAGCCCGATAAAAAAAGGGGGGAGCTTCTCCATGGCGGATCCGCAGAAACAAGAGCCGGCCCGAAACGAGCCGGTCGCACTGCCGACCTGGCCCGATGAAGTGTACCGCGTCCTCAAGGACGCTGACGTGCGCCAGGTCGGAATGGTGCCGGATGCAGGCCACAGCCGCCTCATCCGCGCATTCGAGGCGGATCCTCAAGCCCGCGTCATCACCCTGACCACCGAAGAGGAAGGGATCGCCATGCTGGCAGGTGCCTGGCTCGGCGGAGAACGGGGCGTCCTGCTGCTGCAATCGAGCGGCGTCGGCAATTGCATCAACATGCTGTCGCTGCCGATGATCTGCCGCATGCCGCTCTTGATGCTGGTGACGATGCGCGGCGAATGGGGGGAGTTCAACCCGTGGCAGGTCCCGATGGGCCAGGGCACCAGGGCCGTGCTCGAAGCCATGGGCGTGATCGTGACCCGCGCCGATGAGCCGCATCTGGTCGCCTCGACCGTTTCCGGCGCGGCCAACCTTGCCTTCAACACCTGGCGGCCTGCCGCCGTCCTGATCGGACAGCGCGTGCTCGGTGCCAAGAATTTCAAGGAGCTTGCCCGCAAATGAACGTTCCCAACGAACTGCTGCATCGCCGCGACGTCGTCAATGAATTGCTGCGCGACCGGAGCGATCTCCTGGTCGTTGCCGGGCTCGGCGCTCCCAACTGGGATATCTCGGCTGCGGGCGACAGCCCGAACAACTTCCCGCTCTGGGGCGCGATGGGCGCGGCCGCCATGATGGGCTTTGGTCTCGCTATCGCGCAGCCCAAGCGCCGCGTGCTCGTCATCACCGGCGACGGCGAAATGCTGATGAGCCTCGGCGCGCTTGCCACGATCGCCGTGCAAAACCCTCCTAACCTCACTATCGCCGTGCTCGACAACGAGCGCTTCGGTGAGACCGGAATGCAGAAGACGCATACGGCAGGCGGTGTCGACCTCGCCGGGATAGCTGCGGCCGCCGGCTTCAGGACATCGCGGATCGTCAGGACCATGGCTGAGGTGACCGAGATCCGCGAGCTGGCGCACCATGGAAACGGGCCCGTGTTCGCGCAGGTCAAGATCAATCCGGAAGCACTTTACTTCGTGCTGCCGCCCGCCGACGGCGGCATCCTCACTACCCGCTTCAGGCAATCCGTCCTCGGTGAAAGCTCGCTCTATAATTGACGCAAATATTCGACAATAGCCAAGCCCACACCCATCGGGACCATCGAACCAAGGAGAAGGAACACCATGAGCGAGAACGCACAATTCGAAAAAGGCCTTGAGGTCCGGCGCGCCGTGTAGGGCGCCGAGTATGTCGACGGAAGCCTTGCCAAGGCTGACGACTTCATGATGGCCTTTCAGCGCATCACCACGGAATGGTGTTGGGGTTACGCGTGGACGCGAGACGGTCTGAACCGCAAGACGCGAAGCATGCTCAGAGGCGGCGGCCTTGTCGAGATCGATCAGGCGTGGATCGGAGGTCGGGACCTGAACGCCCTTGTACCCTAGTCCTGCCGCCCAGCCGCAGATGGCATCGAAGCTGTCAAACGGCTGATCATCGCCGATGAACTGCGCCGGAAAAATTGCGGACCCCTTCATGGTGGCCGGCCGGATGGTCGTCGCTGACATGTCATCTTCTCCGGTTCAGACGGCTGCGCCACGCAGATAGGACGCCGCGTCATTGTCCGACATGCCGGCCGTTCAATACGCGAGACGATCTTGATGGTCCGGGATGGCCTTGCCGAAGAGGCCGAGAATGAAGAGTTCGCCGGCGGCGCATAGCTGGCAGTCCTGCATACTTTTCAATGAACGCATCGCAACGGACGCAGATTTACGATCCCGCAGCGCGATGCGCTCAAGGTTTGTACGTAACGTCGCACCTCTCGAAAAAGAGAGGGCGCAGGGAATGCCGGATGCGCGCTGCACCCGCGGTCTCGTGTGCGAATAGTGCAAAGAAAGCTGCACACGAGCATACAGGGCAGCGGAGAACATCCGACATTCCCTGCGCAGTGGCTTTACGGCTTATGACGCGCTCTCCCCGGTG
>NZ_JAFCMA010000016.1:0-171101 GCF_018130125.1 Bradyrhizobium sp. AUGA SZCCT0177 | reverse complement strand
GTGCCAGGACCACACGGTTTTGCCGTACGCTTATCCACGCCGTCGTCGAGGCGTAAACCAGCGTCCACCGCAACCCGCCCAACGCCCGTGACGACGGCCGACGCCCTTCTGAGTAGGACGGGATGGCCAAACACATATCTTTGATTTTCCTTCTGGTAAACAGAAATATTTTTTATTTTGGGGCTTGACACGATTTCCGTAAATCAGAACTGATTTGCCCGTCGGGTTGATTTGTCGCATGCGGAGCGCAAGATTGCGCTTGCGTGGGGAGCGAAGCAGCAAATTCGGCAGGGCGGTGACTCAATCCGATCGCGCGAGCGATAATCGTCGCGTCCCGGACGCGGTGCAGCGTGTAACGCTGCTCCGCAGAGTCGGGACCCATGCACCCGGCCGTTGATGGACCCCGGATCAGCAGCGCATCACCGTAGTGCGCCAAAGACGCGCGTAAACGCGCTTTTAGCACTGCGGAGCATCCGGGGAGCGCCGAGAGCAACTGGCCCTAGCCAAAAAAGACGAGGTAAGTTGTCGGGAGCCGCGCTGGTCGTTCGTCCTCCGGACACAAATCCCGACGGCGTCACCCAATTAACCGGAGCCCTCCAATGATCCCCACCATCACGGCCTTTGAAAATTCGTCCGACCGCGGCAAGGGACAGGCACGTGACATGCGTGTTCGTTGGGCGCTCGAAGAAGTGGGCCAACCTTACGACGTTCGTCTTGTTTCGTTCAGTGAGATGAAGCAATCCGCGCATCGTGCGCTTCACCCTTTCGGGCAGATTCCGACCTATGAAGAAGGCGATCTGGCTCTGTTCGAGTCGGGGGCGATCGTGTTTCATATTGCGGAGCGCCATACTGGACTGCTGCCTGACGATGCGAATGCCCGGGCGCGCGCGATCACATGGATGTTCGCCGCACTCAGCACGGTGGAGCCGCCGATCGTTGAATTCGGAACCGCCAGGCTTTTTGAGAGCGACAAGCCCTGGTCCGCGCAACGCATGCCTCTCCTCGAGGAACGCGTCCGTAACCGGCTGGGTGAACTTTCCCGTCGCCTGGGCAAGGCCGACTGGCTCGATGGAGCGTTCAGCGCTGGTGACCTTCTGATGGTAACCGTGCTGCGCCGGTTGAACGCATCTGGAATATTGAACGAATATCCGAACCTCTCCGCCTACGTAGCCCGCGGCGAAGCGCGGCCGGCCTTCAAATGTGCTTTCGATGCTCAATTGGCGGTTTTTACCGCCGCATCGAAGGGCGGAGCAGCGTGAACTAGCGGGTAGGGCGGATTGAGCCGAAGGCGTAATCCGCCATTTCGGCTACAACATCGGCTTCCCATCACTTTTCATGCAGGCGAGCGGAAGTATCGGCAAACGACGACCGACGGCGGGTAGGCAAGATGGCGGATTACGCCTTCCACCTTCGCTCTGCGAGCTGCGGCGGACACGTCGGCTCCAATCCATCCTACGAGCTGAGGGAAATAGAAGTGCTTTCCAAATGGAAATATAGAAGTGAGATACAGAATGTGAGAGCAATGAGGAATGGATAGTAAAGCGGAGCGATGGAAGTGGCACTCAGCGATTCATGTTTCGATTTTCTAACCGCCGTCTCGAAAGCAGCCGGTACCTTGGCGGAAGAAGCGCATCACTACTCTGCGCCCGACTATCCAATTGTGTACGGACCTGAAATTGACGCACTGCGGCGAGCTGCCGCTGTTGTTCACGACCATCCATACGACGCTGAAGCAGGTGCGCGCCTTTTGAGATTGGCATCAACCATCGGGCGGGCATTGGACACGGCGCCGGGATCGCCAGAGCTGGACGCCAAGCAGAAGGCCGTGGATGAATTAATTCGTTCCCTTATGTCAGAGGTCAAAGGTGAGGAGGCTGCTTCTCTCCCGTCGATCATCGAAAATGTTACCAACGATACACCGTACACCGAAAAGGCGGCCGGACGGCTGAAGGGGGTTTTGGCAAAGGTAGGCAAGTCAACCTATGACCTCGCAATCAAGGTGTTGGGGGATGTTGCGACTGCAGCGGCCAAGAAATGGATGGGCTTTTGATCGGCTTGGATTACATAATTCGATGACAGTGCACTAAACTGACGCGGCTAAACGGCGATGACTTGGTGCGATTGGCGCGTTAAAGGCGGATTACGCCTTCGGCTCCAATCCTCCCTACGAGCTCAATTGAATCGGCGAGTTAGTACACTGTCACCGAAATCAGCCGATTGGGAACCGAGATCGCTTATCAGCCCGTCAATCCGAAGCGGCTTCTAGCGACGCGCCATTATCATCATCATCATCGTCAAGGGAGCCGTCGTCAGCTCCCGAAACTATGTTCGATGACGATTCATGGGCCTTGCCTTCTGCCCATCTCTTCGCAAACGCGGCGGTCGCCTTTGTCCCCTTTGGATGGCATTGGTCCTTGTGGACTAGGGCGCCGTTTTCGAGAGTTGTCTTTCCGCCCTTACCATGCTCCTCGACGTGATGAATCTCCATCTCCGGCCACGGCACTTCATTGCCGCAAACAGCGCAGTGCTTCTTGTCACGATAATAGATGAGTTCGCGCTCCAAGGCACCATAAAGCCTTTGCGGATCCTTGAGTTGCAGGTTGAGCACTTCGCGCATTTTCGCAGAGAAAAACTCCTGACGACGCTGGATCACATCCCCACGATCGCTATTAACGCGGGTGTGCACACCGTAGCGCAGCCAATATTCGCTAGGACTGGCGTCATCTCGCGTCTGCTTACCCAGAGCGAATTGATGGCGGAAATTGTCGAAGGCTGATGCAAAACCTCCCTCCCACGTACGAGTATAATCGTCGATCAAATTGTCCATCAGGAGAACGAGGTGGATTGCCTCGTGCCCGATTACCTTTGAACGCTTTTGATCACGTAGCAGCTGGCTCAGTTTATCGAAAATTTCGAACAACCGCTGCGCATCAGCCGATTCTGAGTCGAAACCAAGATTCTCATAGTAAAAGTCGTCGACGGCTTCGGCCTTGATATCACAAAATAGATCATTCTTGCTGGAGCGCCGCGTGAAATAGAGCATCGCGATTTGTGCCGCCAACTGCCGGAACTTACCTCGGTCTTGCACCTTCTGCGCGCCCATCAGGATATTAAAAAAGTCGTGTCCCGGATAGCGGGCTAAGCCAGGCTTGCCGCCAAGACGAAGGATAAAATCCGTAAACTGGCCCGGCCACGCATCCCGTTTTTCTTGAGCGTTCAATGGCATTCCGGACTGAAGCCGAACGAACAGGTCTCGCGCCTCGTTCGAATCGTGAGTTTCAATCCGAACGATGCGAAGGGGGGTGTCGAGGAATCGCGATTTTATATCGTCGGCGAGATCATGGAACGATCGTCGTCCCCAAGGGCATGGCTGGCGCTTAATGAAATCCGGAAACCGCGCTTCGGCTTCGTCTAGTTCTGGGTCAAACAGCTTGAATGCACCTTCGTAAAAATCCGAAAGGGCATTGATCCGTTGCTGCCCGTCTATGACTTCGTATCTCTCGCTAACGAGTTTTCCCGCAGCTTGCCTGATGTGGTGTAGATAAATGAGCGGAATGGGGTATCCACGCAGAACGGAATCTACCAACCTCTTCTTTTGGGAGGGCGTCCATACGCTTCCACGCTGGTATTCGGGATTAACCACCAACATTTGCTGGGATTTGAGATCGAGCAGGTCGCGGACTTTGAGATCGTCAGGATCAGTTTTCATCGGGGCCTCCGTATCGAGCCAGAACCGTTACGTCGCGCGGGAGCCGGTGGTCCCTGTCAGAGCGCATAGCGCATTGAATCTACTGTGGCCGTTGCTTGGTTGCAACTTATCGGGGCAGGTAGCTCAAGTGGATCCACGGGTTGGTAATCCGGCTTGGCATTAGCCGAGACAGAATGCTGGCTCTAATGCATTGACGGTGCACTAAATCGCCGTGAGTTAAGTGCACTGGACTGTATTTTTTGGCAGTGCCCACAATCGGCACGCCTTGCGTCGTTCCCGCACAGCATCGGAAGAGGAAATCCCTTCCGTCCGCTACGCCGGCACCCGCCCGCCAAAAAACGGCATCAGCGCGTGGCTCAGCGTGTGCGGTCGCTTCGAGGTAAACACCATCTCGGCGCCGGCGGTGTCGGATTCGCGCCCCGGTCCGCCGAGCAGATCGGAGACGCGCCGCGCGATGGCGGGTGCGGGGTCGATCCAGTCGACCGGCCATGGCGCGAGTTTTACGAGGCGGTCCAGCAACAGCGGATAGTGGGTGCAGGCCAGCACGACGGTGTCGGTGCGGGCGTTGCCGTGATCGACGAAGCAGGGCGCGAGCTCGGCCGAGATGTCCTTGTCGCTGACGTAAAAGCCGTTGAGCGCGCGTTCGGCCAGCGCGGCGAGCTCGGCCGAGCCCACCAGCGTCACCTCGCAGCCCTGCGCGAAATCGTCGATCAGCTTCCTTGTGTACTCCCGCTTGACGGTGCCCTTGGTGCCGAGCACCGACACGCGTTTTGTTCTTGAGCTGGCGCAGGCCGGCTTGATCGCGGGAACGGTGCCGACGAACGGCACGGAATAGGCGCTGCGCAGATGCGACATGACCAGCGTGGAGGCGGTATTGCAGGCGATCACCACCAGATCGGGGGAGTGGGCCGCGATCAGCTCGCCGACCAGCGGCACCACGCGTGCGATGATCTGCTCTTCGGTATGGTGGCCATAGGGGAAGAACGCGTCGTCGGCGACGTAGACATAATGGGCGTCGGGCCGCGCGCCCACGATCTCGCGCAAGACCGTGAGGCCGCCAAGGCCGGAATCGAAGACGAGAATGGTTGGAGGAGCTGCCACGCTGCGATTTTAACCGATCCGCGGTTACCGTTGGGTTGATTTGACCGCCCCGGCGGCCCGTCCATCAGGCGGTCGCCGGCGCAAGATCTTCAGAACAAGCCAATCTGGGGTGATTCAAATCATCTTGGCAAGGGCGGAAGCCAGCAGCGCGCGGGGTCAGACCGGCAACAGCGGCCGGTGCGGTTCCGCCGGCATCTCGATGCGAACCGGGTCACCGGGCCGCACGTCGCCTTCTGATATCACGATGCTCATGACTCCGGCCTTGCGGATGAGATTGCCGTCGGTATCGCGATCCAGCGTTGCCGCCATCAAGCCCTTCTGGAAATCGTCGATCTGGATGCAGGGATTGCGCAGGCCGGTGATTTCGACGACGGCGCTGGCACCAAGATGAAGCCGTGAACCGGTCGGCAGCGCCAGCAGGTCGATGCCGGATGTGGTGATGTTTTCGCCGAGGTCGGCGGGCTGGACGATAAAGCCTTTTGCGCGCAGCTCGTCGAAAAGTTCGGCATGGATCAAATGCACCTGACGCAGATTGGGCTGCGTCGGATCGCGGCGGACGCGCGAGCGGTGCTTGACCGTCTCGCCCATGTGCGCGTCGCCGGCAACGCCGAGGCCTTTCAGCAAGCGGATGCTGAGACCGGGCGTCTTGCTGAAATGGTGGCCGGCACGCGCGCTGACCGCAATCACGCTGCTCATTTGCGCTTCAGCTCTCCCCAAAAACCCGCTTGAAGATCGTGTCGATGTGCTTGAAGTGACATGTTATCGGGACAGATCAAGAGCTTGTCGACTTGCCGGCGAGACGCCGAACGCCGTGGCGCGTCGTCAACCCGCCGGCATCGACTTCTCGATCAGCCGCACCCAGTACGATGCGCCGTGGCCGAGGATGTTGTCGTTGAACTTGTAGCCGGGGTGGTGGCATTCGTTGCCGTCGCCCATGCCGAGAAAGATGAAAGCGCCGGGGCGCGCTTCCAGCATGAATGCGAAATCTTCCGAACCCATCAGCGGCAACGCGCGCTCGTTGACGCGGTCGGCGCCGACGACATCGCGGGCCACTTCTGCGGCGATGCCGGCCTCTCGCGCGTGATTCACCGTCACCGGATACGAACGTGTGTATTTGATCTCGGCCGACCCGCCGTAAGCCCGCGCCACGCTGTCGGCAACCTCGCTGATGCGGCGCTCGACGAGATCGCGGATTGCAGGATCGAGCGTGCGCACCGTTCCACCGAGCTTGGCGGTCTCCGGGATGATGTTGAAGGCGGTGCCGGCCTGGAACATGGTGATCGAGATCACGGCCGATTTGAGCGGATCGACGTTGCGCGATACGATCGACTGCAACGCGTTGACGATCTGCGAGCCGACCAACACGCTGTCGACCGCGCGGTGCGGACCGGAGCCCGCATGGCCGCCCTTGCCGTGCACCGTGATCTCGATCTTATCCGCTGAAGCGAGCATTGCGCCCGGCGTGGTGTGGAAGTGGCCTTCGGGCAAGCCCGGCATGTTGTGCAGGCCATAGACCTCCTGAATGCCCCAGCGGGTCATCAATCCATCGTCGACCATCGCCTTGCCGCCGGCGCCGCCTTCTTCGGCCGGCTGGAAGATGACTACGGCCGTACCGTCGAAATTGCGCGTCTCGGCGAGATATTTGGCCGCGCCAAGCAGCATCGCGGTGTGCCCGTCATGGCCGCAGGCGTGCATCTTGCCGGGAATCTTGGAGGCGTAGGATACACCCGAAGTTTCCTCGATCGGCAGCGCATCCATGTCGGCGCGCAGGCCGATGGTCTTGCCGGACGTGCTCTTGCGGCCGCGGATCACGCCGACGACGCCCGTGCGGCCGATGCCCGTCACCACCTCGTCGCAGCCGAATTCGCGCAAGCGGTCGGCGACGATGCCGGCGGTACGGTGGACTTCGTAGAGCAGTTCCGGATTCTCGTGGAAGTCATGGCGCCAGGCGGCCATTTCATCTGACAAAGCGGCGATGCGGTTGACGATGGGCATGGTGAGATCCGTTTCTTGTGTTGTTCGTTTGCGGCTAGCGTAAGGTATTCTGCCGCGATGTCACCGACAAGAAGGTGCGCCTGTTAGAGCCTTTTCCGTTCCGATGGAATCGGAACGGGGCTCTATCTTTTTGTTTTGACGCGTTTTCTTCACGCGAACCGGTATCCACTTCGCTTGAAAACGCTCGAACCCTTGCAATTCTACGCTGCCCCGAACACGCGCTTGAAAATCGTGTCGACGTGCTTGAAGTGATAGCCGAGGTCGAAGCGTTCTTCGATCTCGGCGTCGCTCAGATGCTTCTTCACGTCGGGGTCTTTTTTCAGCAGCGTCAGGAAATCGCCTTCGCCGCGCCATACCGGCATTGCGTTGCGCTGCACATATTTGTAGGCGTCCTCGCGGCTGGCTCCCTTTTGCGTCAGCGCCATCAAAATCCGCTGCGAATGCACGAGGCCGCCGAGGCGGTCGAGGTTCTTCTGCATGTTCTCGGGGTAAACCAAGAGCTTCTCGACCAGGCCGGCGAGGCGCATCAGCGCGAAATCGAGCGTCACGGTGGCATCGGGGCCGATCATGCGTTCGGCGGATGAGTGCGAGATGTCGCGCTCGTGCCAGAGCACGATGTTCTCCATCGCCGGCATCGCATAGGCGCGCACCATGCGCGACAGACCGGTGAGATTTTCCGACAGCACCGGGTTGCGCTTGTGCGGCATCGCCGAAGAACCCTTCTGGCCCTCGGAGAAGAACTCTTCGGCTTCCAGCACTTCGGTGCGCTGCAGGTGGCGAATTTCGGTGGCGAGACGCTCGACCGAGGAGGCGATGACCCCGAGCGTTGCAAAATACATCGCGTGGCGGTCGCGCGGGATCACTTGCGTCGAGATCGGCTCCGGCGTCAGTCCCATCGCCTTGGCGACATGTTCTTCGACGCGCGGATCGATTTGCGCAAAGGTGCCGACGGCGCCCGAGATCGCGCAGGTCGAGACTTCCTTGCGGGCGGCGACCAGGCGTTCGCGGGCGCGGGAAAATTCCGCATAGGCATAAGCCAGCTTGAGGCCGAACGTCACGGGCTCGGCATGGATGCCATGGGAGCGGCCGATGGTCGGCGTCATCTTGTGTTCGAAGGCGCGCTTCTTCAGCGCGGCCAGAACCTTGTCGATATCGGTAAGCAGCAGGTCGGCGGCGCGGGTGAGCTGCACGTTGAAGCAGGTGTCGAGCACGTCGGAGGAGGTCATGCCCTGATGAATGAAGCGCGCCTCGGGGCCGACGATCTCGGCCAGATGGGTCGTGAAGGCGAGGACGTCGTGCTTGGTCTCGCGTTCGATCTCGTCGATGCGGGCGATGTCGAAGGTGACGTTACGCGCCTTGGCCCAGACGGTTTTGGCGGCTTCCCTGGGGATGACGCCGAGTTCCGCCTGCGCGTCGGCCGCATGCGCCTCGATCTCGAACCAGATCTTGAAGCGGGTCTGCGGCTCCCAGATGGAGGCCATTTCCGGGCGGGTGTAGCGGGGGATCATCGACGACTCCGGCGAATTGTTTTTTACGCCGTGCTTTAGCAGGGCCGCCCAAATGAGACAAACAAAGCGAGACAAGCGGCCGGGAAAACGGCTGGGATAATTCCGGGCCAGGCCTGGGCCGAGTGCCCGGCGGAAGGGGACGGCCGGAAGGGGTTTCAATCACGAAAAACTGACTGACAGATATTGAAATCTGTCAGCGAGACATGCTATATCCTTCTTCGACGCCGCGGATAGGGGCGTCATCCGGGGTCGCTGGCACTGAGCCCGGGTACTTGAAGAGGATTTAAGCCATGACAATCGAAATCATTAATCTGACCACACAAATCACCCGCTGGCTGAACGCCAAGGTGGCCCGCCATCTGGAAGCCCAGGCGACCCGTTTGGGACCGCTGAAAAGCTGAACCTTCCAAGCGCTAGAGCATTGATGCTCTAGCTTCCTGTTTTGACGCGTTTCTTCGAAATCGCTCTAAAGGGGATTAAATGACCACCCGTTCCATCATTTCGCAGGTGTGCGCATGAACGAAGTCGTGGTTTTGACCCCTGAGCGAATTCTCGAGGTTACCGAGGACGTGTTGCGCCGCTACGGGCTGGCCAAGGCCACGGTTGTGGACGTTGCCCGTGCGCTGGATGTCAGCCACGGCAGCGTCTACCGCCATTTCCCCAGCAAGGCGTCGCTGCGCCAGGCGGTTGCAAAACGCTGGCTCGACCGCGCCAACGCGCCGCTGCAGAAGATCGCGGAATCCTCCGGACCCGCGCCTGCCAGGCTGGAGAAGTGGCTGCGCACGATGTTCGAGATCAAGTACAAGAAGGTTTCCGAAGATCCCGAGATGTTCCAGACCTACCTGACGCTGGCGCAGGAGGCCTGCGAGGTTGTGCACGCGCACAAGGAGCGCCTGATCGGTCAGGTCGCGGATATTCTGTCCGACGGCGTGAAACAGGGGGTATTCCAGGTCACCGACGTCAAGGTTTCAGCGCGCGCGGTGTTCGACGCCACCATCCGCTACCATCACCCCGCGCATTCGGACGAATGGAGCAGTCCGGAAACGGCTGCTCGGATCGACGCGCTGCTGGCGCTGGTGATCAAGGGCCTGGAAGCGCCAAAGAAGCGCTGATCGCGCGCGGGCCCCTGCCTATCCCAGCCTTCCGCATCATTGCGGGCCGCATGCGTCCCGTAGTTTGATATCCATCAAGACGCGCGCCGGCAGCGGTGCGATCATGGACGCGGAGGAAGATGTGCGTCTTGCGGTGTTTGCGGATATCCATGCCAACCGGCAGGCGTTCAGCGCCTGCCTTGCGGCGGCACGCGCGCGCGGCGCCGAGCGGATCATCTGCCTCGGCGACGTCGTCGGCTATGGCGCCGACCCCGAATGGGCGGTCGAGACCGTGATGGACCTTGTCCATGACGGCGCCATCGCCGTGCGCGGCAACCACGACAACGCCATCGGCACGCCCTCCGAGACCATGAATGGCGCGGCCCAGGCGGCGATCGAATGGACGCGCGGGCGGCTGAGCGCACCGCAGCGGCGGTTCCTCGCCGAATTGCCGCTGACGCAGCAGGAGGACGATCGCCTCTACGTGCATTCCGAAGCAAGTAATCCTGCGCGGTGGCGCTACGTCGAGGGCACGACGGAAGCCGCCCGTAGCATCGAAGCGACGGACGCACAGCCCCATGTCCACGTTACCTTCTGCGGGCACATCCATCAGCCCGCGCTTTATTCGATGTCATCGGCGGCGAAGATGACGAGCTTCGTGCCGACCTCGGATGTCCCGGTGCAGTTGCTCGGTGGCCGGCGCTGGCTGGCCGTTATCGGCTCGGTCGGGCAGCCGCGTGACGGCAATCCGGCGGCGGCGTTTGCCATGCTCGATACCGCGACGCGCGAGATCACCTATTGCCGCGTGCCGTATGACGTCGAGACCGCGGCGGACCGGATCCGCGCCAACGGCCTGCCGCGCTGGCTGGCCGATCGCCTGCTCGAGGGGCGCTGAGCGATGGCGAAGCCTTCGATTGAGCCGGGCGCAGAGCTCGACGGTTTTGCGATCGGCGAGCGCGTCCATCAGGGCGGCATGGCGACGCTGTGGAGCGTGACCCATCCCGGCATCACTGTGCCGCTGCTGATGAAGATCCCGAGGATTGCCGAGGGCGAGGATCCGGCAGCGATCGTCTCTTTCGAGATGGAGCAGATGATCGTGCCGCGGCTCGCCGGCCCGCACGTGCCGCTTTGTTTCGGCTCCGGCGATTTCGACCGGCAGCCTTATGTGGTGATCGAGCGCATCCCCGGCAAAACACTCTATGACCGGCTCGGCGACCTGCCGATCCCGTATGAAGAGGCGAGGGTGATCGCCGGCAAGATTGCCACCGCTCTGGCTGATCTGCACCGGCAGAACGTCATCCATCACGACATCAAGCCGAGCAGCATCATGTTTCGCGACAGCGGCGAAGCCGTGCTGATCGATTTCGGGCTGTCGCACCACAATCAACTGCCCGATCTTTTGCAGGAAGAATTCCGCTTGCCCTACGGCACCGCGCCCTACATGGCGCCGGAGCGCCTGCTCGGCGTGCGCGACGACCCGCGCAGCGATTTGTTTTCACTCGGCGTGCTCTTGTATTTCTTCACGACGGGCGTGCGGCCGTTCGGCGAAAGCGAAACCCTGCGCGGCATGAAGCGGCGGCTGTGGCGCGATCCCTATCCGCCGCGCCAATTGCGGCCGGATTATCCGCCCTGGCTGCAGGAAATCGTGCTGCGGTGCCTGGAAATCGAACCGGTCTGGCGTCACCCGACGGCGTCGCAACTGGCGTTCGCGCTGGCGCATCCGGATCAAGTCAAACTCACCGCGCGGTCGGAGCGCCTCCAGCGCGATCCGATCACCACGGTATGGCGCCGCCGCTTCAATCGCGGGCTGACGCTGCCGAAACCCAAATCGGATGTGGCAGCGCAACTGGCGTCGGGGCCGATCGTGGCCGTTGCCATCGATACCGAAGAAGGTTCGGGACCGCTCAATGAATGCCTGCGCGTCACCGCCGAGCAATTGCTGGCGACGCTGCCGTCGGCGCGGCTCGCCTGCATCAATGTCCTGAAACTCGGCCGCATCACCATCGACCGGACGCTCGACGAGGAGGGCAACAACAAGCACATCGACCGGCTGGTCGCGCTCCGCCACTGGGCCTCGCCGTTAAAACTCGATGAGAGCCGGCTCACGGTGCATGTGCTGGAAGCGATCGATCCGGCATCCGCGATCCTGGAATTCACCGGGGTCAATCAGGTCGACCATATCGTCATCGGCGCGCGACAGAATTCGATGATGCGCATGTTTCTGGGCAGCGTCTCGGCCAAGGTGGCGACTGAGGCTGCCTGCACGGTGACCGTGGTGCGTCCGCCGCGCTCGGCCATGGCGCCGGTGCAGCAAGATGGCCGCAAGCCGAAGGCGATCGAGGTGAGCTAGGCGGCGCGAACCTGATCGATCGGGCGCTTCACGTCGCGTGGCGGTTTGGTGTCGCGATCCTGCCAGACATCGAAGAACTGGATGATCTCGCGGCAGGGTTCGCAACGGAACATGTTGCGCGACGACGCCGTCTTCGACATCTCGTTCAGACAGCTTGGGCAAAGCGGATTCATGGCTCTCTCGAAATTCTATGGCTGTAAAATTCTCAGGTTGAGCGAACAGTTCCCACGCTCGGCGCAAAAATGCGAACAGGCCGGCTTCGATTTGGGGGAACGGTGTTTAGCGGCGATCCTGTAACCGTGTCCGGCTTTCCAATTCGTAAAGATCGGACCGGGAACCACTGTCGAGCCGGTCCATCGCCGGCCGGCGCCGCTCATACCGGCTGAAGAAGAATTCGAGATCGGGACGCGGGCGCCGCGCGATCAGGCGCTTGCGCCTCACCGATCGCCTGGCGATCACGCCCATGGTTCACATCCAGCGGGGAGCGCGATTGTTTGTGCGCCGCTTGTTGCCGGGCTCTGCCGCTACCAGGCAAACGGTGACGGCTGCATTCAGGGCAAGCCACAACGCCACGCCGGTCCAGACAAATGTCATCGTCATGATGCCGCCCTCCGCGAAATTCGGAAGCGCGTTGTGCGCGATTTGCCTGAATCCGTGAAGACCGGACTTCTACGGTAGGCCGCACGAAGTTTGTGCATGCGGCGGCGCAATATGAATTGCTGCAGGTGCGCTGCGTAACCTGCGTCACGGCATTATTCGCGAGCCCGCGGGTTGTCGATGTCAGCTACGCGCCGGACTCACTCGAGCGTCTGCACAGGCGGTGGTGACGTTGCCGCTGGCGCTGCTGTCGTTGCCGCAGGCGCCGATGCCGCCGCCGAAGGCGCCGGTGGCCTCGCGCTCGGCGCTGCATTGCTGGCTTCGTTCCTGGTCGTCGCGACACGCGCATCTCTTTCGACGCGAGCGGCGGCGGGCCTGGTTTCGCGGGCAACTTCCGCTCTTGCGCCACGCACGCGCTCTTTCGAGGCCTGCCGGCGCGGACGCTGCGATCCGGATCGATCAATGCCCCAGGACCGTGCGATCGCCGGTCCCGCCGAATAGCCGATAAATGCCCCGGCGACCGCGCCAATCGGCCCCAGCACCACCGCGCCCGACACCGCACCCAATGCGGCGTCGCCAGCCCGGTGCTGCGCAAAGGCTACGGAGGGCGCAAGCAGCAGGATCATGGCGGCTGCGGTGAGGGCTTTGGTCATGGGCTGGTTCCGTCGAGAATGAGCCGCGACGGTGTTACGGCTTTATGGCCAGACCATGAACCTTCGTGGCCAGACCATGAAGCTTCATGGTCAAGACGATGACACTTCGGGTTCCATCAGCCGCGAGCGGAACCCTGGCGAGTGCCAGCCGACCGGGCCGCGTCTTCGCGACGTGCACGCTCGAGGATATCGCGCACCGCTACGGCGTCTCGAATGCAGTGAAACCCGTAATGGCCGGTGTAAGCGGTATCGGAAGCACGGGACGAAATGCCGGACGCGAAAAACAGGGTGCAGGGGCGTCCGCGGCCAATGTCGAGAATCTCGAAGGTCGCGTCCATATCGCTGAACAAAGTGTCGGTTACGGTTGGCTTGCTGCCGAAGGTGCGTACGATCAGCGCGCGGCGATTGGTGATCACGTACAGCGTCTGCAGGTCGCGCAGCAGCACCAGCAAAGGTGTGCCCACCATCGCCACCCCGAGCACCAGGAGGACCATGGCCGATTCGGCGATCCAGCCCCTGGTGAGCGCAATCGCGACGAGAGCCAGCCAGGGAATTCCGATCCACCACAGAAATCGCCAAAACATCATGCGGGCAACGCCATCGGGCTGCCCCTGCCACAGCACGCGCTCGCCGCGCTGAAGTGACTGGGCCAGCAGCCATCGCAGCTTCGCGGTAAACAGCGTCGATCGGATTTCATCCATGCTCATGCCCGTTGGTCGCTTGCAGTGCAGGAATGGTTCGGTCCGCGTCGCCACAACGTTGGATGGCGCGGTTGCGTGGCGGAAACCCTAGTCGCGGGACCTGTTTCTGCCTCGCGCGTCCGCCGCCAAACATAGGCACTGTGTGTTTCCGCTACGTGCGCGCTCGAGAATATCCCGCACAGCGGAGGGATTTCGAATGCAACGAAACCCGTAGCGGCCGGTGTAGTCGGTATCGGGCGACCGGGTCGAAACACCGGACGCGAAATTCAGGTGGCCCGCGCCGCGGCCAATGTCGAGGATTTCGAATGTCGCGTCCATGTCCTCGAACGAGGTGCCCTTGACGGTCGACTTGCCCCAGGCCGTGCGCAAAATGAGCGCGCGGCGATTGGTGATCACGCATAGCGTCTGCCAACCGTACAGCAGCATCACCAGGGGTGCCGCGATCATCATGGCGCCGGACAGCAGAAAGAACATCGCCGATTGATCGATCCAGCCTTTGGCGGTAGCGACGACGGCGAGCGTCAGCCACGGGAATCCGATCCACCACAGAAACCGCCACATCATCATGTCGGCGACGGCGTCGGGCTGGCCCTGCCAGAGCACGCGTTCGCCGCGTTGCAGTGCCCGGGCAAGCAGCCGCTGCAGCTTCGCGGAAAACAGCGTCGATCGAATTTCATCCATGCGCATGCCCGTTGGTCGCTTGCGGTACAAGGATGGTTCGGACCGCAACGTTGGATGGCGCGGTTGCTGGGGATGGCGTAATATGCGGCGTGGGGCTTCTGCTACCGGTGAAGGAGGATTTCCCATGTATGCCGCCATTCGTCAGGGCAAGGCAAAGACCGGCATGGCCGAAGAACTGGCACGCAGGATCAAGGAAGGCGCCATCCCGATCATCAGTGATGTCGAAGGTTTCATGGCCTACTACGTGGTCTATGCGCCCGACGACACCGTGACGGCGATCAGCATCTTCAACAATTACGCAGGCGCCGAGGAGTCGAACCGGCGCGGGATCGCGTGGATCGAGCAGAACCTGACGCCGCTGCTCACCGGACCAGCCACCGCCGTTGCCGGACCGGTGATCGTTCATACGCTGGCATAATTGGCAGGTTGCAGTGTGGATTGGCCGGACTGGTAAGGCGTAGCTCGCAGAGCGATAAAAGCGAGCACGCCGTACTTCGGCTTCGATCACGACGAGGCACCTTCCATGGAACGTGCATAGTCGAACCACAGGGAGGCGTACTCCGGCACGGTCTTAACGAGTTGCTCGTGCGGGCCGTCGCCGACGAGACGGCCCGCCTCGAGCACCAGGATGCGATCGGCGCTGCGCGTCGCGGCGAGATGGTGCGAGACGAGGATCAGCAGCCGGTCTCGCCCCCAGACGGCCAGCCGTTTCTCCAGCGCCACTGCGGCTTCGGCATCAAGGAAGGCGGTCGGCTCATCGAACAGCGCAAGCTTCGGATCGCGCACGACAGCCCTGGCGATGCACAGCCGCTGACGCTGCCCGCCGGACAGCGAGCGGCCACCCTCGCTCAGCTCGGCGTTAAGGCCGTCCGGCAAAGGCCTCGACAAAAACCAGCGCATCCGAGAAGACCAGGGCCTTACGCAACGCGCCATCGTCGGCATCTCGGCCGGCCGCGAGATTGTCCCGCACCGTCCCCGAGAACAGCGCCGTATCCTGATCGACCACGCCGAACCGGCCGCGCAGCCAGCGCGGGTCGTAATGCCTGAGATCGTGACCAAACACCTCAACCCGGCCGGTATAATCGCCGAGCAATCCGAGCAGGATCCGGATCAGCGTCGACTTGCCCGAGCCGTTGCGGCCGACAAGGCGACGACACCGTGCGACGGCAGCGCGACGCTGACATCATGCAGCGCCGGCCGGCTCGCTCCGGAATAAGTCAAAGACACGTTCGACAGCACGATGCCTCCGGCTGCAAATGCGCGGACGGGAGGAGCGACCGTTGCCTCCTCCCGCGGCTCGGAGACGAAATGGGCGATCCGACGGACAGCCACGTCGGCCTCCTGATAGGTTCTGTAGATGTCTCCGGCGGCGAGGATCGGTCCGGTGATCCGGCCGGCGAGCAACTGCAACGCCAGCAATTCGCCGACGGAGAGATGCCCCTGAAACATGCGCCAGCAGCCGAGGCCGACCACAAGCAATGTCAGGCCGCGCGAGACGATCTGCGACCTGACGATGAAAGCGCGGTTCAAGTCCATCAGAAGACGCAGCTTGTCCAGCATCGTGCCGGTGATGCGGTCCCATCGCCGCATACGGCCGCCTTCGAGCGCAAGCGCCTTGATGGTCGAAATGCCGTTGACACTCTCGGACAGAACATTCTGTCGCACGCCGATGCTGGCGTAATAGTCGTCCGCGGCGAGACGGAACGCGCCCAGATGTTCGCGTGTGAGGACGGCCAGCAGCGGGGTGACAACCAGCAAGGTTAGCCCGACGACGAGGTCGTAATAGAATATCAGGCCCAGCGCGACGATGGCGCCGCCGGCATCGAAGACGACGTGCGGCAGTTGATAAAGGACGAAATCGCGGACCTTCGTCGCCTGCTGAAAATGATTGAGCACGTCACCGGAGCGAAAGTCCGCCCCGTCGATGCGCGCTCGCATGAGGTGCGCGAAAACCTTGCGCGATACGCGCCGGTCGATGAAGACGACAAGCCGGATCACCAGCTTCTGACGCAAGGACGCTATCGACGCCTCAAGTCCGACAGCGGCGATCGCGGTCAGCGCGAGGCCCGCGAGCGCCCAGTCCGCCCGTCCCGCCACAATCGCGTCAACCGCCTTTTGCGTACTGATCGGAAAAACCAGACCCGTGGCGTACACCACGCCCGTCATCGTAAGGATCGATGCGACCTGGCCGCGGCGCAGCAGCAGCATGTGCCTGATCCAGCGCCAGCCAAAAGGCAACGGCTGGCCCGCTGGTTGAAGCCGATCGTGCATGGATGAAGTCCCCGGGGGAATGCCGAGCAGAAACAGCTTCGCTCGGCAATATTATGGCCGACGCGGCATTGGAGGGCCCGAATCCATGCTGGAACCACGGGTCTCAACGGTTCAAGCGTGTAGGATGGGTTGAGCTCTTCGCGAAACCCATCTTTCATCCGGGGCAGAGTTGATGGGTATCGCTTCGCTCCACCCATCCTACACGCTGGCGTGGCGATTGGCAGCGCGCGGCGGCCGGCGGCGCTCTAGATCGCTTCGCCGCGCGCCATCGCCGCCGCATTGCGGATTGCGGAAATGTTGGTCTTGTAGGCTTCCATGGTGCCGCCCTTGAACACCGCGGAGCCCGCCACCAGCGCGTTGGCGCCGGCGGCGGCAAGTTCGCCCGCGACGTCAGGACCGACGCCGCCGTCGACCTCGATATCGATCGGACGGCCCGCGGTCATCGCCCTGATGTCGCTGATTTTGCCGAGCGCCGAGCGGATGAAGGCCTGGCCGCCGAAGCCGGGATTGACCGACATGACAAGCACGAGGTCGATCAGGTCGATGACATATTCGATCGCGCTTACCGGCGTGCCCGGATTGAGCGAGACGCCGGCCTTCTTGCCGAGTGCGCGGATCGCCTGCAGCGAGCGATGCAGATGCGGACCGGCCTCGGCGTGGACGGTGATCTGGTCGCAGCCGGCCTTGGCGAAGGCTTCGAGATAGGGATCGCACGGCGCGATCATCAAATGCGCGTCGAAGATTTTCTTGGTATGCGGGCGCATCGCCTTGATGACGTCGGGGCCGTAGGAAATGTTCGGCACGAAGTGCCCGTCCATCACGTCGAGATGGATCCAGTCGGCGCCGGCGGTGTCCACCGCGCGGACTTCCTCGCCCAGTTTGGCGAAATCCGAAGCCAGGATCGACGGGGCGATGACGAGCGGACGCGACGCAAATTGCTGGGACATGTGCGCTCCCGGTGCACTTCCAAGGGACAGATTGGCCCCGCGTAACATGCAGGGCGGCCGGGGGCAATGCGGCCGCAAATGACTCCGGTCGGGCGGAAAAATGTGCCGCGGCGGGCAGCTATTGCCGATCCTGGTCCCGCCCTGGCGGCCGAGCGGGATCAGGAAAACCACGGTTTTGTTGGGTTTCTCGCCGTGGCACGGCGCTTGCTGAGGAACCGGCATGAACGAAGGGCCGCTCTGAGCGGCGTTGTTGGGGTTCTGTCATGTTGCTTGCTCTTGGTGCCGCGTCATCAGCGATCGATGCCCTGCAGGCGCTGACTTCCTCGAAGTCGTCGTCCGCCAAAGCCACCGGAACTGCCAAGACAAGCCTGTTCGACTCGTTCGCGAGTGCCTCGGCCTCGACCGGTTCGAGCAGCAGCGCTGGAGGCAACGGCGGTTCGCAGATCTCGCCGGCAACCATGAGCGCGCTGCTGGCTGCGCAAAGCCAGTCCTCGACGGGATCGACGTCGCAGGTGTCCTCGAGCCGCTCGGACGCGCTCAAGAGCCTGTTCTCGCAGATCGACGGCAATGGCGACGGCAAGATCACCAAATCGGAATTCGAAGACGCGCTCGGCGCCGGCGGCACCAATGTGGCGAAAGCCGACGACGTCTTCGGCAAGCTCGACAAGGACGGCGACGGCTCGGTCAGTCTTGGCGAATTGGCGTCGGCGCTGAAGGGCGGCAAGGGCCGCCACCATCGCGCCGCCGGCGAGAACGGATCGAATTCCGATCCCCTGATGCAGGCGCTGCAGGGTGCCTCCAGCACGTCAGTCACCAACAGCGACGGTTCGGTGACGACATCGCTGACCTATGCGGACGGTTCCAAGGTCACGATGACGTCGGCCGCATCGGCGAGCGCTTCGAGCGCCGCGACATCGTCGTATAATATCATCGAGAAGATGATCCAGCGTCAGGCCCAGGCGATTTCGGCTTCGGCCACCGCATCGCTCTCGCTCAGCGCCTGATTAACGAGACCCGGCGACGCTTCGGTAATCGCGACCTAGCCGAAGCGATCCCCCCACGCCGGTAGCGCGCCCAGAAAGGGCAGCGCGGTCGCCTGGTGGACGCCGCGCGCAATCGCGCGGGCGACCACGTTGGCCGCCACCATCCCAAGTTCGGTGAGGCCGTGCCGCGGATCGACCGGCTTCCTGCCGGTCGCAGCCGCAAACACGACGTCGCCATCGGTCGGCGCATGCACCGGGTAGATCGCACGCGCCATGCCGGTTTGGGCGATCATCGCGAGGCGCTTGGCCTGTGCTTTCGTCAGCACGGCGTCGGTAACGACAACGACCAGCGTGGTGTTTTCGCCGGAGATCGGTTCCGGGCCACCCTTGAGCCGCGCCTTCAGCATGTCCTTTGTGAATGACGGCGGCAGTCCGCGTCCGCCATACTCGTCGCCGATTTCGAACGGCGCCGCCCAGAACCACGGCCCGTCGCCGACCGTCACGCTGCCGACGGCATTGACCACCGCAAGCGCCGCCACCATGACACCGCCTTCGGTTTGCGCGGAGGCCGAGCCGAGGCCGCCCTTGAAATTGGCGGTGGTGGCGCCAAGGCCGGCGCCGACGCTGCCGAGCGCGAAATCGGTGCCCGCCGCGCAGGCGGCGGCATAGCCGAGATCGCGATAGGGCGGGAAACGTCCCCAGGCCTTGTTGCCGCCGTTGAGGAGATCGAAGCAGATCGCGCCGGGCACGATCGGAATAATCGCTTCACGGATCCGCAGGCCGCGCCCCTGTTCGGCGAGCCAGGCCTGCACGCCGCCCGCGGCATCGAGCCCAAGCGCGGAACCGCCGGAGAGCGTAATCGCGTCGACGGCCTCGACCGTGGCTTCGGGCTTGAGCAGGGCTTCATCGCGGGTGCCGGGGCCGCCGCCGCGCACATCGATCGACGCGGTAGCGGGGCTATCGAAAATGATCGCAGTCACCCCGGATGCGACGGAAGCATCGTCGGCGTGGCCGACGCGAACGCCGGAGATGTCGGTGAGAAGGTTTTTCAAGATGCCGGTCCGTTCAAGTCCGCACCGATTGCGGCCATCGATATCTGGTCATCCTCGCCGATATATCGACCGTCAACAAGGCTTCAACTGCCTAGCGCCAATCTGAACATCCTGGCGAGTTCGGACTTGCGATACGGCTTGGCGAGCAGCAGCACGCCGGAATCGAGGCGGCCGTGGTGAACGATGGCGTTTTCGGTATACCCCGATGTGTACAGGGTCTTCAGCGACGGGCGCCGTTTCAGCGCTTCGTCGACCAGCTGGCGGCCATTCATCATGCCGGGCATGATGACGTCGGTGAAGAGCAAATGCAGCGTCGGGGCGGTATCGATGATCTGCAAGGCCTCGCTGGCATTGGCCGCCTCGAGCGTGGTGTAGCCGAGGCTTTCGATCTGCGTCATCACGTAACGGCGCACCAGCGAATCGTCCTCGACGACGAGAACGGTCTCGGTGCCGCCCTCGACATTGGCTGATATCGCGGCTTCGGCGGCGGTCTGGTTCAATCCCGTGGCGCGCGGCAGGTACATCTTGACCGACGTGCCGTGGCCTTCCTCGCTGTAGATCTTGATATGGCCGCCTGACTGCTTGACGAAACCGAACACCATGCTGAGCCCGAGGCCGGTGCCCTTGCCGACCTCCTTGGTGGTGAAGAAGGGATCGAACACCCGCTCGATCAGCGCTGCGGGGATTCCGGTGCCGGTATCGCTCACCGCGACCATCACATAATGGCCGGGCACGACCTCGCTGTGCATGCCGGCGTAGTTCTCGTCGAGATAGATGTTGCCGGTCTCGAGCGCGAGCTTGCCGCCATTGGGCATGGCGTCGCGCGCGTTGAGGGCAAGGTTGAGCACCGCCGTCGATAGCTGGTTCGGATCGACCAGGGCCGTCCATGCATCCTCGGCCAGCAGCGGCGTGATCTCGACGTTTTCGCCGAGCGTCGGGTGCAGCAGTTTGGCGGCCTCCAGCACCAGCCCATTGACGTCGACTTCAACGGGCTGCAGCGGCTGCTTGCGGGCAAAGGCCAGCAGATGCTTGGTCAGGTTGGCGCCGCGTTCGGCGGCTTCGTCGATCAGCCTGGTGATGGCGACGAGTTCGGGCTTGTCGGCAACGGAGTCCTCCAGGATTCCGATGGTCCCGGTGATGACGGTCAGGATGTTGTTGAAGTCGTGCGCGACGCCGCCGGTCAGCTGGCCGATCGCGTCCATCTTCTGGATGTGCCGCAACTGGGCTTCCGCCGCCTGCTTCTCGGTGAGGTCGCGGCCGATGAAGAAATGCCGTTTCACCGGCTCTGACCACGTGCCGGTCCAGTTCAGCGTGACGGACTGCCCGTCCTTGTGGACGTAGCGGGTCTCGAAATTTCGCAGCTGGTTTCCGCGCCGCGCCGCGCGCATCTCATTGCGGGTGCTTTCGAGATCGTCGGGGTGGATGAAGTGGATGGCGCTGTTGCCGATCATTTCGGCCGGATCGTAACCGAGGATGACCTTGGCGCTCGGGCTGACCTGGATAAAATTCCCGCTGCTGTCGGTGACCAAGATGAGGTCGTGCGAGGTCTCGAAGATGCGCTGCCGTTCCTCGATTTCCTGATTGAGCGCCTTTTGCGTTCGCTTGCTTTCGGTAATGTCGCGCGCGATCTTCGATGCGCCGATAATTTCGCCGGCGGCAGAGCGGATCGGCGAGATGGTCAGCAGGACATCCACCGTTCGCCCGTCCTTGTGGATACGCACCGTTTCGAGGTCTTCGATCCCCTCGCCACGGCCGACCTGTTCGAGGATGTTGCGTACCTCGGCGCGCCGGTCGGTCGGGACAATGAGGTCGACGTGCCGGCCCACAGCTTCGATCGAAATGAATCCGAACAGGCGTTCCGCGGCGCGATTCCAGGCGGTGATGGTGCCGTCGAGCGATTTGGTGATGATGGCGTCGTTGGACGATTCCACGACCGCGCTGAAAAGACGTTCGCGTTCGGTGTGCAGGGTCCGCTCGGAAGCGGCCTGGCGGCGCAGCTTGTCGAGCAACCGCGCCAACTGGCCTTGCAGGGCGACATTGTCGATCAGGAGCACTGCGAGGACGAAACTGGCGGCACAAAGTCCGTAGATCCGGCCGGCGTAAAACCCCAGATCGAAGCGGGCCGCGTTGAGAATTCCGGACAGCGCGATGTCGTACATCCAGGCGCACATCACGACCATCAGCCAGACGTCGAGCACGGAATGCGGTCGCCGGTGCCACAGGATCAGCAGCGCTGCGAAGCTGAGAAGCACTTCCGCCGACAGGGTACCGATCAGCGTGTAGGTGAAATGTCCGCCGCTGATCATGACAGGCAGCAGGTCATGTCTGGCGGTGACGAACCAGGCGGCAAAGGATATGGCAGCCGCAACCGCAATGATGCTGCCCAGGATCGCCCGTACCTCGGATCCCGGTATTTTCGGGCCGCCATCCTTGTCTTTCAGGAACGCATAGCCGAGCACGAGAACCGGAAATACAATGTGCCAGATCTGGTAGAGCCAGGCGGTTGTCTGCGGGCCGGCATTGAGCAGCCCGGTTGGAGCAAAGACACCCGGAAAGCTCAGGGCGTGAACGATCGCAGCGGCCGCGGTGAACAAATATCCGCTAGCGAGCAGCAGCAGCGCCCGCGAGCGCAAAATCGCGAACTGCGAGAACAGCAGGATCGCGGTGATGAGATCGTTGATCGCGAGCGCGGATTGATAACTTGGAATGAAGGCCGGAACGGGGGCAAGCGGCACTCTGGCATAAACTGCCGCGATGACAAACAGAACCGTCGAGACGCCGACGACAGCGAGCGCCCGCATGCGGTCACTTTTCGTGGCCGGCAGGGTCGATAGAAAGATGTTGCGCTCGTCACCCGTCTGCATCGTCGTCTCCGGCAAACTGGCATCGAACGCGCCATCGGACCAGCTTCAAACGCGCGCACATTGACCTATCCACAGAGGCGACAGATCCGGCCGATATGCGGATATCGACCCGCAGGAGTAGCGGACACAAGCGGACCAGGGGAGCGGGGGACTCACTCGGGCGCCGGGTGGCAAAAGACTATAGCGCGTTGACGTGGAATGGAATCAACCCAAGGTTACATATTACCCGTAAGCGGTGTGCCGGAAAGACGTGTCCGGGGTAACCGTCCCTTTACCGAACGGTCGAATAATGCCGGCGGCGTTGCGCCGTCCGTCGGACTTTCATCATAAGCTGTTGCACGACCGATCCGGATTTTTTTTTAATGCCCCGCGTTCTTGTGATTGACGACCAACCCGACGTGCGCACGATGATCTCGATCGTGCTGCGGATCAACCAATTCGAAATCGTCGAAGCCGCCACCGCCGAAGCGGGATTGAAGGCATTCGAAGCTGAGGATTTCGACCTCGCGATCGTCGATATCTTCCTGCAGGGTTCGAACGGCTCCGATGTTATCGCGACGATGCGCGAACGGGTGCCCGACCTGCCTGTTGTCGCGATATCCGGCATGACGGCGCTCGACTTCCTGTCCAAATCACCTGAACTGGCTGACGTGGTCTGCCTGCAAAAGCCGTTTCGTCCGACCGACCTGATCCGCGCGATCGACGCGGCCCGGCAGGCGATGCGGCCATCGGCGGGCGCCGTTGCCGGGGCGGCGGCGCGGTAATCCGCCCTTCAGCCGTTACGGCCGGGCCGACTTTCCAACGCGTCTGCTGCCGGCTTCATCCGCCACGGTTTTCCGAGGCGGAGTCGGATCGGGCGCGGTCTGGCGCGCCAGCGGGACCAAGAGCCGGCAAACGAGACCTTCGGGGCGCCAATCGAATTCGGCCTTTCCGCCGAGTTGCGACTCGATGCTGGCGATTACGCTCCGTGTGCCAAATCCCCTTGATACCGGTTTTTCGACCACAGGCCCGCCGGTCTCCATCCAGACGAGTTCGAGAAGGCCCGACTCGAGCTCCCACTTCACCGATAGCCGGCCCGTCAACGCCGACAGGGCGCCATACTTGGCCGAATTGGTGACGAGCTCGTGCAGCGCCAAAGCCACCGTCTGCGCGGTCGCCGGTTGCAGCTGCACCTCGGCGCCGCGCAATGCGATCTGATCGCCCATCGAATATGGCGCCAGCTCTTCGTCGATCAGCTTGCCTATTTCAGCGCCTTGCCAGCTCGACAGCGAAAGCACGGTGTGCACCCGCGCGAGCGCGGTGATGCGTCCTTCCACCGAGCGGATGTAGCTCTTGACGTTTTCGCCGCGCGTCAGCCGAACGATCGACTGCGCCAGCGCCAGCGCGTTCTTGGCGCGGTGGTCGACTTCCCGGGCGAGCAGGTTTTGGCGTTCTTCGGCCTGTTTGCGTTCGGTGATGTCGACCGTCACGCCGCTGACGCGGATGACGCGGCCGTCCTTGTCGGTGCTCGCCGCAGCCGTTCCCGCGCACCAGCGCACTTCGCCATCCGGGCGGATGACGCGAAATTCCGCCTCGTACGATTTCGCGCCTCGGGCGAAACTCGCCCATGCATCGTGCAGTTCAGGAACGTCGTCCGGATGGATCAGGGCCTGAATATTGGCCGGTGTCAGCTCGATGCTGCCGGGATCGACGCCGAGAATTTGATACTGGCCCTCGTCCCACATCCAGTCGCCATTGACCCAGTCCCAGTCCCACGACCCCATCTTTCCCGCGGCGATCGCGAGACTCCGGCGCTGCTCGCTTTCCAAAAGCCGCGCATGGGATTCTTCCAGTTCGGCGGTGCGGGCGCGAACCCGATCCTCGAGCTCGACGTTGAGCCGCTCCAGCTGACGGGTCTTGCGATAGAGTTCGGCGAACACCTTGATCTTGGCGCGCAACACTTCAGGCACCACCGGCACCGGAACGTAGTCGACCGCGCCCATCTCGTAGCCGCGCAGCCGGTCCAGATCGCTGACCTGGATTGCCGAGATGAAGATCATCGCCGTCTTCTGGAAACGGGGATGTTCACGGATCATCGCGGCGAGCTCGAAACCGTCCAGTTCCGGCATGCAAACGTCGACCAGGATGATGGCGACGTCGTTCTTCAGCAGGAACTCGAGCGCCTCGCGCCCCGAGGCGGCCGAGACCAGGTTCTCTCCAAGCTCCTTCAGGATGACCTCATAGGCGAGCAGCTTTGCCGGCTGATCGTCCACCAGAAGTATGTTTACTTTCTCTTGGTCCATCATCTGCGCGCCGATCAGCGGTGGAGCCACATACGGATGGCAAGGAGCAACTGCTCGGTGTTGACGGGTTTTGCCAGATAGTCCGACGCTCCGGCCTCGAGGCACTTCTCGCGGTCGCCCTTCATCGCCTTGGCGGTCAGCGCGATGATGGGGAGGCGGCCAAACGACGGGTTCTGCCTGATGACCCCGATGGTCTGGTAGCCGTCCATCTGCGGCATCATGATATCCATCAGCACGATCGCTATCTTGGGATTGGATTCGACCAGCGCAATGGCCTCATGGCCGGTGGTCGCCGTCAGCACCTTCATGCCGCGCCGTTCCAGCACGCTCGACAGCGCGAAGATGTTACGGGCGTCGTCGTCCACCAGAAGCGCGGTCTTGCCAACGAGATCCTCATCGGAACTATTGAGCTTCTCCAGCATCCTCTGCTTCTCGACCGGCAATTCCGTGATCACACGGTGCAAAAACAGCGACGTTTCGTCGAGCAGGCGTTCCGGCGATTCCACGCCCTTGACCACGATGCTGCGGGCCATGGTGTGGAGTTCCGCGTCCTCCTCGGCGGAAAGTTCCCGCCCGGTGAACACGACCACCGGCACGTTCGAAAGCGCCTCGTCGTTGCGGATCTGGTCGAGCACCTCGAAACCGCTCATGTCCGGCAACCGCAGGTCCAGCACGACGCAGTCGCAGGGGTTGTCGCGCAGGGTCGAGAGGGCGCCGGCGCCGGTATCGGTGGTGAGGATCTCGATATCCACGTGATCGAGCAGGGCCTTGATGCTCATCTGCTCGGCGGCGTTGTCTTCCACGATCAGAAGACGCTTGCGCCGCGGCTTGGCGTATTCCTTGATCTGGGACAGTGCGGCGCTGACGCCTTCGGTCGTGGTCGGCTTGTTGACGAACGAGAATGCGCCGCGTGCCAGCGCGTGCTGGCGGTCCTCGTCGAGCGTGATGATCTGCACCGGAATGTGCCGGGTCAGCGGATTGTGCTTGAGCTGGCTGAGCACGGTCCAGCCCAGCATGTCCGGCAGGAACACATCGAGCGACACCGCCGTGGGCTGGAACTGCTTGGCGAGTTCGAGCGCTTCGGCGCCGCGATTGGCGACCAGGACCTTGAAGCCCTTGTCGCGGGCGAGATCGATCAAGACCCGCGCGTAGTGCGGATCGTCCTCGACGATCAGGAGGATGGTGTCGCCGGCCTCGAGGTTGAGCCGGTCATCCGGCAGTTGCTCGATCACCCGCTCCTGGGTCGCGGCAACCTGCAGCGCCGGCGCGGTCAGATAGGGCGACGGGGCAGGGGTGCGCGGCGCGACGGTGGGCCCGGAATATTTCAAGGGCAGATACAGGATGAAGGTGCTGCCCTTGCCCGGGGCGCTGCGCAGATGAATCTCGCCGCCGAGCAGGCTCGCAAGTTCGCGGCTGATGGCAAGGCCGAGGCCGGTGCCGCCATATTTTCGGCTGGTGCCGGCATCCGCCTGCTGGAACGCTTCGAAGATCAGCTTCTGTTTTTCCGGCGGAATGCCGATGCCGGTGTCGGTGACCTCGAAGGCGACGACCGCGGGAGCATGGTTCAGGATCGGGTGCTCCGCGCTCCATCCGCCAAGCGCGGCGGACACGGTCAGCCGCACGCCGCCTTCGGCGGTGAACTTGAACGCGTTCGACAGCAGGTTCTTCAGCACCTGCTGCAGGCGTTTGGAGTCGGTCACCATGCTGCGGGCGAGGTTTTCGTCGACGCTGATGTTGAACGAGAGCTGGCGGTTGTCGGCTTCGTGCCTGAACGGCCGGCCGACGGTTTCCAAAAGGTTCGAGGTGAGGATTTCCTCGGCATCGACCGTTACCGTTCCGGATTCGATCTTCGACAGGTCGAGAATGTCGCTGATCAGATTGAGCAGGTCGGTGCCGGCGCCGTGGATGGTGCGGGCGAATTCGACCTGTTTCGCCGACAGATTGCCGTCGGGGTTTTCGGTGAGCTGCTGGCCGAGGATCAGGATGCTGTTGAGCGGCGTGCGCAGCTCGTGCGACATGTTGGCGAGGAATTCGGACTTGTACTTCGACGTCAGCGAAAGCTCGGTCGCCTTCTCCTCGAGCGCGCGCCGCGCCTGTTCGATTTCCTGGTTCTTTCTTTCCACCTCGACGTTGCGTTCGGCGAGCTGCTGGGCCTTCTGTTCGAGCTGTTCGTTGGTCTGCTGCAGTTCCTTCTGCTGGGTCTGCAATTCGCCGGCGAGCTGCTGCGACTGCTTCAGCAGGCCTTCGGTCTGCATCGTGGCCTCGATCGAGTTGAGCACGATGCCGATGGAGTCGGTGAGTTGTTCGAGGAAGGTCATCTGCGACGTGGTGAACGAGCTGATCGAGCCGAGCTCGATGACGGCCTTCACCTGGCTTTCGAACAGCACCGGTAGCACGACGAGATTTCGCGGGACGACGCGAAGAAGGGCGGAGTTGATTGGGGTCGCATCCGCCGGAATGTCGGAAAGGATGCGCTGGCGCTTGTCCATCGCAGCTTGCCCGACCAGCCCTTCGCCGAACTGGACGACCTCCTTGTGCGGGCTGGCGCCGTCGCCGGCATAGGCCGAGAGCAGGCGAAGCTGCGGATTTTCCTCGTTCTCGACCTGGTAGATCACGCCCATATGGGCGTTCACCAGCGGAGTCAGCTCGGTCAGCAGCAGCCGGCCGACGGTTGTGAGATCGCGCTGACCCTGGAGCATGTTGGTGAATTTGGCGAGGTTGGTCTTCAGCCAGTCCTGTTCCGAGTTCACGTCCGTGGTCAGGCGGAGAGTGCCGATCATGGTGTTGATGTTGTCTTTGAGTTCGGCGAGTTCGCCGCGGGCATCGACCTGGATCGAGCGGGTAAGGTCGCCCTTTGTCACCGCGGTCGCGACCTCGGCAATGGCGCGCACCTGAGAGGTCAGATTGGCGGCGAGCAAATTGACGTTGCCGGTGAGGTCCTTCCAGGTGCCGGCGGCGCCGGGAACGTTGGCCTGGCCGCCGAGCCGTCCTTCGACGCCGACTTCGCGCGCCACCGAGGTGACCTGATCGGCGAACGTCGCCAGCGTTTCGGTCATGTTGTTGATGGTATCGGCGAGAGCGGCGACTTCGCCCTTCGATTTCACCGTCAGGTCCTGCTTCAAATCGCCGTTGGCGACCGCGGTCACCACCTTGACGATGCCGCGGACCTGTTCGGTCAAATTGGCGGCCATGAAGTTGACGGTGTCGGTGAGGTCCTTCCAGGTGCCGGCGACGCCGGGCACCTGCGCCTGTCCGCCGAGCTTGCCCTCGGTGCCGACCTCGCGCGCGACGCGGGTGACTTCGCCGGCGAACGCGTTCAGCTGATCGACCATCGTATTGATGGTGTTCTTGAGTTCGAGGATTTCGCCCTTCACGTCGACCGTGATCTTGCGCGACAAGTCGCCGCGCGCCACCGCCGTGGTGACCTCGGCGATGTTGCGGACTTGTGTGGTGAGATTGGCCGCCAGCAGGTTGACGTTGTCGGTCAGGTCCTTGAACGTTCCGCCGACGCCGGGCACCACCGCCTGGCCGCCGAGGCGTCCCTCGGTACCGACCTCGCGCGCGACGCGGGTCACTTCGGCCGCGAACGAGCGCAGCTGTTCGACCATCGTGTTCAAGGTGTCCTTGAGCAGCAGGATTTCGCCGCGCACGTCCACCGTGATCTTCTTGGACAGGTCGCCGCCGGCGATCGCGGTTGCGACCTCGGCGATGTTGCGGACCTGCGCCGTCAGGTTGGAAGCCATGAAGTTGACGTTGTCGGTGAGGTCCTTCCAGGTGCCGGCGACTTCGGGCACTTGCGCCTGGCCGCCGAGCTTGCCTTCGGTGCCGACTTCGCGCGCCACGCGCGTCACCTCGGAGGCAAAGGCGTTGAGCTGGTCGACCATCGTGTTGACGGTGTTTTTCAGTTCGAGAATCTCGCCCTTGACGTCCACCGTGATCTTCTTGGACAGATCGCCCTTCGCCACCGCCGTGGTCACTTCGGCGATGTTGCGGACCTGGCCGGTGAGGTTGCCGGCCATCGAGTTGACGTTGTCGGTAAGGTCCTTCCAGGTGCCGGCCACACCGGGCACGTTGGCCTGGCCGCCGAGCCGGCCTTCGGTGCCGACCTCGCGCGCCACGCGGGTCACTTCACCCGCGAAACGGTTGAGCTGGTCTACCATCGTGTTGAGCGTTTCCTTCAGCTGCAGGATCTCGCCGCGCACGTCCACGGTGATCTTGCGCGACAGGTCGCCGCCGGCGATGGCGGTCGCCACTTCGGCGATGTTGCGGACCTGCGCCGTCAGATTGCCGGCCATCGAGTTGACGCTGTCCGTCAAGTCCTTCCAGGTGCCGGCGACGCCGGGCACTTCGGCCTGGCCGCCGAGCTTGCCGTCGGTGCCGACCTCGCGCGCCACGCGCGTCACTTCGCCGGCAAAGGCGTTGAGCTGGTCGACCATCGTGTTCAGCGTTTCCTTGAGCTGAAGGATTTCGCCTGACACGTTCACCGTGATCTTCTTCGACAAGTCGCCCTTGGCGACGGCGGTGGCGACTTCGGCGATGTTTCGCACCTGGCCGGTGAGGTTGCTGGCCATCGAGTTGACGCTGTCGGTGAGATCCTTCCAGGTGCCGGCGACGCCGCGCACCAGCGCCTGGCCGCCGAGCTTGCCTTCGGTGCCAACCTCGCGCGCGACGCGCGTCACTTCGCCGGCAAACGCGTTGAGCTGGTCGACCATCGTGTTGACGGTGTCCTTCAGCTCCAGAATTTCGCCACGCACGTCCACCGTGATCTTCTTCGACAAGTCGCCATTGGCGACCGCCGTCGTCACTTCGGCGATGTTGCGGACCTGAGCCGTCAGGTTGCTCGCCATCGAGTTGACGCTCTCGGTGAGATCCTTCCAGGTGCCGGCGACGCCGAGCACGTTGGCCTGACCGCCGAGCCGCCCGTCGGTACCGACTTCGCGCGCGACGCGCGTCACTTCGCCGGCAAACGCGTTGAGCTGGTCGACCATCGTATTGAGCGTTTCCTTCAGCTGAAGGATTTCACCGGATACGTTGACGGTAATCTTCTTGGAAAGGTCGCCGCCCGCGATCGCGGTTGCGACGTCGGCAATGTTGCGGACCTGCGCGGTCAGGTTGGAGGCCATGAAGTTGACGTTGTCGGTGAGGTCCTTCCAGGTACCGGCGACACCGGGCACCTGGGCCTGACCGCCCAATTTGCCTTCGGTGCCGACCTCGCGCGCGACGCGCGTCACTTCCGAGGCGAAGGAGTTGAGCTGGTCCACCATCGTGTTGATGGTGTCTTTCAATTCCAGAATTTCGCCGCGGACGTCCACCGTGATCTTGCGCGAGAGGTCGCCGCGGGCGACGGCGGTGGTGACGTTGGCGATGTTGCGGACCTGCGCGGTGAGGTTGCCGCACATCGCGTTGACGGAGTCGGTGAGATCCTTCCAGGTGCCGGCGACGCCGGGCACGATCGCCTGACCGCCGAGCTTGCCGTCGGTGCCGACTTCGCGGGCCACACGTGTCACTTCGGAAGCGAACGAACGCAGCTGATCCACCATCGTATTGATGGCTTCCTTCAGCTGCAGGATCTCGCCGCGGACGTCGACCGTGATCTTTTTCGACAAGTCGCCATTGGCGACCGCGATCGTGACTTCCGCGATGTTGCGGACCTGGCCGGTGAGGTTGTTGGCCATGGAGTTGACGCTCTCGGTCAAATCCTTCCAGACGCCGGTGACTTCCGGCACCTGCGCCTGGCCGCCAAGCTTGCCCTCGGTGCCGACTTCGCGCGCCACGCGTGTCACTTCCGAGGTGAACACGCTGAGCTGTTTGATCATCGTGTTGACGATGTTGGCGGACTGCAAAAATTCGCCGCCCAGCGGGCGGCCATCGACATCGAGTTGCACGGTCTGCAGCAGGTCTCCCTGCGCCACGGCGGCGACAGCCCGGGTCACCTCGCGGGTCGGCCATAGCAAGTCGTCGATCAGGGTATTGACCGATCCTTCCATGTCCGCCCACGAGCCGCTCGAAAGATCGAATTTGACGCGTTGGCGGGTTTTGCCCTCGCGGCCGACGACCTGTCCGACCCGCTCCAGTTGCTGCGCCATTCGTTGATTGGCGGCGACGATCTCATTGAAGGTGTCGGCGATCTTGCCCTCGATGCCGAGATGATCGCCGGTCATCCGCACCGAGAAATCGCCGGAGCGCATCGCCTGCAGCGCGTGCAACAGGTCCTGCATCGGGTCGGGCGTGCCGTTGGCCTGGGCTTTGGCTTTGGAGACGCGGCGGACCGGAGATGATGCTCCAGGGGAAAGATCACTCATGGTGTCTCCTCGAGGCGATGTCGCGCGAATCTGGCCGCTGGTATGCGATTTGCGCCATAAGACGTGCCGCCCGATCGGAGATCAAGGTGGAACAGCAGGTGATGCAGCAAAATCAATGACATGGAACCCAGCCCGAACTGTTTAAAACCGCTCGGATGCCTTTGGTTCCACCACCCCGGGAAAAAAGTTCCATAGCGTGAAAGGCCGTTAACCTTTGCAGGCTCGGCTTTCCTTGATGAACGCGCCGCAAACAAAAAACGCCCCGGCAAGCCGGGGCGTTCGTTGCTAACAAAAGCGGTGAGGGGTCTTAAGAACCCTTCGGATTGATCTCGGTGTAGTTACCCTTGGCATCCCACTTGTAGACGACATAGTCGATCGCCTTGATGTCGCCCTTGGCATCGAAGCCCATCTTGCCGAGCACGGTATCCCACTCGCCGGCCTTGATGGCTTCCATCACCTTCTTCGGATCGGTCGAGCCGACCTTCGCCACCGCCTTCGTCCAGACCTGCATCGCGGCGTAGGTGTAGAGGGTGTAGCCTTCGGGATCGATGTTCTTGGCCTTGAACTTGGCGACGATCTCCTTGGCGGTCGGCTTGTTGCGCGGGTCGGGGCCGAAGGTGAACAGCGTGCCTTCGGCGGCGGGACCTGCGATCGAGGCGAACTCCTTGTCGTTCAAGGCGTCGCCCGCCATCAACACCGTCTTCAGGCCCTGGTCGCGCATCTGGCGCAGGATCAGGCCGGATTCCTGATGGTAACCGCCGACAAAGACCAGATCGATATTGTCGCGCTTCAGCCGCGACACGATCGCGTTAAAATCCTTGTCGCCCTTGTTGTAGGATTCGAACATCTTCTCGGTGACGCCGGCCTTGTTGAGCGCCTTCTTGGTTTCGTCGGCGAGGCCTTTGCCGTAGGTGGTCTTGTCGTTGAGGATGGCGACGTTCTTGCCCTTGTAGTTCTTGACGATGTAATCGGCGGCAATCAGGCCCTGCTGATCGTCGCGGCCGCAGACGCGCGCCACGTTCCAGAGCTTGCGCTCGGTGAACAGCGGGTTGGTCGAGGCCGGCGTAATCTGCAGCACGTTGCCGTCGGCATAGGCTTCCGACGCCGGGATCGACGAGGACGAGCAGAAGTGACCGGCGACGAACGGGATCTTCGCGCTGGCGAACTTTTCCGCCACCGAGCGCGCCTGCTTGGGATCGCAGGCATCGTCGCCGACCTGCAGCGCCAGCTTCTTGCCGAGCACACCGCCGGCGGCGTTGATGTCGGCCACCGCCTGTTCGGCACCGTTTTTCATCTGCCGGCCGAACGCGGATTCGCCGCCCGTCATCGGGCCCGCCACTGCGATATTAATGTCCTGCGCCAGCGCGGTGGTCGAAAGCGCCAATGTTGCGCCCAATGCCAGGCCGATGAGTTTCAATGATTTCATGAGTTATCCTCGCGGGTTGTTCGATTTTCGGGATGCACCCGGCGGGCCGGGCGCGAAAACCGCGGCCATTGTCGGCTGATTTTACCGCGAAGTCATCGGCAAATTTCGGGCAAATCCACCGTCCGTTCGCAGCATCTTGCCGCAGCGGGCGGTTTTCGCCGCCGGCTTGGGCAACGCTAGCCCCGCCGGCCGCCTTCCAGATAGGCGGCGCGGATTTCGGGGCGCTGTAACAATTCACTGCCGGTGCCGGAGAGCGTGATCAGGCCGTTGACCATGACATAGCCGCGATGGGCGAGTTTCAACGCGTGATTGGCGTTTTGTTCGACGATCAGCACGGTCAGGCCGTCCTGCCGGTTCAGGGTCCGGATGGCGTCGAAAATCTGCCGCGCGATCAGGGGGGCAAGGCCGAGCGACGGCTCATCGAGCATCAGCAGGCGTGGCCGGCTCATCAGGGCGCGGCCGATCGCCAGCATCTGCTGCTCGCCGCCCGACAAGGTTCCGCCGCGCTGGGTCATGCGTTCCTTGAGCCGCGGGAACAGCGTAAAAATGCGCTCCAGGCCGCTGGCGCGGTCGGCGTCGCTGGAGTCGGTCGCGTCGGCGCCCATCTGCAGGTTTTCCGCCACGCTCATGCGCGGGAAAATCCGGCGGCCTTCCGGGGATTGGGCGATGCGCAGCCGCGCGATCTCGTGCGTCGGCACGCCGGTGATATCCTGGCCGTCATATTCGATCCGGCCGGCGCGGGCGCGGGGCCTGCCGAACACCGTCATCATCAAAGTCGATTTGCCGGCGCCGTTGGCGCCGATCAGGGCGACGATCTCGCCCGCGCCGACCTCGAGATCGACGCCTTTCAGCGCCTCGATCTTGCCATAGGCCGCGCGCAAGCCGCGGATCGCCAGCAGCGGCGTTGTTGGGGATGATGCGGTCACGTTCCGCTCTCCATCACCGCGATGGCTTCCTCCTCGTCGGCGCCGAGATAGGCGGCGATCACCCTGGGGTCGTCGCGGACATGTTGCGGCGTGCCCTCGGCGATCTTGACGCCGTAGTCCATCACGACGACGTGGTCGGAGATTTCCATCACCACCGACATGTCGTGCTCGATCAGGAGGATCGAGGTGCCCTGATTCGCGCGGATCGAGAGCAGCAGCTCGCTCAGGCTTGCACTCTCCCGCGCGTTGAGGCCGGCGGCCGGCTCGTCGAGGCAGAGTAGCGCCGGTTCAGTGCACATGGCGCGCGCGATTTCGAGGCGGCGCTGATCGCCATAGGGCAGGTTGCCGGCGGCATCGTCGGCGCGGTCCAAAAGATCAATGCGCTCCAGCCACGTTCGCGCCAGATCGATCGCCGCTTTCTCCGCGACGCGCCAGGACGGCGCGCCGATCAGTCCGAGCAGGGTAAGGCCGGAGGCGCGCATCAGCGCATTGTGCTGCGCCACCATCAAATTCTCCAGCGCCGTCATGCCGGGGAAGAGACGGATGTTCTGGAAGGTGCGCGCGACTTTCGCCTGCTTGGAAATCCGGAAATCGTTCAGCCGTTCGAGCTGGATGTTGTGGCCGTCATCATGCGCCAGCCGCATGCTGCCGCTGGTCGGCTTGTAGAATCCGGTGATGCAGTTGAAGACGGTGGTCTTGCCGGCGCCGTTCGGTCCGATCAGGGCGGTGATCTTGCGCCGTTCGGCGCCGAAGGAGAGGTCGTTGACGGCGACGATGCCGCCGAAGCGCATCGACAGGTGATCGACGGAAAGGATGTGGTCAAGAATCTGATCGGCGCTCATCCGTGCCCCTCCTTGACGAGGTCGGACGAGATCGCCTGGTTGCGTTCCAGGAACACGGTCGGCGCACGGTGACCGATCAGCCCGCGCGGGCGCCAGATCATCAACAGCACCATCGCCATGCCGAACACCAGCATGCGGTATTGGTCGAGCCCGCGGAACAGTTCGAAGCCGCCGATCATGGCAAGCGCCGCCAGCGCCACGCCAAGCTGCGAGCCCATGCCGCCCAGCACCACGATCGCCAGCACCAGCGCCGATTCATGGAAGGTGAAGGATTCCGGGCTGATGAAGCCTTGTCTGGTCGCGAAGAACGCGCCGGCGAGACCGCCGAACATCGCACCGGTCGCAAACGCCGTCAGTTTTGTCGTTGTCGTGTTGATGCCGAGCGCGCGGCAGGCGACTTCGTCCTCGCGCAAGGCTTCCCAGGCGCGGCCGATCGGTAGCCGGCGCAGCCGGATCGTGACCCAGTTGGTGAGCAGCGCGAGCGCCAGGATCAAGTAGAACAGAAACACGATGCGGTGGGTCGGCGAGAATTCGATGCCGAGTTTGGCGGCAAGCCCGTCGTCGCCTGGCGAGAGCGGAATGCCGAACATGGTCGGCCGGGGAATGCCGGTGACGCCGTTCGGACCGCCGGTCAGGCTTTGCCAGTTGAGCAGGACGAGGCGGATGATCTCGCCGAAGGCGAGGGTGACGATGGCGAGATAGTCGCCGCGCAGTCGCAGCACGGGAAAACCGAGCAGCACGCCCCAGAACGCGGCGAGGATGCCGGCCAGCGGCAGGCAGATCCAGAACGACAGTCCGAAATTGGTCGCCAGCAGCGCGTAGGAATAGGCGCCCACCGCATAGAACGCGACATAGCCGAGGTCGAGCAGGCCGGCGAGGCCGACCACCACGTTCAATCCCCATCCGAGCATGACGTAAGTCAGCACGAGGATACCAAGGTCGAGAATGTAGCGTTCGTTGTAGAAGATCACCGGCACCAGGAAGGTGAAGATCAAGAGCACCGGCGCGACGAGACGACCCGCGAACGAAAGCGCCGATGTTACCTGCGGCGGCACGACGCGCACGGTGCCGACCGGTCCCCACCATTGCCGCAGCAACTCGACGACGATGCTGCCGCCGAACACGGTTGCGACCATCATGGCGAGGTCGCCGAAGCGGGTCCAGTAGGTCAGTTGCCCGTCGGATCCTGCTTCGGTACGCACGCCGATCATCAGCGAGAACAGCACCAGCGCGACCAGCGCGCTGATCAGGGCTTTCTTGAAGATGAAGGCGACGCCGGGAGCGCGCGAGGTTTGCATGGCGGCGGGGGGCGCGTTCACGCGGGCGCCCGTCAGACTTTTTCGACTTCAGGCCGGCCGAGCAGGCCGGTCGGAAGGAAGATCAGCACGACGATCAGGATCGAAAACGCCGCGACGTCCTTGTACTCGACCGAGAAGTAGGCCGACCACAGCGTCTCGATCAGCCCGATCAGAAGTCCGCCCAGCATCGCGCCGGGCAGCGAGCCGATGCCGCCGAGCACGGCGGCGGTGAACGCCTTGATGCCGGCGACGAAGCCCATGAAGAAATCGACGAGGCCGTAATAGAGCAGGTACATCATGCCGGCGACAGCAGCGAGCGCCGCGCCGATCACGAAGGTCATCGAGATGGTGCGGTCGACATCGACGCCGAGCAGCGAGGCCATGGTCTGGTCCTGCTCGCAGGCGCGCATGTCGCGGCCGAGCCGCGTGCTCGATACCAGCCAGGTGAACAGCGCGAGCAACACGACGGTCGTGATCACCACGATGATCTGGATGTTGGACAATTGCACCACGAAGCCGCCGGAGCCCTCATGCAGCGTGTAGCCGCCGGTGATGATCGGCGGCACCGGCTTGACGCGCGCACCCTGGGCGACCTGGGAATAATTGGTCAGCACGAATGACATACCGATGGCCGACAGCATCGGGGCGAGGCGGAACGAATGCCGCAGCGGCCGGTAGGCGATGCGCTCCACGGTCCAGCCATACAGCGCGGTGATCGCCATCGATACCAACAGCACGACCAGCAGGATCAGGGGGATCGCGGTCAGGCCGAACGAAACCAGGATCAGGAACGTGATCAGGGCAATGAAGCCGCCGATCATGAAAATATCGCCATGGGCGAAATTGATCATGCCGACAATGCCATAGACCATAGTGTAGCCGATGGCGATCAGGCCGTAGATCGAGCCGAGCACGAGGCCGTTGATCAGTTGCTGGGCGAAATAATCCATGCGCTGCCGTATCTAGAGGTCAACGCGCCGAGGCCCCCGGCAGCCTGATCGACGCATCGTGTCGTTTTCTTACAGTTTGGAACCGGGGGCGGCAACAGCGCTGGCTACGGCCCGGAGGGCTTGTACAGAGCTAGTTTTGAGCTGCCGGTTCCCGGGGAGTTCCTTGGGTCACAATGCCAACACGGCTTTGCCGCGCAATCATCGCGTCGGAACCGGTGTTCCCTCGCAACCAAAGCCCGGACTTTCCGTTGCCTCCGACTGTGTTCAACAAGGGAGATCCCCACATGAGCAACCCGACCCAAAAGCCGGGCCAGCAGAACCAGAACCCGGGTCAGAAGCCCGGCCAGCAGCAGCAGGGCGGCGGTCAAAAGCCCGGTCAGCAGCAGCAGGATCCGAGCCGCCGTCAGGGCGAGCGACCCGGCGAGATGCCTGATCAGGACCGCTAGTTCGCAGGACCGCTGGTTCGAACGTAAGCGAGAGTTGAGGAAGGCCCCGCCGAAAGGCGGGGCTTTTCCTTTATGCGGCCAGAGCTTGTTCTGCTCGTCGCCCCCGGGCTTGACCCGGGGGTCCATCTTTTCTCAAGAGCGATGGATTGCCGGGTCAAGCCCGGCAATGACATGCGTGTTCCGTCCGGCCGCCGGCCAATTAAGGTAAACAAAGGGTTTAAATTGCCGCTCGCCGTTTAAGGGAGTTACGTCGCCGTCAGCCCGCCGCCTCGAAGAGCGGCGGAACCAACGGGAAGCGGCATGGCCAAACACTGGCGGATCAGTTCACTCAGCGGCGCGCTGCTGGCGGCGTATTTCGTTCCGGCCTGGACCCTGATCGCGTTCAAGATCATGGTTTCGCCGATCCATGGCCTCTACGACCGGCCCAACATTTCGTTCGCTTTGTTCGTCAGCGATCATCTGCAACTGGCGGGCACGGCGACCGTCCGTTTCGCCTGGCTATTGGCGCTCGGGCGGATGACGGTCGTGGCGTTCTTTGCGGTCTTTCTGGTGTTCGTGACCCGCGCCGCGATCCGCAAGAGTGGCGGCTGCAACGAAGCTCTCGGCATGGCGCTGGCGATAGGCAGCGTCATCAGCTTTGCGGGCGTGCTGATGGCGTCGCAGGCCGGTGAGACCGCCGCCCTTCGGATGCATGCGGCCGAACTGTTGATGATGCTCGGCACCGTGATCGTGATGCTGGTCGAGGCGCCGGCGCAGAAGCCGGCGGATGCCAGCGCCGGCTCAGCCGAGCTATCCCTTCAGCAGACCTAGTTCGGCGACGATCGCTGCGGCTTCCTTGACGGCGTGGTTGGCCGCGGGCACGCCGCAATAGATCGCCTGCTGCAGGATGATTTCCTTGATATCGTCGGGCGTGAAGCCCCCTTCGGCCAGCGCCGCGCGCACATGCAGGCGGAATTCATCCCATTGGCCGAGCGCGACCATGGTGCCGATGACCAGCACGCGGCGGGTGCGGTGGTCGAAATGCGGCCGGGTCCAGATATCGCCCCAGGCATAGCGGGTGATCAGGTCCTGGAAATCGGTGTTGAACGCGTTGCGGTTCTTGATCGATTTGTCGACCCATTCATTGCCGAGCACTTTTCGGCGCTGCGTCATGCCGTTCTCGCGGCGCTTGTCGTCGTCCATGGGTTCTCTCCTTTCGTCATTGCGAGCGCAAGCGAACCAATCCATCGTACAACGAAGGAAGTATGGATTGCTTCGCGGAGTTTATCATCGGGCGCGCATTCGCGCGACCCGTTGGCTCGCAATGACGGCTGTTAGAGTTAGCGCTGCGTCAGGAAGCCGACCACCGCGTCGGTGAAGGCGTGCGGTTGCTCGACATTGGAAATATGCGCGGCGTCCAAAATCGTCATGCTGGCGCCGGGAATCTGGCTGCGGATGAATTCACCGGCTGCAACGGGCGTCGACATGTCGTGGCGTCCGGCAATCACCAGGGTCGGGCTTTTTATCTTCGGCAGCATCTCGCGGTTATCCAGCGTCGACAGCGCCTCGCAGCAGGCGAGGTAGCCCTCGACCGGGGTCGACAGCATCATCGCCTTCATGTTGGCGGTGATCTGCGGCTCGCGCTCGCGAAAATCCGCCGTCAGCCAGCCGCCGATCACGGTGTCCGCGACGGCGGCGATGCCGCCTTCCTTCACCGCCTTGATGCGGTTGTGCCAGTTGGTCGGGTCGGGATAGTGGCAAGCGGTATTGGCGAGGATGAGTTTGCCGAATCTATCAGGCGCATTGGCGCCCAGCCATTGCCCGACCATGCCGCCCATCGACAGCCCGCACCAGTGCGTCTTGGCGATATTGAGATCGTCGAGGATCGCGAGCACGTCGCGGCCGAACCGTTCCATCGAATAGGGGCCCGGCGGCACGCTGGACTTGCCGTGGCCGCGCCGGTCGTAGCGGATGACGCGAAACACCTCCGTGAGCGCCTTCATCTGCGGCTCCCACATCTGCATGGTCGAGCCCAGCGAATTCGACAGCATCAGCGTCGGCCCGCCGTCGCGGCCTTCGACGGAAACGTTGAGCAGGCACCCGTCGGCGTCGATCATCGGCATGGAATGTCTCCGGTCTCTTAGGTTTCCAGTGAAGCGAGCAGGCGGTCGATCAGGGCTTGCGAGGCGCCCTGATAGGCCATCGGCTCGAACAGTTTTGCGATTGTCTCGGCGCTGAGCTGCGCGGTGACTTTTGCATCCGACGTCAGCACGTCGCGCAGATGTTTCTTGCCGGCGACCGCTTTCTTGCTGGCCGCCTCGATCAGATGATGCGCGTCGCTCTTGCCGATTTTTTCAGCCAGCGCGAACGTCACCGCTTCCGCCATGATCAGTCCGTCGGTAGCGTCGAGATTGGCGCGCATCCTGATGGCATCGACTTCCAGTCCTTCGGCGATGTCGACGATGGCCGCAAGCGCTCCCGAAGTGACCAGCAGCAAGGTCGGCAGGGTCGGCCACTCCGCGTGCCAGGGGCCGGCGCTGCGTTCGTGGTCCTGCACCTGGGCGGCAAAAATCGTCGCCGCCAGATTGGGCGCCATGGTGGCGGCGGCAAGCGCGGTCGCGGCCGCCACCGGGTTGCGCTTGTGCGGCATGGTGGAGGAGCCGCCGCGGCCTTCGCCCGATGGCTCAAAGGCTTCGCCGACGTCGGTCTGCATCATCAAGGAAACATCGCGGGCGATCTTGCCGCAGCTGCCGGCGAGAATGGCGAGCACGGATGCGGCCTCCGCGATGCGGTCGCGGTGGGTGTGCCAGGGCGCCTCGGGCAGCGGCAGTTTCAGCTCCTGCGCCAGTTGTTCTGCGACCAGCAATCCCTGGTCGCCGAGCGCGGCGAGGGTGCCGGCGGCGCCGCCGAACTGCAGCGCCAGCGTCTCGCTGCGCAATCGCCGCAGCCGAGCCTGCGAGCGGTGCAGGGCCGCGGCATATTCGGCAAGCTTGAGGCCGAACGGCATCGGCAGCGCATGCTGCAGCCAGGTCCGGCCGACTACGGCGGTGTTGCGGTGCTGGCGCGCCAGTTTGGCAAAGCCCGCGATGGCGCGGGCGGTGTCAGCGAGCAGCGCATCGATGCCGGCGCGCAGGCCGAGCATCGCGCCGGTATCGATCACGTCCTGGCTGGTCGCGCCCCAATGCACGTAGCGCGCGGCGTCGGCGTCGAGTTTCGCCACGTTCGCCGTCAGCGCCTTGACCAGCGGGATCGCGAGATTGCCGGAGCGTGTCGCGGCCTCGGCCAGTGCGGCGAGGTCGAATGATTCGGCTGTGCAGGCGCTGGTGATCGGGCCCGCCGCGCTGCCGGGAATAACGCCTGTCGCGGCTTCGGCGCGGGCCAGCGCGGCCTCGAAATCCAGCATATTCTGGAGGCATGCGGCATCGTCGCACACCGCGCGCATCGCGGCGCTCGACAGCATCGGGGCAAGCAACGGGGACAGGGACGTACTCATCTGAGCCGGACCTAACCATCCCCCGTTGGCTCTGCCAACCCGGTTGGTAATACCAACCCCGTTGGTAATGCCGGGTGCTGCTGATTTTCTGGCGGTATCCCGGTCACAACACCGGGAGCCAAAATTTGCGGCATTGCGGCGATCCCTTGTTGGGCTTTGCGAATATGCATCGCTCGTCATCCCAGGGCGGCCTTTCCTTATGCGCGCGTGTGCATTACTTGGGAGAACAGTTTTGAAGCGTTACCGGAGGCACCACCCATGGCCATGACGATGACCGGCGAAGTCCAGCTTGCGGCGCCGCGCGAGGCCGTGTGGGCCAAATTGAACGATCCGGAGGTGCTGAAGGTCTGCATCCCCGGCTGCGAGGAGCTCGAGAAGACCGAGGACAATGGCTTCCGCGCCACCGCCAAAATGAAGGTCGGCCCGGTCTCCGCCCGCTTCAAGGGCAAGGTCACGCTGAGCGATCTCGACCCGCCCAACGGCTACAGGATCTCGGGCGAAGGTGAGGGCGGCGTTGCCGGTTTCGCCAAGGGCGGCGCCACGGTGGCGCTGGCCGAAAAGGATGGCGGCACCTTGCTCAGCTATAATGTCGAGGCCCAGATCGGCGGCAAGCTGGCCCAGCTCGGACAGCGCCTGATCAACGGCTCTGCCAAGAAACTGGCCGACGAGTTCTTCGCCAATTTCGCCAAGGCGGTGCAGGGTTGATCCCGGGTTGAAGCTTGACTGCCTCTTGGCTCCGCCCAAGATTCCCGCCTCAAGTCCAGCCCGAATATCCCGCCAAGAGTCCCGCTAAGCGGTATCTGGCCATGCCGGAAGTGAGTGACTGCCAAGGTTGCTCATTGCCGGGATGGCCCATATTATGGCCTTGGAACGATTTTAAACGCCTGCGCAGCCGATATGCGGCAGTGCAGCTCAAGAGAGTGCTGATGGCCAAGATTTCCCTGATCGTGAACGGCAATCCCGTAAACGCCAATGTCGACCCCCGTACCCTCCTGGTCCAGTTTCTCCGCGAAAACCTGCGGCTGACGGGCACCCATGTCGGCTGCGATACCTCGCAGTGCGGGGCCTGCGTCGTCCATCTCGACGGCAAGGCGGTCAAATCCTGCACCACGCTGGCTGTCATGGCCGACGGCCATGAAGTGCGGACCATCGAGGGACTGGCCGCCGATGGCGCCCCACTGCATCCGATGCAGGAAGCCTTCCGTGAGCACCACGGCCTGCAATGCGGCTTCTGCACCCCCGGCATGATCATGACCGCGGTCGACTTGGTGCACCGCAAGGGCAACGACCTCTCGGACCACGTCATTCGCGAAGAGCTCGAAGGCAATCTGTGCCGCTGCACCGGCTATCAGAACATCGTGACCTCGATCGCCGCCGGCGCCAAGGCGATGGCCAAACCCGACCTTGCTTAAATCCGACCTGGCTTAAGTCCGCCTCGCATCATCGAATTCATCGCGACCGCGATCAGGAAGTTCTCATGTACGAATTCAAATATCATCGCCCCGCGACCGTGCGTCAGGCCGCCAATCTCCTGGTGAAGAACGAGGACGCCAAGGTGATCGCCGGCGGCCACACGCTGGTGCCGGTCATGAAGCAGCGGCTCGCGAGCCCGCCGCATCTGGTCGATCTCTCCCATATCGAAGGCCTCGACGGCATCGAGATGAAGGGCCGTTCTCTGGTGATCGGCGCCACCGCCAAGCACGCCGCGGTCGCGACCTCGGCCGTCGTCGGCGAAGCCATTCCGGCGCTGGCCGAACTCGCCGGCATGATCGGCGATCCTGCGGTGCGCCACAAAGGCACCATCGGCGGCTCGCTCGCCAACAACGATCCGACTGCGGATTATCCCGCCGCGGTGCTGGCGCTCGGCGCCACCATCGTCACCAACAAGCGCCGGCTGAAGGCCGAAGAATTCTTCCAGGGCCTGTTCACGACGGCGCTCGAGAGCGACGAGATCATCACCAAGGTGATGTTCCCGGTGCCGAAGAAGGCGGCCTATATCAAATTCCGCAACCAGGCCTCGCGCTACGCGCTGGTCGGCGTGTTCGTCGCCAAGCGTCCGTCGGATGTCCGCGTCGCCGTCACCGGCGCCGGCTCGGACGGCGTGTTCCGCGCCGAACCGTTCGAAGAGGCGTTGAAGAAGCGCTTCTCGCACAAGGTGCTCGACGGCGTTTCCGTTCCGGCCGAAGGGCTGAACAGCGACCTGCACGGCAGCGCCGAATATCGCGCGCATCTGATCGGCGTGCTGACGCGCCGCGCCGTCGAAGCCGCGACGGCGAAGTAAGTTTGCCGTTTCCCGGCTCAGCAAGATTGGCTTTGTCATGAGTGCATCGGCGCTACCGAAATCCGTCGATGCGATGCAGGAATTGCTGACCTCGCGCGGCTATCTCGCCGAGCGATCGCTGGCGACGGTGACCTATCTGTCGCTGCGGATGGGACGACCGCTGTTCCTCGAAGGCGAGGCCGGTGTCGGCAAGACCGAAATCGCAAAAGTGCTGTCGGCGGCCCTGGGCCGGAAACTGATCCGTCTGCAGTGCTACGAAGGTCTCGACGTTGCCTCCGCGGTCTACGAATGGAACAGCGCCGCGCAGATGATCGCGATCCGGCTGGCGGAAGCCGGCGGCGACACTGACCGCGACCAGCTTTCCAGCGATATTTTCGCCGAGCGTTTCCTGATCAAGCGCCCGCTGCTGCAGGCGCTGGAGCCCGATGTGGCCGGCGCGCCGGTGCTGCTGATCGACGAACTCGACCGCGCCGACGAGGCGTTCGAGGCGTATCTTCTGGAAATCCTCTCGGACTTCCAGGTCACCATCCCCGAATTCGGCACCGTGAAGGCGCCGCAAGCGCCGATCGTCATCATCACCTCGAACCGCACGCGCGAAATCCACGACGCGCTGAAGCGCCGCTGCCTCTATCACTGGGTGGATTATCCCAATGCCGAGCGCGAGCTTGCGATCGTCAAATCGCGCGTGCCGGATATCTCCGCAAAACTGTCGCAGCAGGTGGTGCGCTTCGTGCAGGCGTTGCGCGATCAGGATTTCTACAAGTCGCCGGGCGTTGCCGAGACCATCGACTGGGCCACCGCGCTGACCGAACTCGACGCCCGCTCGCTGACGCCGCAAGTCGTCGGCGACACGCTGGGCGCGCTCCTGAAATACCAGGACGACATAGCGCGGATGCAGGGCGACACGCTGCAGAAGGTTTTGAAGGAAGCGACGAGCGACTAGGCGAGGGCTGTGCGCTCCCTCTCCCGCGCTTGCGGGGGAAGGTTGGGGTGGGGGCTCTCTCCGAATGCTCAGGCGACGAAGTTTGGCATTGGCGGAAACAGCGAATGCAAGTTGAACAGTGTACTTGTTGAGGCAGCCCCCACCCCAACCCTCCCCGGGAGAGGGGGCGCACCGCCCGCTTGAGAGAGTAAGTGCACGATGTCGATTGACCACCTCAATCCCCCGACGGGCCAAATGGCCGACAACGTCGTCGGCTTTGCCCGCGCGTTGCGTGCCGCCGGGATTCCGGTCGGGCCGGGCGCGGTCATCGATGCGCTCAACGCGCTGCAGGTGATCGAGATCGGCAACCGCGCCGACGTCTACGCCACGCTGGAAGCGATTTTCGTCAAGCGTCACGAACATGCGCTGATTTTCAAGCAGGCTTTCGACCTGTTCTTCCGCGCCGCCGAAGAGTGGAAGTCGATGCTGGATTCGGTGCCGCTGCCGGACCACGCCAAGAAAAAACCGCCGCCGGCCTCGCGGCGTGTGCAGGAGGCTTTGGCGCAACCCTCGATGCGCGAGGAAGCCCCGCAGGCCCAGGAGCAAGAACTGCGGCTCTCCGTCTCCGACAAGGAGATCCTGCAGAAGAAAGATTTTGCGCAGATGAGCGCGGCCGAGATCGCCGAAGTGACGCGCGCGATTGCGGACATGCGATTGCCGCAGGCCGAGCTGCGCACCCGCCGTTACCAGCCGGACGCGCGCGGGCTCAAGCTCGATATGCGCCGGACGCTGCGCGGGTCCTTGCGCACCGGCGGCGAGATCATCGACATCCGAAAGCTGGGGCGGATCGATAAGCCAGCGCCGATCGTGGCGCTGCTCGATATCTCCGGGTCGATGAGCGAATACACCCGCCTGTTCCTGCATTTCCTCCATGCCATCACCGACGCCCGCAAGCGCGTCTCGGTGTTCCTGTTCGGCACCCGCCTCACCAACGTGACGCGTTCCTTACGGGCGCGCGATCCCGACGAAGCGCTGGCGCGCTGCTCGTCCTCGGTCGAGGACTGGGCCGGCGGCACCCGGATTGCTACCTCGCTGCACTCGTTCAACAAATTGTGGGGCCGGCGCGTGCTCGGGCAGGGCGCCATCGTGCTGCTGATCTCAGACGGGCTGGAGCGCGAGGCCGACGACAAACTGGCGTTCGAGATGGACCGGCTGCATAGGTCTTGCCGCCGTCTGATCTGGCTCAACCCGCTATTGCGCTATGGCGGCTTCGAGGCCAAGGCGCAGGGCATCAAAATGATGCTGCCGCACGTTGACGAATTCCGCCCGGTGCATAATTTGAGTTCAATGGAAGGGCTGATTGCGGCGCTTTCGTCGCCGCCTCCGCCCCATCATCGCAGCGTGATCCGATCGGCAGCTTGAAAAGAGGCCCGCTATGCTCAATCGCGACGAAGACATCCTGCAGGCCGCCGAGGCCTGGCAAAAGGCCGGTCATGGGGTTGCATTGGCGACCGTGGTCGAAACCTGGGGTTCGGCGCCGCGCCCGGCCGGCTCCAGCCTGGTCATCAATGACGACGGCACGTTCTTAGGGTCGGTGTCCGGCGGCTGTGTCGAGGGCGCTGTCGTCACCGAAGCGCTCGACGTGATCGCAAGCGGCCAGCCCAAAATGCTCGAATTCGGTGTGGCGGACGAGACCGCCTGGAATGTTGGCCTAAGTTGCGGCGGCACCATCCGCGTCTTCGTCGAGAAGGTGGGCCAGTCGTGAAACTGCAAACACTCTCTGAAGTGAACATCGAGCGCGCCGCGCGGCGGCCGGTGATCGTGATCACCGATACCGCCAATGGCGACCAGCGCCTCATCAAGGCAAAGGACATCGCGACCGATCCCCTGCGGGCTGAGCTTTCAAAGCAGTTGCGCATGGGCAAGAGCGGCATGATCGAGGCCGGCGGCAAGAAACTGTTCCTCAACGTCTACGCGCCGACCGCGCGGCTCGTGATCGTCGGCGCTGTCCATATCAGCCAGGCGCTCGCGCCGCTGGCGCGCTCGCTGGATTACGACGTCACGGTGGTCGATCCGCGCACCGCGTTCGCGAGCCCCGAGCGTTTTCCGGATGTGCCGCTGATCGCCGAATGGCCCGACGTCGCGCTGCCGCCGCTCAATGTCGATCATTACACCGCGTTCGTCGCGGTCACGCATGATCCCAAGATCGACGATCCGGCGCTGCTGCACGCCTTTGCGCGCGACTGCTTCTATATCGGCGCGCTCGGTTCGCGAAAAACCCACGCCAAGCGTGCCGAGCGGCTGAAGGCGCAGGGCGCATCGGACGCCGACATCGCGCGCATCCATGCGCCGATCGGCCTCAACATCGGCGCGGTGTCGCCGTCGGAGATCGCGGTCTCGATCATGGCCGAGATCACCGCGGAGCTGCGGCTGCCGAAGGAAACTGCGAAAGAGCAGGCGGCATGAAGTTCGGCCCCGCCAGTCCGGCCGACGCGATTGGCGGCGTCACCGTGCATACGCTGCGCCAGGGTGCCTTGGTGCTCAAGAAGGGCACGTCCATTGGTCCCGGTGAGGTCGAGGCGCTGACCAAGGCCGGCGTCAAGGAAATCGTCGTGGTGCGCCTGGAAGACGGCGATGTCTCCGAAGACGTCGCCGCCGCCAGCATCGCGCAGGCGGTTGCGGGCGACGGCGTCAATGTCGAGCGCGCCTTTACCGGCCGTTCCAATCTGTTCGCCGCGCAAGCCGGCGTGCTGGTGGTCGATCGCGCCGCGGTCGACCGCATCAACGGCGTCGATGAAGCCATTACCTTTGCGACCCTTGCCGCCTTCAAGCCGGTGGTCGAGGGCGAGATGATCGCGACCGTCAAGCTCATTCCGTTCGGCGTCGAAGCGAAACTGCGCGACGCCGCCGTTGCCGTTGCGGGCAAGGGCGCGCTGCGGATTGCTCCCTATACCATCAAGCGCGTCGGCGTGGTCTCGACCCTGCTGCCGGGCCTGGCGCCGAAGGTCATCGAGAAAACCCTGCGCGTCACCGCCGAGCGCCTGGCGCCGGCGGGTGCGACCATCATCGCCGAGCGCCGCGTGCCGCATGACGAGACCGTGCTCGCCGCCTCGATCAAGGAATTGCTCGGCCTCGGCGCGGAGCTCGTGATCGTGTTCGGCGCATCCGCGATCGCCGATCGCCGCGACGTGATCCCCGCCGCGATCACTGAAATCGGCGGCGCGATCGAACATTTCGGCATGCCGGTTGATCCTGGCAATCTGCTGCTGATCGGCAGCGCCGGCGGCGTACCTGTATTGGGTGCGCCGGGCTGCGCGCGTTCGCCGGTCGAAAACGGCTTTGACTGGGTGCTGATGCGCCTGCTCGCAGGCCTGAAGGTGACGCGCGCCGAACTCACCGGCATGGGCGTCGGCGGTCTGCTGATGGAAATAGTGACGAGGCCACAGCCGCGCACCGTTGCCGACATCGAAGCCAGCCGCAACGTCGCGGCCATCGTGCTCGCGGCTGGCCGTTCGACCCGGATGGGCGGTCCGAACAAGCTGCTCGCCGAGCTCGACGGCAACAAGCTGGTGCGGACCGTGACCGAGCACGCGCTGGCCTCGAAGGCGATGGAGGTGATCGTCGTCACCGGCCATCAGGCCGACCTGGTCGAGCAGGCATTGGCCGGCTTGAGAGTGAAATTCGTCCGTAACCCGGATTTCGCCGGCGGGCTCGCAAGCTCCGTCAAGGCCGGCATCGGGGCGGTGCCCGCGAATGCCGACGGTGCGCTGGTGTGCCTCGGCGACATGCCGCTGATCGATGCCAAATTGATCGACCGGCTGATCGAGGCGTTCGAACCGGATCGCGGCCATCTGATCGCGGTCCCGGTCAGCGAGGGGCGGCGCGGCAATCCGGTGCTGTGGTCGCGGCGCTTCTTCCGCGAATTGATGACGCTGGATGGCGACGTCGGCGCCCGCCACCTCATCGCCAAGCATGCCGAAGCCGTGGCCGAAGTCCCGGTCGAGGGCGAAAGCGCGTTTCTCGATATCGACACGCCACAGGCGCTGGAAGCGGCACGGCGGGGGTAGGCGGCTTCGTAGGGTGGGCAAAGCGAAGCGTGCCCACCTTCACGATGACGGTTTCGGAGAGATGGTGGGCACGGCGCAATTGCGCCTTTGCCCACCCTACGAACTAAGCGCGTTACTGGTTCGTTAACACCCTTTTTCAACCTTCCATTTACCAAGTCTCAACTCCCCAGGGCTAGATTCCGCCCGCTGTCTTGGGGGATGGGGATCTTGATCGTTTCGACCGCTGCCGCGCAACGCCGCGCGCTGTTCATTCTCGCGCTCACTTTGGTGATCGGCGCGTCGCGCTTCGTCACCGAAAGCTGGGCGGCCGGCGCGTTGGCGGTCGGCAAATGCGGCGCCTATGGCCAGGCCTATGACTATCCCGCCGAAGCGACCGCGCGCGCCGCCGCCCTGAAGCAATGCAAGGGCGACTGCACCGCCGTGACCATGAAGCGCGCCTGCGCCGCGTTCGCGATCGACATGGCCAAGCCCTGCGGCGCCCATGGCTATGCGGTGAAGCCGAAGATATCGAGCTCGCTCAACGCTGCGACCAAGAAGTGCTACGAATTCGGCGGCAAGGAATGCGTGATCCGCGCCTGGGCCTGCGACGCGAAGGGGTGACCTCTTGCGTCATTCCGGGGCGCGTCGTAGACGCGAACCCGGAATCTCGAGCTTCCGGGTTCGTCGCTGCGCGGCGCCCCGGAATGACAGCGGAAAAACCCCATGCAATTCGACACTAAAATCGCGGTCGTGATCCGGACCGATCTTGAACCGTGGCAGAAGCTCAACGTGGCTTCGTTCCTGGCCGGCGGCATTGCCGCTTCGTTTCCCGAATGCATCGGCGAGCCCTATGGCGACGGCTCCGGCACCAAATATCTGTCGCTGATCGGCCAGCCGATCCTGATCTACGGTGCCGATCGCGCCGCGCTGTCGCGCGCGCTCGAACGCGCGCTGGCGCGGGACGTGACGCCTGCGGTCTATACCGAGGACATGTTCAAGACCACGCATGACGCTGCCAACCGAGAGGTGGTGAGGGCGGTGATCCGCGCCGAACTCAATCTCGTGGGGCTCGCCATGCGCGCCGAGCGCAAGGTGATCGACAAGATCATCGACGGGTTGAAGTTTCACAGCTAGGAAACGTGTTCCTGCCTGCAGGTTGGCGCTTTGCCGTCAGGCGGAATCGCCGTCGCCGCTCGCCGGCCAGCCGCCGATCGACGAGCCGATCGAAGTGCCAATCACTGGACCAAGAAAAACGTTGGAGGCCCGGGTCGAGAAGTACGCGCGGATCAGACCCAGCGACAGCATTCCGCCTGCGGCGTGATCGAGATCTTCGATGCTCAGTTCACGAATTTCACGGTTCGATGTGGTCATGTTTCACCCTGCGACCTTCGGTGAGATTCATCCTCACCGCAGGCCGCCAGGGTACGCCAATCGAGGCCGACCATCTGTGCCGGATGTCACGCTAGTTCCGGCAAGATGGGTCCGGCCAATTCAGGCGGGGGGCAAGCCGAGCGCCTGTCCGGCCTCCAGCCAGACCGGCAATTCGCGCTGATACAAGGCATTGCTTTCCTTGAATCCGATCGCCGGTTCGAGCACGAAAGTCGCGAGAATTTCCTTCACTTTCGGATCGTTGTTCGCCGCCACGCAGAGTTCGGACAACCGGTCGACGATCGGCTGCGGCGTCGCCTTCGGCACCGCCCAGCCCGAAAAGCCGCTCACGGTGAAGAATTTCGAGGTCGCGCCGAGTTCAGGCAGGGTCTTGATGTGCGGGATCGCATCGACCTTCTTGGAATGCACCGCGAACACGACGCCGGCGTTGCTTTGCAGGACGGATTGCGCGGCCGTGTAGCTGCCCATCGCGACGTCGAGGGTGCCATCCGCGATGCCCGTCCACATCGGCGCTTCACCGCGGTAGTGGATCGGCTCGATGTTGAGACCATACTGCTTGTTGAGTTCATTGATGGTGATGTGCGGGGAGGAGCCGGCGCTGTAGGTGCCGAAGTTCATCTTGCCGCTCTTGCGCGCGAAAGCGACGAAGTCGTCGAATGACTTGATGCCGGATTTCGTGCTTGCGACCATCAGCAGCCCGGAGCCCGGGATGATGCTGACGAGCGCCAGGTCCTTGTCCATGTCGTAGCCGGGGTTCTTCATCATGACCCGGTTCATCACAAAGGTCGTCGAGATCGAGCACAGGATGGTGTGGCCATCCGGCTCCGCGCGGGCGACTTCCTGAGCGCCGATCGAACCGGAGGCGCCCGCCTTGTTTTCGATGACGACGGTCTTCCCCACCTGCCTGGAGATGTAATCGCCGAAGCCGCGCGCCAGGAGGTCGGTCTGCCCGCCCGCCGGGTAGCTGCAGACCATCCGGATTTGCCGCGACGGCCATGCGCCTTGCGCCGAGGCCCCGCGCACCAGGAATGGCGCCGCGGCAGCGGCGGTGCCGGCAGCGATGAAGTGACGGCGATTGAATTTCGTTGACATGATTCCTCCCTGAATTGGCGGGGAGGGTATCGCATCGTCCGGCTTCCGCCATGCGTGAAAGACGGGACAGATTGGCGCAGCGCAGCGAATACCGGAGTGTCCCCGGTGAATATGCATGCTCGCGTGCGCTTCTTTGTTCGATTTGCACGTTAGACCGCGGATGCAGCGCGCATCCGGCATCTCTGCGTTCTAATCGAGGGCAATCTGTTCAAGGACTCGGGGCGTGTCGGGCCGCGGAAGGCGAGCCCGTGTTTGGGTCGCGCGAGTGCGTGGCGAGATGGATTGGTTCGCTGCGCTCGCAATGACGGGTTGAGACTATCCCGGCAGTCACGGGGACGTGAAAACGGCAGTTTCTGCTCGATATTGACAATGACTGACCAGTCAGTCATAAGAAGAATATGAGCAAAACACGCCCCAGCACCCCACGCCCGTCCAAACCGGTCAAAAGCCGCGTTGTGAGCAGGGCTGCCGCCGCCAAAACGCCAAAAGTGGTCTCGGCGAAGGTTGAGCCCGCAAAGCCCGCTTCGAACCGGGCCGAACGCGCCGCCGAGCGCCGCGAGGCCATTATCGAGGCGGCGATGGACGAATTCATCGCGCGCGGCTTTGCGGCGACACGGCTCGACGACGTCGCCAAGCGGGCAGGCGTCGCCAAGGGCACGATCTATCTGCACTTCAAGGACAAGGAGGCGCTGTTCGAGGAATTGATCCGGACCGCGATCGTCCCGCTGGTCAACCGTCTTGCCGCAGCAGGGCCGCCGCCGGCTGGCGCCTCGATCCGGGACATGGTGGAGAACTTTGCCCGCGCCTTCATCCATGACGTGGTGACGACCCGGCGTGGCGACATCGTGCGCCTGATCGTTGCCGAAGGGCCGCGATTTCCCGATATCGCCGATTTCTACTACCGCGAAGTGGTCTCGAAGGGGATCGCCGGCATGCGCGCGCTGATCGAACTCGGCGTCATCCGCGGCGAAATCCAGCAGAAGAATCTGGCGCGCTTTCCGCAGATTCTCGTGGCGCCCGCCATCGTCGCGATCATCTGGCAAAGCCTGTTCAGCAAACACGCGCCACTCGATGCGAACGAGATGTTTCGCGTTCATCTCGATCTGATTTTTGGCGAGCGGAGGACGACATGACTTCGTCGCGGAAGACCTTTTCGAAAGCGACGGCCATTTTTGCCGCGCTCGCGCTGGCCGCCGTGCTGGCCGGCTGCAAGGAGCGCAAGGATCCCGGCTTTCAGGGCTGGGTCGAAGCCGACATGATCTTCGTCAGCCCCGACGAATCCGGGCGCGTGACCAAGCTCAGCGTGCGGGAGGGCGACGAAGTGAAGCCCGGCATGCAGATCTATTCGGTCGATGACGAACTGCAGAAGGCCGATCTCAACCAGCACAATGCGACGCTGGCCAATGCCCAGCAGACCTATGACCGTGCGGCGTCTTTGTCCAAGACCGGTTCGGGCACCCAGGCCAATCTCGACTCCGCGGTCTCGGCGCTGCGGGTGGCGGAGGCGCGCGTCAACACTTCGCAGACGCGGCTGGCCCGGCGCAACGGTTTCGCGCCGGTCGCCGGCACCGTCCAGCAGATCTATTTCCGCGAAGGCGAGATGGTGCCGGCGCAGCGGCCGGTGCTGTCGATCATGCCGCCCGGCAACATGAAGCTGCGCTTCTTCGTGCCGGAGACGCAATTGCCGAAGCTTGCGATCGGCGACGAGGTCAAGGTGACCTGCGACAATTGCGCGGGCGATCTTACCGCAAAAATCTACTTCATCGCGACGACGGCGGAATATACCCCGCCGGTTATCTACAGCCTCGATGAGCGCAGCAAGCTCGTCTATTTGATCCAGGCGCGACCGAACAAGCCGGCCAGTCTGCGCGTCGGCCAGCCGATCAGCGTGTTCGTCAATGCGCCGATACCGGTGGCGGACAAGCGATGAATTCAGCCCCATCAACCGCGCCTGACATTGCGATCAATGTCGAGGGTCTGTCGAAATCGTTTGGCGGCCGGGCGGTCGTGCAAAACCTCTCGATGCAGGTCAAGCGCGGCTCGATCTACGGCTTCCTCGGTCCCAACGGCTCCGGCAAGACCACGACCATCCGCATGCTCTGCGGCCTGCTGACGCCGGATTCAGGCGAGGGCACCTGCCTCGGCTACGACATCCGCCGCGAGGCCGACAAGATCAAGCGCCAGGTCGGCTACATGACGCAGCGCTTCAGCCTGTATCAGGACCTCTCCGTGCGCGAAAACCTGGAGTTCGTGGCGCGGCTCTACGGCCTGCCCAACGCGCGGCAAGCGGCGCGCGACATGATCCAGCGCATCGGTCTCAACGGCCGCGAGGAGCAACTCGCCGGCGAGCTTTCCGGCGGCTGGAAGCAGCGGCTGGCGCTCGGCGCCTGCACGCTGCCCAACCCGCAATTGCTGCTGCTGGACGAGCCGACCGCCGGCGTCGATCCCAAGGCGCGGCGCGATTTCTGGAACGAGATCCATGCGCTCGCGGCCGATGGCCTGACCGTGTTGGTCTCCACCCATTACATGGACGAGGCCGAGCGCTGTCACGAGATCGCCTATATCGCCTACGGCAATCTGCTGGCGCATGGCACGGTGGACGAGGTGATCGCGCAATCGGCGTTGTCGACCTGGACGGTCACGGGCGACGATCTCAATGGTCTTGCCGCTGAACTGTCCGGCAAGCCCGGCGTCGACATGGTGGCGCCGTTCGGCACCAGCCTGCACGTCTCCGGCCGCGACAAGGCCGCACTCGAATCCAGCGTCGCGCCCTACCGGGATAACAGGGGGTGGAACTGGCAGCATGGAGATCCGTCGCTGGAAGACGTGTTCATCGATCTGATGAGCCGCTCAAAGGACAATTTCCAATGAGTACGACCGATACAAGCAGCGGACGCCGCAATGTCCGGGAGCCGTCATTCGGCTTCTGGTGGCGCAGCTATGCGATGCTGGTGAAGGAATTCATCCAGCTCCGCCGCGACCGGGTCTCGTTCGCGATGATCGTGATGCTGCCGGTGATGCAACTCGTGCTGTTCGGCTTTGCGATCAACACCACGCCGCGCCATTTGCCGACCGCGGTGTTGCTGCAGGAAGACAGCGACCTGGCGCGTTCGATTCTGAAGGCGATGGAGAATACTGCCTATTTCCGCTTTACCCATGAAGTCCACAGCGTCGCCGAGTTCGACGATCTCCTGCAATCCGGCAAGGTGCTGTTCGGCGTCGAAATCCCGCGCGGTTTTGAGCGCGCGGTGCGGCGCGGCGATCATCCGGCGCTGCTGGTCGCCGCCGATGCGACCGATCCGGTGGCGGCGGGCTCGGCCCTGGGCACGCTCAACGGCATCGTGCAGACCGCATTGGCGCACGATCTGCAGGCGGGCGATCCGCCATCGACGCCGTTCGAGATCCGCGCCCATTCGCGCTACAATCCGGCGGCGTCGTCGCGGCTCAACATCGTGCCGGGCCTGGTCGGCACCATCCTGACCATGACCATGCTGATCTTCACGGCGCTGTCGGTGACGCGTGAGATCGAGCGCGGCACCATGGAAAGCCTGCTGTCGATGCCGATCAAGCCGGTCGAGGTGATGTTCGGCAAGATCATACCTTACGTGATCGTCGGCTTCGTTCAGGCAACGCTGATCATCGGCATCGGCGTGTTGTTGTTTGGCGTGCCCATTCTCGGCAGCCTGGCCACGCTGGCGCTGCTGACGACGCTGTTCATCACCACCAATCTTGCGATCGGCTACACCTTCTCGACCATCGTGCAGAATCAGTTGCAGGCGATGCAGCTGTCGATGATGTTCTTCCTGCCCAGCATTCTGTTGTCCGGCTTCATGTTTCCGTTCGCCGGCATGCCGAGGTGGGCGCAATATATCGGCGAGTGCCTGCCGCTGACGCATTTCGTTCGCATCGTCCGCGCCATCATGCTGAAGGGCGCGACCATCCAGAATTTGCAGTACGACACCATTGCTCTCATTGCACTGATGCTTTTGGCGATGACGATCGCCGTGACCCGCTTCCGTCGCACGCTCGATTGATGCAGAATATGATACGCGACGTCATTCCGGGGCGCCTCGAAGAGGCGAACCCGGAATCCAAGGATTCCGGGTTCGATGCTGCGCATCGCCCCGGAATGACAGGGTGGGGAATGGTCGGATGCTGGGGCTATGGGGCAATAGAAGTGAGAAGCCTGTGGTGTTATCCGCTGACTTTCAGCACGCGCTGACGCAGCAAATCCTGCGGACCGAGCTGATCCGGATCAAGGCGCTGATCGGGACCACCGTCCTGATCGGGTCACTGATCCTCATCGTCCATGTGCTCGATCCCAATGCGATCCAGAAGCTCTGGCACGGCCGCTTCGATCCGAGCGAGCTCTACATCGTCCTGGTCCCGTTCGTTCTGTTCGAACTCTGGGTCCACTCCGTCATCACCCGGCACCTCGGCAAGGACCAGGACCTGCCGGTTTACCGGCGCTATGTCGGTGTGCTGGTCGAAACCTCGATGCCGACGCTCGCTTTGGCGATGCATATCGACAGCATGGGTCCGGTGGACGCGCTCGGCTTCGCGGTGCCGCTGACCTATTTCATCTTCGTCATTCTGTCGACGCTGCGGCTGGATTTCTGGCTCTCGACCTTCACCGGGTTCGTTGCCGCAGCCCAGCTGCTCGCCATGGCGATGCTCTATCATCGCGCCGGCAGCGCCGACCCGCCGCCGGATCTGTATTATCACGCGGTGCGCAGCGTCATCATCCTGATTTGCGGAATGCTGGCGGGCGCGGTCGGCGTTCAATTGCGCCGGCAGTTCGAGGCCAGCATTCTCGCCGCGACCGCGCGTGACCGCATCACCAACCTGTTCGGCCAGCACGTCTCGCCGCAGGTGGTCGAGCGTCTGATGGCCGAGGGGGCGGCGACCGGCAGCGAAATCCGGCGTGTCGCCGTCATGTTCGTCGATTTTCGCAGTTTTACCGCGGGCGCCAGCACCCGCACCCCGCAGGAAGTGGTGGACCGCCTCGATGGTGCATTCGCCGTGCTGGTCGACATCCTCGACCGCCACGGCGGGATCGTGAACAAGTTTCTGGGCGACGGCTTCCTGGCGCTGTTCGGCGCCCCGTTTGACGCAGGTAACGCCGCGCACCGCGCGGTGGCCGCTGCGCGCGAAATGCTCGAGGCGAACGAGCGCGCCAACCAGGCGTCCAGCTGGCCGCTGCGCATCGGCATCGGCATTCACGTCGGCGAGGTCGTCGCCGGCAATATCGGCTCGCCGCGGCGCAAGGAATACACCGTGATCGGTGACACCGTGAATTTCGCCAGCCGGCTCGAGGCGCTCAATAAGGATTTCAATTCGCAGTTCCTGATCTCCGAAGCGGTTCACGACGCGCTCGGAGAGGAATGTCGCGATGCGGTCGCGCTAGGTGAGGTTCCGGTCAGAGGCTATGAGCGGCCGATGACCGTGTGGCAGTTGGGATAGGAGAATGGCAATGCAACGGCGTTACATCACCGTCGACGTGTTCACCGATCGGGCCTTCGGCGGCAATCCGCTCGCCGTGGTGCTCGATGCCGGCGGGTTGTCCACGGCACAGATGCAGGCGATCGCCACCGAGTTCAATTATTCCGAGACGACCTTCGTGCTGCCGCCGGCCGACCGCGCCAATGACGCGCAGGTTCGTATCTTCACCGTGAACCGCGAGCTTCCGTTTGCCGGCCATCCCAATGTCGGCACCGCCTACGTCCTGGCGACGCAGGCTGCAAAACCACCGGTGCGACTGCTGTTCGAGGAGGGCGCGGGCCTCGTCCCGGTCGAAATTGTGACCGAACAGGGCAGGGTCGTCAGCACCGAATTCACGGCGCCGCAGCCGCTGAAGCGGATGTCGCATCTTGGCGCCGAACAGGCGGCTTCCTGCCTGTCGCTGTCGGTGAGCGACGTGAAGGTTGATCGGCATCCGCCGCAGATCGTCTCGGTCGGGCTGGCGTTCCTCGCCGTCGAACTCACCTCACGCGAGGCGCTGCGCCGGGCGAGGCCGAACGCGGAGGGGTTCGCAAAAACCTTCCCGTGCGACGGCAGTGATGCGGTCTATTTCTATACGCGCGACGTGCCGGCAGGCGAAAAGCCGTGCGAGTTGCAGGCGCGGATGTTTCATCCCGGCGCCAGCGGGCTTTCCGAAGATCCCGCCACCGGCAGTGCCACCGCCGCTTGCGCGGCGTTGCTCGCCGATCTCGATCCGTTGAAGGATGGCGAACTGAAATTGCGGATCGGCCAGGGTGTCGACATGGGGCGGCCGAGCCTGTTGCTGACGCGCGTCCGCAAGCAAGACGGCGCGGTTTCGTCGATCCATGTCGGCGGCGCGAGCGTGCAGATGATGGAGGGTACGTTCCGGCTGGCGGGCGAGGGGTGAGATAAGCCCGTCATTGCGAGCGTAGCGAAGTAATCCATTGTTCGGCAGACGCGGATGGATGGATTGCTTCGTCGCTTTGCTCCTCGCAATGACGGTAATGGTCAAACCTGCCTCGCCGCCAGATTTTCCACCTTCACGCCGTCACGGTCTTCGATGATCTCGGCGATCCATTGCCGGTGGCACTGCTGATGGTCGCGCTCGTAGCAGAGAATGCAGACCGGACCGGACTTCTTCACCAGCGCCGACAATTCGTCGAGTTCTTCCCTGGCCTGCGTTGTCTTCAGATGCGCCGAATAGATCTTGTGCAGCAGATCGAACTTGCCGCTGCGCGCCGCCTCGCGGCCGGTCTTCGGCGTACCCAGGCCCTTCAGATGCAGATAGGAAATGCCGCGCTCGTCAAGGCCGGCCGCGAGCTGGTTCTTGGAAAAGCCCGGCCGCCGTGACGCGGCCACCGCGCGCACGTCGACCAGCAGCTTTACGCCGGCGCTTTCCAGTTCATCGAGCACGGCCTTGGCCGGCGTCTGCTCATAACCGATGGTGAAGAGGCGATTCCTGCGTGCCATGTCGGTGTCCCGGCGCCGTTGTCCCGACGTCAGGCTAGGTCACCCCGCAACGGATTTCCATAACCGCGGAGGTTATGCCGCAGCTGCCCGGCCGCCAGATGCGTTGCCGCCGGGTGCGCCATGTCGCATAGTCGCGAAAACAGCGCCTGTTGATGGCCGGTTATATCGGGGGAAATACGATGCATGGATTTTGCCGCTCGCTGACGTGGATGGTCGCAGTAGCGCTGCTGGTTTGCGGCGGCGCGGCGCGGGCGCAGGGCACCTATCCCGACCGGCCCGTTAAAATCATCGTCCCGATCGGTCCCGGCGGCAGCTACGATCTGGTCGGGCGGCAGCTTGCCGACGTGCTTTCCAAGCGTATGGGGCAGGGCTTCGTGGTCGAGAACAAGCCCGGCGCCGGCACCGTCGTGGGGACGCAGGCCGCGAGCCAGAGCGAACCGGACGGCTATACGCTGGTGGTCGGCGGGCTCTCCAACATGGCCTTCAATTCGGCGCTGTATTCCAAGCTCGGCTACGACCCACTGAAGGATTTTGTGCCGGTCGCGCTGGTCTACAAGTTCGGCTATGTGATGGTCGGCCGCAAGGATCTGCCGCAGCCCAAGCTGGTGGATATCGTTGCCGCGGCGAAAGCCAGCCCGGGCTCGATCTCGGTGGCGACCGCCGGCGTCGGCACCGGCCAGCAACTGGTGGCGGCGGCCTTCATGAAAGCTGCGGGCGTGAAGCTGCTGGAAGTGCCCTACAAGGGCTCGCCGCCGGCGTTCACCGATCTGCTGGCGGGCCGCATCGATCTGTTCTTTGACTCGATGGCGGCAGGCCTACCTCACGTGCAGTCCGGGCAGGCAAAGGGCATCGCCGTGCTGGCGTCCAAACGCAGCCCGCTGGCGCCCGACGTGCCGACGATGTCGGAAGCCGGCGTTCCCGGGCTCGATGTCGATTCCTGGCTCGGAATCTTTGCGCCCGCCAAGACTCCGCCGGAAGTGATCGCAAAACTGCGCCGCGATATCCGCGCCTCGTTGCCCGACCTCAAGGAGCGCTTCGAGAAGAGCGGCGGCGAAGTCTGGGACCTGCCGGACGACAAGCTCAATGCCTTTGTCGCGTCCGAATACGAGACCTGGACCAAGCTGATCCGCGAGGCCGGCATCAAGCTCGACTGACGAGGAGGTATTCTCTTGACGCGTTTTCTTTACGCGAACCGGCAATCCACTTCGCTCGAAAACGCTATGCCTATTTCACCCGCTCGATCAATTCCATTGCGCCCGCGGGCGCGCGTACCTTGCCCTCGTGGATCACGTAAGCGAAGACGTCGCGCGGCGCCTTCTTCGGCTTGGCCGCATCGACGCGCGGCAGGTCGTCGGGCTCGCTTCCCGAAGCCCAGGCCTGAAACCGCTTCGCCCAGGCGTCGAGCTGTTTTGGCGGGTAGCAGGTCTTGAGCTCGTCATTGCCCTTCTGCAGCCGCGCATAGACGAAGTCGCTCGCGATATCGGCAATCGCCGGATATTTGCCGTGCTCGGCGAACACGACGGGCGTTTCGAACTTTCGCAGCAGCGCGATGAAATCGGGCACGCAAAAACTGTCGTGGCGGACCTCGACCACGTGACGCAGCGCGCGGCCCTCGAGTTTGCGCGGCAGCAGTTCGAGGAACTTGCCGAAGTCGGCTTCGTCGAATTTCTTGGTCGGCGCGAATTGCCACAGCACGGGGCCTAGCCGGTCGCCGAGTTCCAGCACGCCTGAATCATAGAACCGCTTCACGGAGTCGCCGGCTTCCGCCAGTACGCGCCTGTTGGTGGCGAAGCGCGGTCCCTTCAACGAGAACACGAAACCGTCGGGCACTTCACGCGCCCATTTGCGAAAACTCTCCGGCTTCTGCGAGCCGTAATAGGTGCCGTTGATCTCGATCGAGGTCAGCTTCGACGCGGCGTAGGACAACTCCTTCGCCTGCGTCAGCTTCTCTGGGTAAAATACACCGCGCCACGGCTCGAAGGTCCAGCCGCCGATGCCGATAAAAATGTTGCCGCTGGTTTTTGCGGACGATTTTGCAGGTTTGCTCACCGGGGGCTCGTTACGAAGGAGGGATGATTGCGGACCGATCTTAATCCAGATCGGACCTAATTGGCCAGATTGCCGCAGGCAAACATGAGCGTCCGGAAGTGCGGGATAGAAGCCGGGCGCTGCGGCGCGATATATGGACACAGACGCCGGTTCAGCCGACAATACACGCAGAACTTGGCGCGCCAATTGCAAACCTTTGCAATGTAGCAGGCCGTAGGCCCAGGAACTTTTCCGTTCATATCGACGCAGGTTCGGAGTTGGCTACGAGCGGATACATGACAGGCAAACATCAACCATCGCAACAAGCGACCAAGGGCGGCGGGCAAGCCCAGTTCGGGGCCTTGCTGATGACCGATGGCGGAACGCAACGGAGCGGGCCGCCGTCGCTGTTCCATGGCCTCACCGAGTCTGAAATCGCGCAAGTGTTGGGTTCAGGAAAGCGCAAGGTGCTCTACCGCGGCGCCCAGCTGTTCAGCCAGGGCAGTCCGCAAGACGGCATCTTCCTGATCGAGAGCGGCCGCATCAAGGTGTTCTACATCGCCCCATCGGGCCGCGAGATCACGCTCGCCTATTGGCACTCCGGCAATTTCGTCGGCGGCCCCGAGGTCTTCAAGCAAGGCCTGCACATCTGGTCGGGGGTCGCCGCCGTCAACAGCACCGTGCTGCATTTGCCGGGCGATATCCTGCGCCGGATGGTGCTCACGATCCCCGCGCTCGCGATCGGAATCATCGAGGGCCTGACTTTCAAGGGACAGTGCTATTCGGCACTCGCCCAGATGCTCGGAACGCGCTCGCCGACCGAAAGGCTGGCGCAGCTGCTGCTGCATCTGATGAACCTGTATGGCGTTGAAGAACGCGAGGGGTCGCTGATTGCCGCCTCATTCACGCATGCCGATCTCGCGCACATGACCGGCGTGACGCGCCAATCCGTCACCATCAGCCTGAAGCGATTTACCGAGCTGGGAATCCTGCACGCGCACGGCTCCAACCTCGTCATCAAGGACGCGGACAGGCTAAGCGATATCCGCGACGGCAAGCTCGCCAAGGCCGCGGCCTCTGACGACATCTGAAGCGAGCGCCTAACAGTGAGTCCCGCGTCAAACCGCCGCTGATGACGGCGGGCTTCCAGACCTTTGCGGGCTGAGTCCTGTCTGATCGCAATGACTAATTTATAGACATTTAGCCCGCCGGATAACCAAGACGGGCGCAAAATCTGTTCATTAATTGAGCATCCGCAAATTTCTTAGCAATAGGTTGCTGGTTGGAGGCGTTCGTCGTTTCGGATTCTGAGGAGGCCGTTCAGAACTTGCTGACCGGACGTGATCACGTCCGTGATGGAAGCAAGCGAGTTTGCGGCAAATGACGCCTACCACTCCCTTCGTTAGCCACGCCCTTCGCGAACCGGGCCTTCGCGAACCGAATGCCGTTTGCGTCGTCAGGATTGGTCTGATGGCATGTCGTTTGCACCATCAAGATCATCAAGCCAGCCAGTCTGCTCAGCGCCGAGTAACCCTGCCGCCCTTCGCCGCGGCCGGGGGATTCAGCGTGGGCCATGCCAGTCACACCGCACAGTTTGGTTCGAAAGGATTTGTCTCATGAGCATCGGCCCTGCGTCTAAACTCTCTGGCTTCCTTCCTTTGATCGCTGCGGCAGCCATCGCATTGGCGCCCGGACAGGCGAGCGCGCAGACGCTCGAGATCGGGATCGGCACACAGAATACGACGACCAACACGGTGACCGGCGGCGTCGTGCTGAAAGAGCTTGGACTCCTGGAGAAGCACCTGCCGAAGACCGGCAAGTACAAGGACATCCAGTACAAGCTGAGCTGGCAGAACGCCACCTCCGGTCCGCCGATCACCAACGGCATGATGGCCAACAATATCCAGATCGGCATGATGGGCGACTACCCGCTGATGGTGAATGGCGCCACCGGGCAGGCGACCAAGAACGAAACGCAGCTCGTCGCGATCATCGCCTACAACGCGCATGGCGGCGGCAATGGCATCGTCGTCCACAAGGACTCGCCGTTCTACGAACTCGCCGATCTCAAGGGCAAGAACGTGTCGGTGCCGTTCGGCTCCGCAGCGCACGGCATGATGCTCACCTCGCTGCAGAAGCGCGGCCTGCCGCCCGATTTCTGGAGCCTGGTTTCGCAATCGCCGGAAGTCGGCACTACCAATCTGCAGGAAAAACGTATCGACGCGCATGGCGATTTCGTTCCGTTCGCCGAGCTGCTGCCGTTCAAGGGCTTTGCCCGCAAGATCTATGACGGCGCCGAAACCAAGGTGCCGACGTTCCACGGCGTCGTCGTGCGCAAGGACTTCGGCGAGAAATATCCGGAAATCGTGGTGGCCTACATCAAGGCGTTGATGGAGGCGAACGACTGGATGCGCAAGAACCCGAAGTTTGCGGCCGAGAAGATCGAGGAGTGGACCAAGATCAACAAGGAAGTGATTTACATCTTCCTGGGTCCCGGCGGCGTGCACACGCTCGATGCGACCATCAAGCCGAAATGGGTGGAAGCTGTCGGTGCCAATTACGCGATCCTGCAGAAGCTCAACATGATCAAGGAACTGAACATCGGCGCCTGGGTCAACGACGGCTATGTACGGACCGCCTACAAGGAACTCGGGCTCGACTACGACAAGCAGCTTGCTGCGTATGACACCTATAACGTCACCGGCACCGATCCGGTCTGCAACACGCCGGTCAACAATCCCCTGCAAACCGGCGAGATCTGGATCCAGGGCGGCGACATCGTGCCGTTCAGCTCACCGGTCTGCACGCTGCTCGGCGTGAAGAAGTACGGCTCCGAAGGCAAGAAGTTCAACGCCGTCTATCTGGTCGACCGCGAGCTCGGCATCAAGGTGTTCGCCGACGCTGCGTTCTATTCGGTCGGCGGCCAGGATCCGAAGAAGCCGGATGTCGTGCCGTTCCTGCTCAAGAAGGATGCGGAAGCCTATGCGGCCAAGAATGGCGGCAAGCTTGCCACCTATGCCGAAGTCCTCGGCGCCATCAACCTGGGGCAATAGGGGAATCCGATGGGCAGCACGGCAACAGCCAAGATTGTGGCGCTCCCTATGGTCGACAAGCACGCCGATCCCGAGCCGGTGGCGGTGAAAGCCTCCGCAGCCCAAATGTCCGCATCGGAAATTCCGGTGCCGGAACCGGAGCCGATCCCCACGGTCTCGCTGACCAAGGTGTTTCTGGGCCTGCTCGGATACGTGACCCGCGAGCGGATCATCACTGCATTGCTTGCCTGCATCTCGATCGGGGCGCTGTTCCTGTTCTGGTATCTCGGCACCAAGTACAAGTTCGAATTCTACATCCGCTTCAAGAATGTTCCGACGCCCTATGAGGTGTATCAGCAGCTGACGCAGGTCGGGCTGTCGAACAAATACCTGTTCAATATCGCCATGAGTGTTCGACGCATTCTGTTCGGCTTCATGATCGCGACCATCATCGGCGTGCCGCTCGGGCTTGCGATCGGCAAGTACGAGCGCGTGCGTGACTTCTTCATGCCTGTCGTCGAGATCATGCGGCCCATTCCGGCGATCGCCTGGGTGCCGATGTCGATCATGCTGTGGCCGAACAACGAGGCCAGCATCGTCTTCATTACCTTTATCGGCGCTTTCTTTCCGATCCTGCTCAACACCATTCACGGGGTTCATTCACTGGATGGCGTGCTGGTACGGGCGGCTCGCTGTCTCGGCGCCAGCGAAATCCGTCTGTTCATGAACGTGATCCTGCCTGGCTCGCTGCCGCACATCTTCACGGGTCTTGCCGTCGGCATGGGCGTGGCCTGGGTCTCGCTGATCGCCGCCGAGATGATCTCGGGTCAATTCGGCGTCGGCTACTTCACCTGGGAAGCCTACTCACTGGTGGACTATCCCGCGATCGTGCTCGGCATGATCACGATCGGTGTCCTTGGACTGGCGTGCAGCGGCATCATCCGGATGGTTGGCGTCCTCCTGATGCCCTGGCTCGCATTCGCACCCGGAGGCCGGCGATGAGCATGACCATGGCGGAAACCGAAGTCAGCAAGGGCTTCATCGACGTTCGCGACATGGGCGTGACGTTCGGCGCCAACGACAACAAGGTCGTCGCCGTCGATAATGTCTCGCTCAACGTGCAGCCGGGCGAGTTCGTCTCGCTGATCGGACCTTCCGGTTGCGGCAAGTCGACCTTGCTCAGCATCGTCGCCGGCTTCGTCAAGCCGACCCGCGGCGAGGCGTTGCTCGACGGCAAGGCGATCACCAAACCCGGTTCGGACCGCGGCGTCGTGTTCCAGCAATACTCGCTGTTTCCGTGGCTGTCGGTTCGCAAGAATGTCGAGTTCGGCCTCAAGATGGCAGGCGTCGAGCAAAGCAAGCGCAACACCACGGCGCGGGCGCTGCTCGATCTGGCCGGGCTGCTCTCGTTCGAAAACCATTATCCGGATCAGCTGTCCGGCGGCATGAAGCAGCGCATCGGCATCGTCCGTGCGCTGGCGACAAGCCCTCAAGTCCTGCTGATGGATGAGCCGTTCGGCGCGCTGGACACGCAGACGCGGGTCGTGATGCAGGAGATCCTCACCAACATCTGGCAGCAGTTCCGCATCTCGGTGCTGTTCATCACGCACGACATCGAGGAATCGATTTTCCTCTCCGACCGCATCTACGTCATGACCGCGCGCCCGGGCCGCATCAAGGCTGTCATCAAGGTGCCGCTGCCGCGTCCGCGCACGGCGGAGATGACCGACACGCCGGAATTCATGAACCTGGTGCAGGAACTCAAGGGTCTGATCCGCGAAGAGTCGCTCGCCGCCATGGCGCCGGAGATCAAGGATCGGGGCCTATCTGGCTTTGGAATGAAAGTGGGACCGAAAGGAGTAGGCGAAATCTTCTGACGTAACTTGAACGTCGCGGCCTGACAGGCGCGAACCCAAGAATCGATCACAGCAATCAAGCACAGACGCAAACAGGCGCGCGCGTCAACGATGACTCACGCCTGGCGTCCATCAAATCGGAGCATTCAATGGCAAAGAAACCAAACATTCTGTTTTTCCATGTCGACAATCTGGGCATGGGCGAACTCGGTTGCTACGGCGGCGGCATTCTGCGCGGCGCCGATACCAAGCGCATGGATCAGTTCGCAAAGGAAGGCGCCAAGCTGACGCACTACGTCGTCGAGCCGCAGTGCACGCCGACGCGTTCGGCGCTGATGACCGGCCGTTTCCCGATCCGTTCGGGCAACCACACCATCGCGCTCGGCGGCAATGGCGGCGGCATCGTCAAGTGGGAGCGCACCATCGGCACCATTCTGTCGGATGCCGGCTATGCGACCTCGATCTACGGCAAATGGCACATCGGCGCCGAGGACGGCCGCTTCCCGACCGACCACGGGTTCGACGAATGGTACGGCCCCTTGCGCACCTATGACGAATGCATGTGGCTGACCGACCCCCATTATGTCGCGGAGCGCGACGGCTTCTCGCACATGCATGAAGGCGTCAAGGGCAAGGGTGCCTGGCCGCTGCTCGATGAGCAGCTCACCATGGAGACCAAAAAGACCTGCGACCTCGAGTACCAGAAACGGGCCATCAAGTTCATGGAAAAGTCCGTCAAGGCGGACAAGCCGTTCTACTGCTACTTCAACCACTCGCTGATGCACTTCCCGATGAGCCCGCGCGACGAATTCGTCGGCAAGAGCACCAACGGCGACTGGGGCGATTGCCTGCTGATGCTGGACCATGATTTCGGCGTGCTGCTCGACAAGCTCGACGAACTCGGCGTTCGCGACAACACCATCGTCGTGATGTGCGGTGACAACGGCGCCGAGGACCATCTTGCCGGACGCGGCACCGGCGGCTTCTTCGACGGCTCGTACTTCAGCTCGGCGGAAGGCGGCATTCGTACGCCGCTGTTGATCCGCTGGCCGAACCACATCAAACCGGGCACCGAGAGCAACGAGATGGTTCATGTCACCGACATGTTCACGACGCTGCTGTCCATGACCGGCTGCGAGGCACCCAAGGATCGCCTGATCGACGGCGTCGACCAGAGCGAGTTTTTCCTCGGCAAGAAGGAAACGTCCAACCGCGAGTCCTGCATCGTCTGGCTCAAGGACGAACTGCATGCCGTGAAGTGGAAGGACTTCAAGATCAACTTCAAGCGGCAGCAACATTTCCATGATCCGGAACTGGCGCTTGGCTTTGCCCGCATCACGCATCTGAAGGAAGACCCGAAGGAGCGTGACGCCGTCAACCAGCGCTACGTTCGCTGGTGGGTGATGCAGCACGCCCAGCGCATCATCCGCGACTTCGAGGAGAGCGCCAAGAAGGAGGAGCTGATTCCGCCGGGCGCGGCACTCGATTTCGTGCCGAAGCAGCGCCAGAAGGCTTGAGGACGATGTCTGCACCGACGATAGCGGCTGATGTCGTACAGGGTGCAGCCGGCAATCGCCGGGGAGCGGGCTGTTGCTCGCTCCCGGGCCAACCAAACACGGGCGTAACGCCCGGCACAATCAACCGCGATTCCATGATCTGGATCCCGGGCGGCTCTTTCCTGATGGGCTCCAACAGCTTCTATCGGGAAGAACGCCCGGTGCGTTCCGCCTCCGTCGACGGCTTCTGGATCGACACCTATCCCGTCACCAACGCCGAGTTTCATAAATTCGTTGAGGCGACCGGATACGTCACCTATTCCGAGCGCCCGCCGAACCCTTCGATGTATCCCGACGCCGATCCGGAAATGCTGGTGCCGGGCTCACTGGTGTTCAAGAAGCCCGATCGTCCGGTCAACCTGCGCAACAATCTCGCCTGGTGGGAATACAGACCCGGCGCCGACTGGCGGCATCCGCAGGGGTCGGAGAGTTCGATCGCAGGATGCGAAAATCATCCTGTCGTGCATGTGGCTTATGAGGACGCGCTCGCTTACGCGGCGTGGGCCGGCAAGGAGCTTCCGACTGAAGCAGAGTGGGAGTTTGCGGCGCGCGGTGGTCTGGAAGGCAAGGCCTATCCCTGGGGCGACGCCTCCAATCCGGACGGGCAGTTCATGGCCAATACCTGGCAGGGCCATTTTCCTTACCAGAATTCGGCCGATGACGGCTACGAGGGCACATCGCCGGTCGATGCGTTCCCGGCCAACGGCTACGGCCTGTTCGACATGGTCGGCAACACCTGGGAATGGACGTCGAGCCCCTATGGCGCCGCGCAGGAGCAGCAACAGCAATCGTGCTGTCATCCGAAGCCCGGCGACGACAAATCCGTGCGCCGCGTGGTGAAGGGCGGTTCGCATCTGTGCGCGCCGAATTATTGCCTGCGCTACCGGCCGTCGGCGCGCCAGGGCGAAACCGTCGATTCCTCCACCTGTCATATCGGCTTCCGCTGCGTCGTGCGTCAACCACCGGGCGCCTGACGAGTATCCCTTTCACAACCGGCGCGGGCCGGAGCACCTCCAGACATCTTTCGAAAGTTTCCCATGCAAGTCGCCAGCACCACGACCAACGCGCAACTCCAGTTTGAAGACTCGCCATCGATCGGCGCGGTGCTGCGTGCGCCCAACCTTTTCGTCCGCGAGTCCCTGGCCGGCATAGTCACCGCGCTGGCGCTGATTCCGGAGGTGATCTCGTTCTCCTTTGTCTCGGGCGTCGACCCCAAGGTGGCGCTGGTCTCCTCCATCGTGCTGTGCCTGGTGATGTCGGCGCTCGGTGGCCGGCCTGCGATGGTCACCGCGGCGGCGGGCTCGATCGCGCTGGTGATCGGGCCGATGGTGAAGGTGCATGGCGTCGGCTACATCCTGCCGACCATCCTTTTTGCCGGTGTCATCCAGATCGTCTTCGGACTCGCCGGACTGGCGCGGGTGATGCGCTTCGTTCCGCGTTCGGTGATGATCGGTTTTGTGAATGCGCTCGGCATTCTGATCTTTGCGGCGCAGGTGCCCCACATTTTCAACGTACCGTGGCTGGTCTATCCGCTGTTCGCGCTGACGATCGCGGTTGTCCTCATCATGCCCCGTTTCACGACGGCCGTGCCGGCGCCGCTGGTCGCGATCATCGTCGTGACCGCGATCGTGATGGTGGGGCATCTGACCGTGCCCAATGTCGGTGGCGAGGGCGCCATGGCGCCGGGGCTTCCTGGCTTTACTGCGTTCATCGTCCCGCTCAACCTTCAAACGCTCAGCATCATCTGGCCGACCGCGCTCAGCGTCGCCTTTGTCGGCCTGTTGGAGACGCTGCTGACGGCGAAGCTGGTCGACGACCTGACCGATACCCGCTCGCACAAGGGCAAGGAGTCCTGGGCGCTCGGCGTCGCCAATATCGCGGCCGCATTCTATGGCGGCATCGGCGGATGCGCGATGATCGCCCAGACCGTCGTCAACGTGAAGATCGGGCAGGGCCGCACCAGGATATCGACGGTGGTCGCCGCAATCGTGCTGCTGGTGCTGGTGACCGCGCTGAGCGACCTGATGGCGCAAATTCCGATGGTGGCGCTCGCCGCCGTCATGATGATCGCAGCCCTCAAGACCATCGATTGGCACAGCATCACGCCGGCGACGCTGAGGCGCATGCCGATCCCGGAAACGCTGGTGATGGTCCTGACCGTTGCCGTCACGGTTGCCACCAGCAATCTCGCGATCGGGATCGCCGTCGGGGTGTTGCTGGCGATGGTGTTGTTCGCGCGCCGGGTCGCCCATGTCATCCGTGCGGACCGCACGCTCAGCGAAGACGGCCTTTCGGTTCGCTATCACGTCCATGGGCCGCTGTTCTTCGGCAGCAGCAACGACCTCGTCGAGCGCTTCTCCTACGGCGCGGATCCCAAGCGCGTCCTGATCGATCTCACCCATTCCCAGATCTGGGACGCTTCGAGCGTCGCGGCGCTGGATTCGATTGAAACCAAATACCGCGACCATGGCGCGTCAGTCACGTTCGTTGGGCTCGACCAGCGCAGCTCCTCGTTCCACGAGCGGTTGACCGGCCAGCTCGGCGCCTGAATTTCGGAACGCGGAACGAGAAGGAGCTTCCGATGGCAATCTTCCGATGGCTATCGACATTCGCCCGCAGGATGATGCGAAACTGGTCCGGCCGCTATCGGCCGGAGCGGCATTACATGCGCGGGGCCGGGCCGGCGTCAAAGCGAAGCGCGCGCCACAGCACAAGCTCCTGAGATGCGGCGTTGATCGCGGACCCGGGGCCTTCTCCGGCAGCGCGTACTCCAGACCAGCCCAATCAATCGTGATTGGCCAACTCGCTTAAACCGTGCTGTGCACTCTTGTCTCGATCGCGGGTCGGGCTACGCAAAACAAGAATGGAGAAAAGGATGCGCATCCTGATCGCCGCATTGGTCGTGATGACCACTTTCCCAGTTCTCGCCGACGAGGTCGGTGACGCGCGCAAATTGGCGGTTTCGGGGCGTGACGCCTATTGGAACTGCCTGGCCCGCGAATATCCGCGCGAGAGCAACAGGAACATGCCGGAACAGGATTTTGGCGCGTTGATCGCGGCTGCCTGTGCGTCGGAGCGGCAGAATTTCCGGGTGGCGCTGGTGGGCTTTCTCGGGATCCAGTCCCCGGACAAGGATGCGGGCGCGAACCTGACGACGGCCAACGATGCCATCGCCTTCGCCCAGAAGGACATCGTGACGGCGTTCGCAAGGCGCAAAGCCGCGTCGAAGTAGCCAACTCGGTTTTCGCCAGCCTGTTCGACCATTCCGGCCTTCCGTGATATTGATTCCCGATCAGACGGGGGATTGTCGGGTATGAATTCTGAGTCGATAGCCGGTATCTTGGGTGCCATTGTCGCCTCGATCGTGCTGGTGGTCGCGATCGCCTATGGGCCGATCGGGCAGTTTGGCAAGCCGGCGCCGAAGCCGGCCGCTGTCCAGCAACCGTCCCAGATGGCGCCCGCGGCGCCCGCACCACGGGGACCGGTGATCCGGGAAGTGCCGAATTAGTCGACGCAGGGTAGGGGTCAGGCCACCCTTGCGGAAGGCCCCTGGCATCCCTATCTTGCTCCTAACGGCGACGTCGATGCTTAAGCAGCTCCGGCGCCGGGACGACCATGAATAGTTTGGCTGCGCCGGATGTACGCGCGCCCTCTGTTCGTGGTCGTTGGCATTTTGGGGGCCTTTTTGGCCCAGTTTCCCCACCTGAAACCCGTTCCCGCGCCCCTGCTTTGGTAATCTTAGCGGCGGCTTCGATTGCTGGCGGCGTCTTTCGTAGCGCTGGCGGCGCCATTGGTAGTCCTGGCGGCGCCTTGGCATCCCCAGCGGCTGCGGATATACGCTGGCCCCATGAATCAAGCCATCAAACCGGGCCCCGAAAACCCGCCGCAGGCCGCGGGTTTGCCTCAGCTTTCGGTCGTCGTCCCTACCTTTAACGAACGCGACAACGTCACCGTCCTCTACCGGCGGCTGGACGCGACCCTCAAGGACATCCCCTGGGAAGTCGTGTTCGTCGACGACAATTCCCCTGACGGCACCTGGGAAGTGGTGCGCAGCCTGGCGCAGAAGGATCCCCGCGTCCGCTGCATCCGCCGGATCGGGCGGCGCGGCCTGTCCGGGGCGTGCATCGAGGGCATTCTCGCCGCCAGCGCGCCCTATGCGGCTGTCATCGACGCCGATCTGCAGCACGACGAGACCCAGCTGCCGAAGATGGTGGGCCTCTTGCAACGTGGCGAGGCCGAACTCGTGGTCGGCAGCCGCTATGTCGAGGGCGGCAGCGCCGACAGTTTCAACAAGGGACGCGCCGGCATCAGCGCGCTCGCGACCGAAGTTGCAAGACGCGTGCTCAAGGTCGAGATCGCCGATCCCATGAGCGGCTTCTTCATGATCCGCCGCGACCGCTTCGAGCAACTGGCGCCGCAGCTTTCAATCCAGGGCTTCAAGATCCTGCTCGATATCGTCGCGACCGCGCAAGGCAAGCTGCGCACGGTCGAGGTTCCCTTTACCTTCGGCTCGCGCCAGCACGGCGAGAGCAAGCTCGATTCGATGGTGGCGTTGGATTTCCTGGGTCTGGTGCTGGCCAAGTTCACTCACGACGTGGTCTCGCTGCGCTTTCTGTTGTTTGCGATGGTCGGCTCGATCGGCCTCATCGTGCATCTCGCGGCGCTGTTCATCGCGAACCAACTCTTCAACATGCCATTCCCGGAGTCGCAGGCCGTCGGCGCACTGGTGGCGATGACCAGCAATTTCATCCTGAACAATTTTCTCACCTATCGCGATCAACGCCTGAAGGGTTTTGCCATCCTGCGCGGCCTGCTGCTGTTTTACCTCGTCTGCAGCGTCGGCCTGTTCGCCAATGTCGGCGTCGCGTTCTCGGTCTACGACCAGGAGCCGATCTGGTGGCTGGCGGGAGCGGCGGGCGCGCTGATGGGCGTGGTCTGGAATTACGCGATGTCCGGACTGTTCGTCTGGCGCAAGCGATGATCGACGGCGTTTTCAAGCGAAGTGGATACCCGGTTCGCGTGAAGAAAACGCGTCGAAACGATGAACTGGAGCCCGGTCCTGATTCAAACAGGACCGGTGGGGCTCCAAAATGAATCCGAACGAGGCGCGGCTCGTCCTCAACACGGTTCTGACGATCCTGGCGCTGGTCGCGGTACGGCTGGTAGCCGCCGCCTACACGCCCATCACCTTCGACGAAGCCTATTACTGGATGTGGTCGAAGAATCTGGCCGGCGGCTATTACGACCATCCGCCTATGGTGGCATTCGTGATCCGCCTCGGCACCATGATTGCGGGTGACACCGAACTCGGCGTCCGTCTGGTCTCTATCCTGCTGGCGCTGCCGATGAGCTGGGCGGTGTACCAGACCGCGGCCGTGTTGTTCGGCGGCAGGCGGGTGGCGACGACGTCGGCGATCCTGCTCAACGTCACGCTGATGGCCGCGGTCGGCACCATGATCGTCACGCCGGATGCGCCGCTCCTGGTAGCGTCGAGCTTCGTGCTGTTTTCGCTGTCCAAGGTGCTCGAGACCGGACGCGGTGCGTGGTGGCTGGCGGTAGGTCTCGCCACGGGCGCTGCGCTGTTGTCGAAATACACCGCGCTGTTCTTCGGCCCCGCGATCCTGATCTGGCTGGTGGTGGTTCCGAAACTGCGGCGCTGGCTGATTTCGCCATGGCCTTATCTCGGCGGCCTCGTCGCGCTCTTGTTGTTTTCGCCGGTCATTCTGTGGAACGCCGACCATCATTGGGTGTCTTTCATCAAGCAGATGGGCCGGGCCCGGATCGAGGATTTCAGGCCGGCCTTCATCGCCGAACTGATCCCGACGCAGATCGCGTTCGCAACGCCGCTGGTATGGATTCTCGGCGCGATGGGTCTCTATGCTTTGTTTCAGCGTCGCGCCGGTGCGCTGCCGGCGCGCGTGCTGGTCAGCACCATGTTCTGGACCATCGTCGTCTATTTCGTCTGGCATTCGCTGCACGCCCGCGTCGAGGCGAACTGGTTCGCACCGGTCTACCCGGCGTTTGTGGTCGCGGCGGCGTATGCAGCCCATCTGGTGCCATGGGAAAAGCGCGAGCAGCGCACCGTCAATTTCTGCCTGCGCTGGGCGGCGCCAACCGGCATCGTGATGTTTGCGATCCTGATCGTGCAGGCCAACACCGGCGCGCTCTCGGGTTATCGCCGCGACGCCACCGTGCGCAGCGTCGGCGTCGGCTGGCGCGAAATCGCAGGCGAGATCGAAGCGGTGCGGGCGCGCGCGGGCGCATCCTGCGTGCTCGCGCCGGATTACGGCACCACCGGCTGGCTTGCGTTCTATCTGCCGAAGGGCACTTGCGTTGCTCAGCAAAGCCAGCGCATCCGCTGGGTCAACATGCCCGAGCCGACGGCGGCCCAGCTCGGCGACAAACAGCTGTATGTTCGCGAGGCCTTGCCCGGCGATCATCCGTTGAAGGACGAATTTGCCCGCGTCGAGAAGGTCGGTGAGGTCAAGCGCAAGCGCGGCCCGCTTGTGGTCGAGACGTATGCGCTCGATCTGCTGGAGGGGCCGAAAGGCGGGGTATTCGATCGCTCCCCGCCGCCGGAACTGGCGCTGGAAAACAGCGTTTTGCCGACGTGGCTGCGCCGGCAATAATCCGACGACCGATCGGATGAATGAGCGCCACGCTGACGGCAGGCTGTGTCCGGCGAAAGCCCCGCTGTGCATGAACCTAAGCGGGTTTTAGTGCGACGACCTATGCTCGGTGTAAGACATTGCCGGCGACGTCTCGGTAATCGTGGAAGAGGAAGATGTAATGCGGCTCGATCCCTATCAGGAGCGTGCAAGGGCCCTGGCGGTCGAAGCCGGGCTCGACCCCGATGCGAAGATCGATCGTCCCGGTCAGCGGCCGATCCCGGTCTGGTGCACGTTCCGCGACGCTGCGCGCAAGGAACAGCTCACGGTGCAGCCTGCGCAATACCAGAACAGCCCACTCAAGATCTTCGGCCAGCACGAGGACGCCACGATCGCGCAGATGCGCAACTGCATGGCGGTCGGCAACGCCGTGGCCGGCGTGATCTGCGCGGACGGTCATCTGGGATATGCCCAGCCGGTCGGCGGCGTGATCGCCTATGAGAAGCAGATCAGCATCTCCGGCGTCGGCTTCGACATCGGCTGCGGCAACATGGCGGTGCGTCTCGATACGCCGTTCAGCCGGATCGAAAGCAATGTCGGCACGATCATCAAGGACGTGCACAGGGCGATTTCCTTTGGCGTCGGGCGGACCAATGAGGAGCGCGTCGAGCACGAACTGTTCGACGACGGCGATGCCTGGAGAGAATCCGACATGGGCGCGTATCGGCAGAAGGCCGTGTCGCAGCTCGGCACCGTCGGATCGGGCAACCACTATGTCGACTTGATGCGCGACGAAGCCGGCCTTGTCTGGATCGGCGTTCACTTCGGCAGCCGCGGTCTCGGCCACACCAGTGCCACCCGCTACCTCAAGGCTGCGGGCGGCAAGGATGGCATGAATGTGCCGCCGGCTGTCATCGACGAGGACAGCGAGATCGGGCGACGCTACATCGCGGCCATGCAACTGGCCGGGCGTTATTCCTATGCCGGCCGGGAGTGGGTGATTGAGCGCGTGCGAAAGATCATCGGCGGTAACATCACCGACATGGTCCACAACCATCACAATTATGCCTGGCGCGAAAATCACGCGGGTAAGGATTTGTGGGTTGTGCGCAAGGGCGCGACGCCGGCCTTTCCGGGACAGCGCGGCTTCATCGGCGGATCGATGGGAGATGACGCCGTCATCGTCGAAGGCGTCGATAGCCCCGAAGCGAAAGCGTCGCTCTACTCGACGGTTCACGGCGCGGGCCGGAGGTTCGGTCGCAGGGAGGCCAAACGGAGGTTTACGCGCGTCGAGATGGATGCGTGGCTGCAGTCGCGCGGCGTGACGTTGATCGGCGCCGATCTCGACGAAAGCCCGATGGCCTATCGAAGGTTGCCGGAGGTGCTTGCCGAGCATGCCGGCTCGATCAAGGTGCAGCACAGGCTGCGTCCGTTCGCCGTCGTCATGGCGGGCGAGAACGAATTCGATCCGTTCAAGGATTGATTGCCAAAATGGGACAGCCGGCCAACGGCCGGATGTCCCGATCGCAGGGCAACCCCGCATGTTTACGGGCTGATTTGCGCATAACTTCCAATGATTTGCGCATGCCTTACATCTGCCCGCGTTTAATCTGCATTTAACTAAAACTCGCCTTAATGACGCTCCGTGTCTTTGCGAGATGCTGCCCGGGAACTTTTCGGGCGCGGCATCAAGCGGGGACTTAGTAGAGTTGTTGTGGACGCAAGGCGAATGAGTACGAGTACCGGTGCGTTTGGCCTTGCGGCCCACAACCGCAAGAAATCTTCCCGGAAAGTCATTCCTCAGCATTTCCTCGGCGGCGTCGCGATCGCAGCCGTGGTGCTGGGCTGCGCCTGGACCGTCTACAGCAATATTTTCGCAGCCGGCATCTATCCCTCGGTCAACAGCGCGGCGTTCGATCCGCCGGTCGTCAAGAGCTCCTCGATTGTCGCGTCGCGTCCGGCGCGGCCCGCCTTCAACGAAGTGTTCGCGTCGCTGCCCCAGCCGGCCCCGAAAATTTCCGCGCCCGTGACCGTCGCTCCTTCGATTATGTTTAACGAAAGGTTTGCAGCCTCGGCGCCGCAAGGGGAAGCATCCAGGGCGATCGAAGCCACGCAAGTGGCGGAGGTCTCGCTGCCGGTCGGTGTGAAGAAGACTGAAGCGCCAAAACCTGGCGAAGCGCCGAAGCCGAAGGAAGCCGCTTCGCAGGCACCGACCCAGGTCGCGTTGAACGTTCCGGCCCCGGCGCCCAAGCAGGCTGAAGCCAAACCCGCCGCGAAGGAATCCGGGGCTTCCGTCCGCGACATGGCGCAGCGCGCCAAGGCGGCGGTGATGTCGATTGCGTCCAACGACAAGCCGAGCATGGTCGAGAAATTGTGGGGCAAGCAGCCCTCGCATGGCGGGCTGTTGTCCTACGCTTCCGCCGACGCCAGCGTCACCGGAAGCCTACCCGATACCCGCGCGCAAAACCCGATGCTGGGCGGATCGCCGCCTTACGACAAGCAGACCGCGGTCTACGACATTTCGGCGAAGATGGTCTATCTGCCCGACGGCACCAAACTCGAAGCGCATTCAGGCCTCGGCGCCAAGATGGACGATGTGCGCTATGCGCATGTGCGGATGCAGGGCGTGACGCCGCCGCATATCTATGACCTGAAGCCGCGCGAGGCGCTGTTCCACGGCGTGCCGGCGCTGCGGCTGACGCCGATCGGCGGGCAGGACAAGATCTTCAACCGTGACGGCCTCCTGGCGCATACCTACATGCTCGGCAGCCGCGGCGATTCCAATGGCTGCGTTTCCTTCAAGGACTATTACGCGTTCCTGAACGCGTACCGGAACCAGGGCATCCGGCGCCTTGCGGTGCTGGCCAGGGTTCAGTGACGCCGCTCGTCGTCCCTGCGAACGCAGGGACTCATACGCGTAGCAATCATTGTTGCAGAAGGTATCTAGCGCGAGCGATCCTAACCGATCGGCCGCGGCGTATGGGTCACCGGGTTCGGCCTTAGGCCACCGAAGAATGTGATCTTCGTAACAGTGCGACCGCCGCCGATCAGTCATCGTTCCGATCGCCGAGGCACTGGTGCATCGGTATCAACCAACCCAAGGTAGGAGGCGTAACTATGGATGCAATCGAAATCGCTGCGTCGGATACCGTGACTGATGCGGAACTCGATGAGGTCAATGGCGGCTTTATCTTCATATTGGTGGGTGCGGCGGCGTTCAGCACCGGCTTTTTCGCCGGGTACGGGGCGGTCAGATTTGCACAGGACATGTCGAAATAACGCAGTCCGTCTGAAAGAAGCGAGCGGAGGCCCCGTTTGCGCGGGGCTTTCTGCGCCCCTTGTCATCCGGGCCACAACGTAACAGAGGCTCATCCCTGCGATGTGCAGCCTCCTCAGGCTGTATGTCGAAGAGTTCCATGATGCTTGAAGAACAGGTCAAGCTTTACAGGTTCGCCGGTATCTCGCCAGAACAGTTTTCGACCGAGGCTGGCTGCCACCGCGAGGCGGTGGTGGCCGCCGATCAGAATATGGTCATCCGTTGTTTTGGCGATGATTTCTCCGTCTTCGTCCACGATGATTTTCATGTGCCGCCTCCAATCCAAGGCCGCCGATCAGCGCCGCCGCGATGGTGCGCATTCTATCTAACCTCGTACGGGCTCCGGGCGTTCCACCCCATGAAGATCATTGTTTCCGGATAACAGGCGCCACATCGCGCACCGCCTTTGTGTACTGATCGTACAGAAAATTAAACCGGAAATGCGCGAGTGCAATTATCTTCAAACATCACCGTCACGTGGTCCCCGCACAAAGTCTGCTTGCGATTGCGGACGACCGCCATCGTTCGACGGTCCCGCGCCAACAGGTCATCACAGTTCTCCTTTGATTTAGCCCTGAGTGAGTTGCTGCATGATCTGTTGAAACATTTGGGCCGGATCGTTCTGACCACCCGGTTCACCCGTTCCTGCTTTGATTTGGGTGAAGGCGCGCAAGGGGAGCGGGAGCCAGCCGCCAGCCACCGCATCGAGCGCCTCGGCGGACAACTCGCGCACGCTCTTCGCATTGATTGCATTTCCAGTCATCACAGTTCTCCTTTGATTTAGCCGACGCGATCATCCAACGCTGGTGCGGCCACGTTTAGCGTCAACCCTCTCGTCGCGAAGGTCACATCGCCAGCCGTCGCGCGCATCGACGAGGCGCGGCACGACGTGGGTAGGCTTCCGGGATGGAAGGCAGCATCATCGGCGCGAGTGCGTCAGCGTCGCGGCGCGGACAGGCGACCGATAGCGGACGGCATCACGTCATCGAATTGCGACGAATGGGCACATTGGTTCGTTAAATGGCTGTGACGGGAAGTCACAGCACTTGCCGAATTTGAAAAACACGCTTGCAACTGAAAGATGTTTCGTTTATTAGCCCGCTCCTTCGCTAGGCCATGGGTTCGGGCTCTCTGAGATCCCGACTGGCGCGAGCCGGTGTCCGGTTTCGTGTTCCGCCGAATGAAGACGCGAGGTGTAGCTCATGGAGAGCGTCGGGGTGAAACCCGAAGGCGTCGGTTCGATTCCGATCTCTTGCGCAACCGAAGGATAGCTCAGTGGTAGAGCAGATGACTATGAATCATCGTGACGCGGGTTCGAATCCCGTTCCAACGCTCCGGTTCAGTCTAAAAAACTGAATTTCCCATTGAAGGGGACCGGACGCGCGCTTCAGTCGCAGTCCGGCCGCATTGCCGCAAGGCTCTTCGTCCGAACCTAGACACTGTACGAACGGCTCTGCGCCGCGGTGGATACCGCTTGCGCTGACGCCGGGAACACCGCTCAAAACGCCCGACATTGTCGGGCGATTGCGCGCGTGCGCCTGTCGTCATGCAAGCTCAAACCACGGTCCGCCGGACTTACAGGAAGCGCCGTTCGGTCCTCCGTTCCTTCAAAACGAAACCAGTCTTCCGACCTCTGGCTGGAAGGCCAATGATGGAGGCGTGCCATGAACTGGCATTTCCTGATGACGCATGTGACGGTGAAGGATGGTGAGCGCGCGTTGCTGACGCGGAGCGGCAGGCTCGAGCGCGTGCTCGGACCCGGCCGGCATCGGCTGTTCGATCCGCGCAACGAATTGGCGGCCGAAGTGTTCAAGGTGGTTCGCGCCGAATTTCCGGTGGAGCGTTACCTGGTGCTGAAGGCTGCACGGCCTGATCTGGCGGCCGAGCTGTTCGAGGCGGTCGAGACCAGGGCGGATGAAGTCGCCATCGTCAACCTCGACGGCCGTCCGATGCAGCTGATGACGCCCTGGCAGGCGCGCGTCTACTGGAAGGTCGCGACCACGATCGATGTCGAGCGCATCGACGTGACCAGCGATCCCAGGGTGACGGTGCGTCATCTGGCGATGATCGATCGCAACCGTTCGGTGGTCGTGACGGAAGCGGTGGTCGAGAACCACGAAGCCGGTCTGCTCTATGTCGAGGGCCGGCTGGTGGAGCGGCTCGCGCCCGGCCGGCACGCGTTCTGGATCGTCGGCCGCAAGGTCGAGGTCAAGCGCCTCGATCTGCGTCCCCAGGCGGTCGAGATCACCGCGCAGGAGATGCTGACCAAGGACCGCATCGCGCTGCGGGTGACCTTGACGGCGTTCCGCCGGATCGTCGATCCCGAGCGGGTCGTCGCCGTGGTGCCTGACGTGGATGCGTGGCTGTACCGGCTGGTGCAGTTCGCGATCCGCGAGGCGGTTGCCGGCCGCACGCTCGACGAGGTGCTGTCCGCAAAGGCAGCTCTCGATGCGGAGCTTCGGGACTATGTCCGCGGGCGTATCGCGGACAGCGGTGTCGAGGTGACGGAGCTCGGCGTCAAGGATGTGATCCTGCCCGGCGAGATCCGCGAGCTGGTGAACAAGGTGGTGGAGGCGGAGCGAGTGGCGAAGGCCAATTTGATCCGCCGGCAGGAAGAGACCGCGGCGACGCGCTCGCTTCTGAACACCGCCAAGCTGATGGAAGAGAACCCGCTGCTGCTGCGGCTCAAGGAACTGGAGTCCCTCGAGCGGCTGGTGGAGAAGGTCGGCCGCATCGACCTTCACGCCGGCGACGGGCAGGGCTTCGATGCCCTGCTCAACAAGCTGGTTCGCCTGAAGCCGGCGGAAAGCGCGTAACAGGAAGGGTCGCCTACGGGCGGCCCTTCATCTCGGTGCAGGGTCGGCGTCCGCGGAAATAGCGGGCGCGTTACTTCTCGTTCTTGCTCGCAATCATCGCGCCGTAAACCATTGCTCTCAGTTCGGCATGATAGGCGGCGCGGATCGACGGCCCCTGGACGAAGACGATGCCGACGAGATTCTCCTTGGTGTCGATGAAGTAGCGCGGTCCCGTGATGCCGCCCCAGAACAGATCGCCGACATTGCCCTGGAACGGCGCGCCGCCGACGCTGACCCGGACCGGATTGACCAGGCTCCAGGAATAACCGTCGCCAGGATGCGCCACGCCGCGCATCGTTCCGATCTGGTCGGCTAGCGCCCATCGAACGGTCATCGGCGATAGCAGGCGGGTGCCGTCGAGCGCTCCGCCGTTGGCGAGAAGTTGCAGCAGCCGGAAGTAATCAGCGGCGGTGGATGCCATTCCCGCGCCGCCGGAGAACCGCTTGGGCGCCCGCGTCACATCGAGCCATTCGAACACCCACATGTCAGGGTCCGTCGGCAAGGGTCGCGCATAGCGCGCAAGCGCATTTCCCTGGACGTGAAACGTCGTGTCACCCATCTTGAGCGGATCCAGCACCAGCTCCTTCAGAGCGACGTCGAGAGGTTTCTTGGTGACGCGCTCGATGATATGGCCGAGCAGGTCGGTCGCGATCGAATATTCGAAAGAGGTGCCCGGTGAAAACGCCAGCGGCAGCGTCGCGAGCTTCTTCAGCATTTCGTCGGCGGACATGTTGTCGACGCGATCGATGCCGAGCTCTCGGTATTTGGCGCGGAGCGGATTGGGCGGGAAGAAGAAGTAGGTGAATCCGGCGCGGTGGGTCATCAGATCGTGAACCGTCGGCTGGCGCGTTGGCGCGGTGAGCTCGGACGTCGCATTGCCGCTGGCGTCTTTCTTCTCGACCGAAATCTTGAGGTCTTTCAGTTCGGGAAGGTAGAGTGCGATCGGCGCCATGATCTGCAATTTGTTCTGCTCGAACAGGCGAAGCGCCGCCACGGTGGTGATCAGTTTGGTCGATGAGGCGATCGCATGAATGGAATTGCGCGCCATCGGGACCTTCTTGTCCTTGTCCTGCCATCCCACGGCCTCGTGAAGCAGCACCTGGCCGTCGCGGGCGATCAGGACCACCGCGCCCGGCGTTCGGCCCTTGTCGACATCGGCCTGCAGCCATCCGGTGATGGCCTTCAGCTTCGCGGTATCGAATCCTGCGCGGGATGAAGCCGTCGCCGTGTCGCGTGCCAAGCCGGGTGCAGGCGCGGCGAGGGCGGTGCCCGCCGCCATCAAGAGTGCGAGTGCGATGTTGCGCATGGTTGCATCTCCCCCTGTTTTGAAGCCCGCTTAATGCGGCGCCAACCGGCGCTGGCTTCACTTTATAGAGCGATTTTGGACTATTTAGTACGATGACGCACTATATACCTTGGAATAGCCTGACAGTCGGATGATTCAGATTCTCGCATGTGCGGTAAGCCGATGACGACAAAACGATTGTTACGGATCGCAGCCAAGGACGGCGAGACGGCGCTTGGCTTGTGGGAGATGCAACCCGTTGGGCCGGCGATCCTTCCGCCGGTGCTGCTGGTGCATGGCGCGACCTTCGGATCGGCGCTGTTCGATCTGCCTTTGGCGGGCTACTCGCTGATGCAGGAGCTTGCGCGGGGTCGCTTTGTCTATGCCATCGATGCCAGGGGATATGGCGTATCGATAGAGACCGGCGTGATGAATGCACCAATGGCGGCGCATCCGCCGTTCTCCCGCGCGCGGCATGCGGTCGCAGACGTCGGTACGGCCGTATCGGAAATCGGGCGGCGCCGAAAGGTTCTGTCGATCGACGTGGTCGGGTTTTCGTGGGGCAGCATCGTCGCCGGCTGGTACGCGAGCCAGCACGCGGCCGATGTCCGCCGGCTGGTGCTGTACGCGCCGCTGTTTGCGGAGAAAAACGCGCTGTGGCTGGACCGCATCGGTGACGCCGCCGACAGCAGCAAACTGGCCGGTCATTTTGGCGCCTATCGGCTCATCACCATGGCCGACGTGGTGGCGCGCTGGAACAGCGATGCGCCGGGCGATCCGGCCGACGTTCGCGCGGATGGCGTGGTGGAAGCGTTGTTCGAGGCGGCGGCGAGCACGGATGTCCTCGCCGGGTCGCATCATCCGCGGGCGTTTCGTTGCCCGAACGGCGCATTTGCGGATCTGGTCGAGGTGTTCAATGGCCGGCCGCTGTACGATCCCGGAACGATCGAGGCGCCGGTCCTGCTGGTGCGGGGCGCATGCGACACCACCTCGACGGCGTCGGATATGCAGCGGCTGGAAGCGGCGATCGGATCGGCCGCGAAATCCTCGCTGGAAATACCCGATGGCTCGCACTTCCTCTGTATCGAGAAAAATCACATGAGCCTATACCGGGCGATAAACACCTATCTGACGATGGATTGAGTGGTGCGATGGCGATCAAGGCGGCGGCGAAGCGCAAGTCCGGCAAGGCGGAAGAGTTGAATGTCGGTTGGCAGCCCGGAGAGCGCGTGATTCACGGCTTGCTGCTCGACGCGATCCTGAAGGACAATCCGATCCCGCTGGCGTACCGGATGAACTACATCGCCAATTTTTATGTCGGCCCGCTGGTGGCGATGATGGAGAAGTCGTTCAGATTGACGCGCTCCGAATGGATCGTTCTGTTTTGCCTGACCCGGCAACCGCGGCTGAACGCCCAGCAGATCAGCGTCGTCACCGGCCGGCCCAAGACCAGCATCGCGGGGGCCGTAAAACTGCTGCAGAAGAAAGGGCTGATCACGCGCAAGACCGACCTCGCCGACAGCCGCGCGCGGGTGCTGCATCTCAGCGAGTCCGGACAGCGCATCTACACCGCGATCATAGGCAGCTTTATCGAGCGCGAAAAAGCCATGCTGGAAACGCTCGATCCTGCGGAGCGGCGCGAGCTCGGCCGACTGTTCGGCAAGATCATCGCCGCCGCCGATGCGTGGGCGAAGCCGTATTGACGGGACGTTTCGGGGCGGTGGCGGGGCGAGCGGATGAACTGGCCGCGGGTTCGTGTTGAACGATAAGCGACCACAAATTATCCTCCGTCATAACCTCGATCGCGCGTATGGATTCCCCGATACGCAATTGCGCATCTGCGGCCAGCGCCAAGCGGCGCGTCCCGGAGAGGGATTGCTGGCCTTCGAAAACCCCAACAAACAAAAACCCCGGCATCGCTGCCGGGGTTTTGCATTCTTTGACGTTCGCCTGGATGGCTGGACTTAGAAGTCCATGCCACCCATGCCGCCGCCGCCGGGGGGCATACCGCCGCCGCCGCCCGCGTTTTTCTTCGGCAGTTCGGCGATCATGGCTTCGGTGGTGATCAGGAGAGCCGCAACCGACGCTGCGTTCTGGATCGCCGCACGAACCACCTTGGTCGGGTCGATGATGCCCTTGGAGACCAGGTTGCCGTATTCGCCGGTCTGCGAGTCGAAGCCGTAGTTGTACTGGTCCTTCTCGAGGATCTTGCCGACGATGACCGAGCCGTCTTCACCAGCGTTGATCGCGATCTGGCGGGCCGGCGCGGACAGCGCCTTGCGCACGATCTCGACGCCGGTCTTCTGGTCGTCGTTCGCGGTCTTGATGCGCTTGAGCTGCTCGGAGGCACGCAGCAGGGCGACGCCGCCGCCCGGCACGATGCCTTCTTCAACCGCCGCACGGGTCGCATGCATCGCGTCATCCACGCGATCCTTGCGCTCCTTGACTTCGACTTCGGTCGCGCCGCCGACGCGGATCACCGCGACGCCGCCTGCGAGCTTGGCCAGACGCTCCTGCAGCTTCTCACGGTCGTAGTCCGAGGTGGTTTCCTCGATCTGCGCCTTGATCTGCTGAACGCGCGCCTCGATGTCGGCCTTCTTGCCGGCGCCGTTGACGATGGTGGTGTTTTCCTTGTCGATCATCACCTTCTTGGCGCGACCGAGCATCTGCAGCGTGACGTTCTCGAGCTTGATGCCGAGATCTTCCGAGATCGCCTGACCACCGGTCAGAACCGCGATGTCCTGCAGCATGGCCTTGCGGCGATCGCCGAAGCCCGGAGCCTTGACGGCAGCGACCTTGAGGCCGCCACGCAGACGGTTGACGACGAGGGTGGCGAGAGCTTCGCCTTCGACGTCTTCCGCGACGATGACCAGCGGCTTGCCGGTCTGCACCACGGCTTCGAGCAGCGGCAGCAGCTCGTTCAGCGAGGAGAGCTTCTTCTCGTTGATCAGGATGTAGGCGTCGTCCATTTCAACGCGCATCTTGTCGGCGTTGGTGACGAAGTAGGGTGAGATATAGCCGCGGTCGAACTGCATGCCTTCGACGACGTCGAGTTCGGTCTCGAGCGACTTGGCTTCTTCAACCGTGATGACGCCCTCGTTGCCGACCTTCTTCATGGCGTCGGCGAGGAACTTGCCGATTTCGGCGTCGCCATTGGCGGAGATGGTGCCGACCTGGGCGATTTCCTCGTTCGAGGTGACCTTCTTGGAGTTCTTGACGAGGTCGGCGACCACGGCTTCCACAGCCAGGTCGATACCGCGCTTCAGGTCCATCGGGTTCATGCCGGCAGCAACCGACTTGGCACCTTCACGGACGATCGCAGCCGCGAGCACGGTTGCGGTGGTGGTGCCGTCGCCGGCAGCATCTGCGGACTTGGAGGCGACTTCGCGCACCATCTGCGCGCCCATGTTCTCGAACTTGTCTTCGAGTTCGATTTCCTTGGCGACGGTAACGCCGTCCTTGGTGATGCGGGGAGCGCCGAACGACTTGTCGAGCACGACGTTGCGGCCCTTCGGGCCGAGCGTGACCTTCACGGCATTGGCGAGAATGTCGACGCCGCGCAGCATGCGGTCGCGGGCATCAACGCCGAATTTGACTTCTTTAGCTGACATATTTGATTTCCCTGAGTTGAACTTGGTGTCTCACCCTTGTCGCGGAGCGCCTCGCAGGCGCTCCTCAGGGGTGAGCGTGTGCGGGTTTGGCTTAGGCGGCCTTCTTCTTGGTCGCGGGAACGTCGGTGAGGACGCCCATGATGTCGCTTTCCTTCATGATCAGCAGTTCCTGGCCATCGAGTTTGACCTCGGTGCCGGACCACTTGCCGAACAGGACGCGGTCGCCGACCTTGAGGTCGATCGGGATCAGCTTGCCAGCTTCGTCACGGCCACCGGGGCCGACGGCGGTGATTTCGCCCTGGGAGGGCTTTTCCTTGGCACTGTCCGGAATGATGATGCCGCCAGCAGTCTTCTCTTCGGCGTCGATGCGCTTGACCACGACGCGGTCGTGAAGCGGACGGAATTTCATGCAGTCCTCCTAAGTTTTTGCAACTGTTGTCGAATTCTGGGATTTTGGCAGTCCGAGCAGGCGAGTGCTAGCTCGGCTGCGGCTGATTTAAGCCAGTCTTGTTCGGGGGACAAGGGCTTCTAGCAGAAAAATTGGCACTCAAATATGACGGCTGCCAATTTCATTCATCATGATTAATCGAGGTAAACGGCCTGCCGAGCCCGTATTAGCACGTGCGGTAAGCTGCTGCTAACGCGTGATTTTTCAACAGTTCATTAAACATTTAGGCTTGTGATGGGTGGGTATCGTGCGTCACATTTCTCTCATGTGAGCGCATCTCCGCCGGGGTGGCTCGGTGTGGCCACCACGTGAAATGCGCTTCCACCGATGGAGGTTGGCATGGTCTCGCGGGTTGGGGTTGTTTCCGACGATTTCCGGAAGCAGGTGCTGGGTTATGGGCTGACGACGGCGGAAATTCTCTATCGGCTGCCGGATCATCCCTCGCTGCTGCAAACCTACGTCTGGCAGAATTATGATCTGTTTCCGAAATTTCCGGCGCTGAAAGATTTTCTGGCCTTCTGGCAGGAAAAGCTCGACGGCCCGCTGTATTCGGTCACGGTCGCGCATTCCAAGCTGATCAAGCCGGCAGAACTTCGCGCTGTGGACGGCGTTTTCAGGCTGCATTGAGCGGACAGGATTCGTAGGGTGGGTAGAGCGTAGCGAAACCCACCATCTTCGTCGCCACGACGGCGGTGGGTTACGGCTTCGCCTAACCCACCCTACGAATTTCAATTTGTGTTAGCCTCCCGCCATCAAACAAACGGGAGGGCGCCAATGGCCAAGCAAAAAGCGACATCGAAAGCCGCAGCCAAAACCGCGGTGAAGAAGAAATGGACGGGCCTCGGTACGGCAGCCAAATCTTCAGCCCGCAAGACCATCGCATCAAAAGGCCGCGTCGCCACAGCCAAATCGAAGGCGGCAGCCAAGCCAACGGCCAAGGCCGTAGCAAAGCCGAAGGCGCGGCCGAAACAGCGCATCGCCATCAGCCATCATCGGGATGAGGATTTTAAGGCCGACGGCCTGCGCACCTATGCGCAGTACCGCGATCTCGGCATTGCCGCGGCGACCCATGGCCTCGCGCAAGCGCATGTGATCCGGCTGATCGGACCCTGCAATCCGGAGGAAGTTTCAAAACTGCATTATCACGACGTCGAATTCCAGATGGTCTATGTGCTCAAGGGGTGGGTGAAGACCTACATGGAAGGCCAGGGCGAGACCTTGATGAAACAGGGCGGCTGCTGGACCCAGCCGCCGCGCATCAGGCATCTGATCCTGGACTATTCTGACGACGTCGAATTGCTGGAAGTGATTTTGCCGGCGGAATTCAAGACGGTGGAATTATCGTCGTAAGTCCGCGCGAGCGCGAATGTTAGTGTTCGTCATGGCCGGGCTTGTAGTCCCGGCCATCTACGTCTTGTCTCGCGCAAAGGAAGTAAGTCGTGGATGCCCGGGGCGTAGGCGAGCGTAAGCGACGCCGTCCTTCAGACGGCTATGCCCGGGCATGACGGGGCGGCTTCGTTTCCGGCATCACAAACGCAATCAGACAAAGCCCGACGCAGGCAATGGCGGACAGGCCGAGGAAGGCTACGCTATGTCCGAAATGGTCGCTGACATAGCCTGCCAGGATATTGCTGCAGGAAGCGCCGATGCCGACCGCCGTCCCCACCACGCCCTGGGCGAGGTTGAAATGGCCGCTGCCGAAGGCGATGTCGGCGACAGTCAACGGGATGAGAACGCCAAACACCGCGGCGGTAACGCCGTCAAAGAATTGCACGGCGACCAGCAGATAGGGATCGGTGACGGTTGCGAACAGCACGCCGCGGATGGCGAGCGCGGTGAAGCCGATCAGCAGCAGCGGCCGGCGGCCCCATTGTTGCGCCTTACGGCCGACCGATGGCGAGGTCAGCGCCACGATCGCTTGCGGCAGGATGATGCACGCCGCGATCAGCACCGGCGCCCACTGGGTCGAACGCGTCGTCACGATGCCGGCCATCAAGGGCAGCATCGCGGCGTTGGCGAGCTGCAGCAACATCACGGCACCGGCAAAGATCAGGAGCGGGCGCTGGCGCAACAGATGCAGCACGCTGGTGGCTTCGGGATCCGGCTTGGCGCGGACGATCGCGCCATGGGCCTGCTCCGGATCGATTTCGCGATCCCTGATCCGGGATAGCGCTATGATGGTGAAGATCACCAGAACAAAGGTGGCGAGAAACACCGAGCGGCTGGAGATGAAATAGCCGCAGGCCCCCATCAGCGCCGCGGCGACGCCGTTGCCAATCGACGCGAACCGGGCATTGCGCCCGAGCCGTTCGCCGATCGCGGACGGTCCGACCAATCCGAGACTGATCGCGGCGATCGCCGGGCCGAGCACGCAACTCGCCATGGCGTGCAATGTCGCCGCCGCTGCGATGACGGGAAAGATCGGCCATGCCGCATAGGCCAGCGCTGCGACTCCAATCGCTGCGACCGCGAAACCGGCGACCAGCCGTTCTCTCCGGGCGGCGTCGATGATGGCGCCGCCCGGCATCTGGCCGATCAACCCGACAATGCCGCCGATCGACAGCACCAGCCCGATCTCGACCTGGGTCCATTTCTGCGTCGTCAGATAGACCGCGACGAACGGACCAAAGCCGGTCTGGACGTCGGCGAGAAAGAAGATGAACCAGTCGAGGCCGCGCTGGCTTTGCGCCGAAGGGTGGGGCTCAGGCGATGCCGGCGGCGGCGGTGACGTGTCGCCGCGTTCATCGACGGACGGCGCGCCCCGCGTCTCATCGGCAAAATCCTTGGCAATATCTTTGGGATATGGGTTCGGGCGCGCGGACAGTGGAATTCTCCTCCTCCGTCAGTGGTCGAATTGCAGGGGTTGCAGACTGCCGGTGGCGCCGAGCACCACGATCGGCGTATCTTCCTTGTATTCGGGCGCGGCCTTGACCTGTTCCAACGTCAATTCGAGCGTCATGCTTTCCTTCTTGTTGGTAACTTGTCCGAAGTGGAGTGCGTTCCAGTCGACGACGATCTTTCGGCTGCCGACGCCGAGAAAGCCGCCGAAATCGATCACCGCGGCGCGCACGGTTCCGGAGCGATCGACGATCACGTCGACGATGCGCCCCATGTTCTCGCCAGCCGTGCTGCGGACATCGCGTCCGAGAATCCCGCGTGCGTCCGCCGCGCGGATGACCGTGACGGAAGGCGGGGGCACCGGTTCTTTCGGCGCATCCGGCGAGGCCTTTGCCGCCGGACTTGGTGCGGCGGGGGCCGGCGGGCCCTTGTCTGGCTCCTGCGCGACCGCCAATGCGCCGAGGGATATCGCGCTCCACACCAGAACGGCTGCCGTGATCTTTTGCCCTGAACGCATGCGGTCTCCTGAAGCTCTTCGCTGTTGCGCAGAGGTGACGAACCGGCCGCAGCCGGTTTCGTCACCATTTCCCCGAGTACGATCGCCGTCAGCGCGACAACACGATCGAGACCTGAACGCGGCCGCGCGTCCGCATCATTTCGAGCGATACATCGTCGCCGTGACGGCGCAGGCGAAGATCCACGCTGCAATCGCCAAGCCGCAAGTCACGCAGCACGACCTCGTTCAGGAATTCCGGCAGACGCGGATTACGCAGGCGGATTTCGCCGGCCCGCGCATCGAATTCCAGGCCGAGCGAAGCTTCCAGCAGCGTGAACGGCGTCGCGCTCGCCCATGCCTGCGGCGAGCACGCCACGGGATAGAGCGTCGGGCCAAACCGCCGCTCGCGGTGGAAGCCGCAGAACAATTCCGGCAACCGCCTGAGATCCATGTAACTCGCCGCGCCGAACAACCCCTTGAACAGATGTTCGACGGAATGTTTCAGGCCGTAGCGGGCAAGGCCCAGCGCGATCAGCGCGTTGTCGTGCGGCCAGATCGAGCCGTTGTGGTAGGACATCGGGTTGTAGCGGGACTCGCCTGATGCCACGGTGCGAATGCCCCAGCCGGTGAAGAAGCGCGGCCGCATCAGGTCGGCGGCGACCATGCGCGCACGGTCCTCGCCAATGATGCCCGTGAATAGAAGCTGGCCGGCATTGGATGTCCGCACCTTGCACGGCCGCTTGGCGCCATCGAGCGCGAGCGCGTAGGTGCCCATGTCAGGACACCAGAACGCCTCCTCAAAGCGCGCGGCAAGTTGGGTTGCCTCCTCGTCGAGCCTGCGCGCCTTCTCGGCAAAGCCAAGCTGGCGCGCGCAACGCGCTGCCAGCCGTTTGCCGGCGAAGACGTAACCCTGAACCTCGCACAGGGCGATGTGGCCCTCGGCCAACTGGCCATCGGCATGAAAGATTGCGTCGAAGGAATCCTTCCAGCCCTGGTTGGCGAGGCCCTGTTCGGAGGCGCGCCGATATTCGACAAAGCCGTCACGATCAGGGTCGCCGGGACCGTCGATCCAGGCCAGCGCGGCCTCGATCGCGGGCCACAGCTCGCGCAGCGTGTCCTCGTCACCGGTGCGCTCGAAATAGAATCCCGCCAGCAGCACGAACAGCGGCGTGGAATCGACGCTGCCATAATATTGCGCGAACGGCACTTCGCGTAGCGCCGCCATTTCGCCGCCGCGCATTTCATGCAGGATCTTGCCGGGTTCGGCGTCGTTCAGGGCATCGACGGCCTTGGCTTGATAGGCAGCGAGCCGTTTGAGCACGCCGCAGGCCACGCGCGGGTCGATCCACAGCATCTGCAGCGCTGATATCAGGCCGTCGCGGCCGAACGTAGTCGAATACCAGGGAATGCCGGCATAGGGATAGCGGCCATGCGGGGTGTCGGTCATCAGCATGTTGAGATCGGCCATCGACTGGCACAACACCTCATTGAAGATGCTGTTCGAGGTTTCGACGCTGGCGGTGCCCGCGGTGGAACGGCGCATTTCGCGGCGATGTGCGAGCAGGCCACGCATGAACGGCGCCGGCCGGTGCTCCGCGGCATAGTTGCAGGTCACCGCAACGAACACCGACGTAAGCTGTTGCGGCTCGAGCACGAAATGATAGCTGCCGCTGTTCACCGCCAGCAGGGTCGGGCGCGGGTCGAAATGCAGATTGGTCGTTCGCGCCTCGCCGTCGAGGCCGTGATATTCGAACCTGACATCGGCGGGGCTGAGCAGCTCGCTGGTGCCGGTGCCGCGGCGCGGGCGCCTGGCGCCGCGCACCTCGAACAGATCGGCGAAATCATTGTCGAACAGGAAGGTCAGATCAATGTGTGCCGCCCGGTCGCCATGGTTCTGGACGGCGATCCGCTGATAGGCGGTGCCGCGCCACAGGAAGATGGTGCGCACGATGTGGATCAGATCCTTCTGCAGGACGATCCGGTCGCCGTCATAGATGTCGGGATTGGTGAGGTCGATCGTCAGTGCGGAATTGTCGTCGCGCAGGTTGGAGCCGAGCAGCAATGGCTGAGTCTGGTTCAGCAAGAGCTCGAGCCGCGCCAGATAGCGGGTATCGGCATTGAACAGTCCATCGGGCCCACCGGCCGAAGCACCGATGTCGCCATGGCTGTCGAGGACGATGAACGTATCGTCATGCTTGAGGGTGCGGCGCGGCCGTGCCGCCTGGCCGGTCATGGGAATGTAGAACGGCGATTCCGTGATCTGCTCCGCGAGCGGAGCATCCGCCCGCTGGACGTTGGCTTTGGTGGCCATGCGTAACCTCTGTCCTGTAACTCTAGAGCCTTTTCCGTTCCGATTAAATCGGAACGGGCTAGATTCTTGATTTGACGCGTTTCATTGACGCCAACCGGTATCCAATTCGCTGGAAAACGCTCTAGCGGATACCGCTCCGCACGCCGCGACGCCGATCTGACTGTGTCTCAATTCGCCGCCGCGATTCAGGCTGCGTGGATCGCGAGACGGTTCATTTCCTGGGTCACGAGCTGCCGGTACGGGCCGGTTTCACGCATCAGGCGGTCGGGCGGACCATCCTCGATGACCTTGCCATCCTTGAGCATCACGACGCGGTCAAAATTGCGCAGCGTCGCGAGACGGTGCGCAATCGCGATCACGGTGCGGCCGCGCATCAGGCGGCCGAGCGCATCGCGGATGGCCTCTTCGGATTCGCCGTCAAGCGCGGCAGTTGCCTCGTCGAGCAGCAGGATCGGCGCGTCCTTCAGAAACGCGCGCGCGATCGCGATGCGTTGTCGCTGGCCGCCGGAGAGCTTGACGCCGCGATCGCCGACCATGGTGGCAAGGCCGTCGGGCAGATTTTCGACGAAGTCACACCGCGCCGCGATCGCCGCGCGTAAAACCTCGTCGTCGGTCGCCGTTGGGCGGCCATAGCGGATGTTCTCCATGATGGAGCGGTGGAACATCGAGATGTCCTGCGGCACCACCGAGATCGCCTCGCGCAGGCTTTGCTGGGTGACGCGCGAGATATCCTGGCCGTCGATGGTGATACTGCCTTTGTCCACGTCGTAGAAGCGCTGCAACAGCACGAACAGGCTGGATTTGCCGCCGCCGGACTGGCCGACCAGGCCGACGCGCTGTCCGGGTTTGAGATTCAGGTTGAATTTGTCGAACACCTGGACACCGCCGGGATATCCGAACGAGATGTTCCTGAAGGTGATGGCCGCACCGCTCTTGATCAGCGGTTCGGCCTCGGGATGGTCGCGCAGTTCATGCGGCTGCAGCAGCGTTGCGATCGCCTCCGAGAGCCGGGCCGTGTGCTGGGTGACATCGACAAGCGCTACCGCCAGATCGCGGGTCGCGTGCAGGATGGAGAGGCCGAGCGTGCAGACCAGCACCACGTCGCCGGTCGTGGCCTTGCCGCTCTGCCACAGCGTGACCGCCCAGTACAAAAGGGCCACCGTCAACGCCAGCGTGATCACCGCATGGATGAGCCGCAGCTTTTCCAGATAGCGCAGGCTTCGGCCTCGCGCGGTCAATTCGCGGTCGACGGTGTCGTCGAAACGATTGTGCTCATGGTCGAGCCCGCAGAAGGCTCGCACCAGCGGCATGTTGTTGATGACGTCGACCATTTCGCCGTCAACGGCGGCGGCCTTGTGGGCGTAGTCGTCATGTAACGGCTTGCCAGCGGCCGCGATCCGGAACATGGCGATGAGGACCACGCTTGCGATCACGACCATGCCGGCGGCCATCGGCAGGCTGACGGTTCCAATCAGAGCAATTGCCACAATTGTGGCGATGCAGGGCGGCAACACGTTCCATACGAACATGTTCTCCACCGTGAAGACGGCATTCGAAGTGGCGGTGATCCGGCTTGTCAGCATGCCCGGCAGCCGATCGATGAAATAGCTCGGGGCATGCCCGGTCAAATGGCGGAACATGTCGCGGCGCAGATCGCCGGTGACGCCGACAAAGGTGAAGCTCGCGGTCCAGCTAGCGATCCGCCACAGCAAAACGTCGGAACCAATCAGCGCTATGAGAAAAACGAATGCCAGCCATACACCGGCGCTATGCGCCGGTCCGGCGGCGAGGGCGTCGACGAGATACTTCACGCCGTATTGGGTGCCGACCGAGCAGGCAACGGCGGCAACAACCGCGACCAATATCACCAGATGCGACGTGCGCCGCTGGCGCAGATAGCGCATGACGAAGTGGAAAGGGCGGTTTGCATATCCCGAAAGATTGTCCATGTGCCTGCTAAACCTGTTGGAGATAAACGAGAATCCCTAGCGGATCGCCGATTGCCGGGAGCCGGTCTTGATGAGGATCATCCCGAGGACGCAGCTGCGCCTCATCTGCACAACAATTCCGCAGCAAGGTTGGTCCGAAGAGCCTGATCACATGTGATGTCATGAGCAAGACGACAGTGTGCGCGAAGTGCGCATCATCTTGGAACTTCGCAGGTGCGTAAACGTTCCCGACTTGGCGATGCCGCGCCACGAGGGGCTGAGGGCTTTCAAAGCAGAGTCAGAGATCAGGAGGTTGTTAGGATGCGCATCGCGCAGGTTGCTCCGTTGACGGAGGCTGTTCCGCCCAGGCTGTATGGCGGCACCGAACGGGTCGTCTATTGGCTGACCGAGGAACTGGTCGCTCTGGGCCACGAGGTCACGCTATTCGCCAGCGGCGATTCCCGAACATCCGGAAAGTTAGAGGCCGCATGGCCGAAGGCGCTGAGGCTGGATGGATCGGTTCGCGACGCCAACGCGCTGCACATGCTGATGCTCGAGCGAGTAAGGCAGAAATGCGACGACGAAGAATTCGACTTTCTTCACTTCCACCTCGACTACTACCCTTTTTCGCTGTTCGCACGGCAACCGACGCCGTTCCTGACCACCCTGCATGGGCGGCTGGACCTTCCCGAACATCAACCGCTGTTCAAGACGTTTTCGTCGATACCTCTGGTCTCGATCTCGAATGCGCAGCGGCGTCCGGTGCCGCAGGCGAATTTCATCCGCACCATCCATCATGGCTTGCCGGAAAATCTGCTGACGCCCCAAGTCGTGAAGCCGAGCTATCTTGCCGTCCTCGGCCGTATCGCGCCGGAGAAGGGCGTGGACCGGGCGATCAGGATCGCGATACGCTGCGGTATCCCGCTCAAGATCGCGGCGAAGGTCGATCGCGCGGACCAGGAATATTACGATGCGATCATCAAGCCGATGATGGCTAATCCGCTGGTCGAGTTTATCGGCGAAATCGGGGACCACGAGAAAGCCGATTTCTTGAGCGGGGCGATCGGGCTGCTGCTGCCGATCGACTGGCCGGAGCCGTTCGGCCTCGTCATGATCGAGGCCATGGCCTGCGGCACGCCCGTGATCGCCTACAACCGTGGATCGGTTCCTGAAATCATCGACGACGGCAAGACCGGCTTCATCGTCGAGGATGAAATCAGCGCGGTCGCCGATGTCGGGCGGCTCGGGGAACTGGATCGCCAGGCCATTCGCACGCATTTCGAGACGCGCTTTACCGCTCGCCGAATGGCGCTCGACTATGTCAACACCTATCAGGGCATGATCGACGCGGTGAAGCCGCGGATGAAACTGGTCAGCAGCGCGGAGTAGAGAGGGCGGTATCTGTGAGGGCGCCCATTGATCATCTCCGACGATGGCCTGTGCCATCGTCGGGGTCTTCACCGACGGCGTGCAGCACGAATGATTCAGACGCACGCGCGGTTCCGTCGACGGGGACCAATGTCGGGCGCTTTGGACTGTGCTCCTCGACCCATTTTTCGACCCGCTTGCGAACTCCCCGCTTTGGCCGTTGCACCGCCTGGTTCTCGGTGGAGCGAAACAACGCGTAGTCGCGGCTGAATAGCCAGCGCGATGTTTGAAAGACGCCGTGGGTGATGAACAGTGCGGCGAGCACGTCTATCGAATAGTGATAGTGGCCGAGCAGCACGATCGCGCCGAAGAACGCGGTCAGCGCGAGAAAGAATATCCGCCACTGCACGATGTGCCAGAACGCCAGCGCCGCAAGGAACGGCATTCCGGTGTGACCGGAAAAGAAGAGATCGCTGCCGTAAAAAATGGAGTTGAAAAACGGCGCCGGCTGCTGCGGGTCGATCGGCGACGGCGCCATGTGGGTGAGCGCCACGAAGACGGCGCGGACCACCAGGAACAGCGCCGTGGCCTTCAGCGCGAACGGCAACCGGTTCGGCCGCCAGGCCAGCAGCCCCGCCGTGATGACGAAGGCCGTGAACGTACCGTAGATGAACAGAAAGCGGACGTTGTAGGGCCCGACGCGGCTCAGCACAAAATCGGTGACGTGGTTGCTGGCATGGACCGTGGCATAGGTGACGGCGGCGAAGATCGCGATGCTGCTGGCAGTGAGGAAGGCGGCGCCTTCGCATAGCGAGCGGACATACGCGCGCGTACCAAACAGCGTGCGGTATAGCCGCATCGTGTCCTGCATTGTCCCTGCGCCTCCGTTCGCGGTCGTCGGCGACGATAGGTGCGGCGGTCTTCGTCGCTCGGGCTGCTGGATATCCTGTACTTCAGCGTAACCGTAATGCGAGGTGAAGTATCTGCATGTGAAGTATGCCACACCTCGTCGATTTTTGCCATTGCCCGCTAGCTCACAACCGCACGATCGCACCCATCAGGCAGGTGGTCAGGGTGCTCGACACGATCGATTTGGCGCGATAGCGCCACCAGCATGGCGCATGGGGACGTCTGCATTCAACAGGTGATCCTGCCCGTCGCAAAATGCTGTCCCTTTGCGCACGTCAAATGCAAGCTGCCGCCGGATACGTTCGACAATTCCTCTTCGCCAAGTTCCATTTCGACGTCAATGAGTGAACGTTTGGCGCGTTCGTTGCTCGGTTTCGTTGGACCAAGGTCCCGGATTTGATTGTTCATGTCACTCTCCTGGAATCGTTTGGGAAGGGCGTTCCCTCATGTCACGGTCGCAGAGTAGCCGGTGCGGCTCGTTGTCGCTGTGAGGAGCCTCACACAGCGAGCCTCACACAGCGAATTCCAACGATGAAGCGGCGTGTGCGTCCTAGCTCATCACCCCGACGATCGCGCCCATCAGGCAAGTGGCCAGCGTGCCCGATACGATCGACTTCAGCCCGAGCGCGTTGATTTCTTCGCGGCGGTCGGGCGCCATGGTGCCGAGGCCGCCGATCATGATGCCGAGGCTGGCGAAGTTGGCAAAGCCGCACATCGCATAGAGCATGATCAGCCGCGACCGCGGATCGAGCGCATCAGGACCGAGCTTCGATAAATCGACATAGGCGATCAACTCGTTGAGCACGGTTTTGGTGCCCATCAGGCTTCCCGCCGTGATCGCCTGCGACCACGGCAGGCCCAACAGCCAGCATACCGGCGCCATCAGATAGCCGAGCAGCCGCTGCAGCGAAATCTTCGCGCCGCCGATCTCGGGCAACAGGCCGAGGATGGCGTTGGCGAGATAGACCAATGCTACCAGCACCAGCAGCATCGCGATGATGTTCAGCAGCAGCTCCAGTCCGGAAGTGGTGCCCCTGACGATCGCATCCATGGTGCTCTTCACCTCCGTATCGGGAGCGGCCAGCATTCCGCCAGTCCGCTTGTCCGACGTCTCCGGCACCATGATGAGGCTGACCAGGATCGCCGCGGGTGCGCCGAGGACCGAGGCAATGACGAAATGCGCGGCCGCGTCCGGGATCAATGGCGCCAGAAACGTGGCGTAGAGCACCAGCACGGTGCCGGCGATTCCCGCCATGCCGCCGGTCATGACCATGAACAATTCGCTGCGGGTGAGTTGCGAAAGGTATGGGCGGATGAACAGCGGCGCCTCGACCATGCCGAGGAAGATGTTGGCGGCGGCGGAAAGGCCGACCGCACCGCCGACGCCGAGCGTGCGTTCCAAAAGCCACGCCATGCCGCGCACGATCGGCGGCAGCACCCGCCAATAAAACAGCAGTGTGGTCAGGACGCTCATGACGAGGATGATCGGCAGCGCCTGAAACGCCAGGATGAAATCGGCGCCCGGCGCCTTGAGGTCGAAAGGAAGCGTGCCGCCGCCGAGATAGCCGAACACGAAGGAGGTGCCGGCGCGGGACGCCGCCGCGATGGTATTGACCGCGTCATTGATGGCGCCGAACGCCTTTGCGACCAGCGGCAGCTTGAGCAGCACCAGCGCGGTGAGCACGGTGACCGCAAGCCCGATCGCCATCTGCCGCCATGACACCGCGCGGCGGTTCTCGCCGAGCGCCCACGCGATCGCCAGCAACGCCAGCACGCCGAAAGCCGATTGCAGTTGCAGCATGATCTCAAAGTCCCCCGGTCGATTATGGCAGCGGGGGACTTGCAAGCGCAATGCCGGGCAGCCCTTCGCCGCCGGGCATTGACAGCCCGTGGCCATTGACAGGGGGACCAGGGTCGTTCACGGCGTAATCAACAATGCAAGCGGGGCCACGGCTCACGCTTCGAGAAGCAGGATACCGGCCTCACCATGTCTTCCCTGATGCCTGTCGGCGCCGGCGATCTGCTCAGGCATCCCTCTTTCCTGTCGTTTCTGCTGTCGCGCAGCCTGTCGCGCTTCGCCAGCCAGATCGGGGCCGTCGCCATCGGCTGGCAGGTCTACGATATGACCGGCAGCGCATTCGATCTCGGCATGATCGGACTGGTTCAATTCCTGCCGACGGCGTTGTTTCTGTTCGTGGCCGGCCATGCCGCCGACCGCTACGAACGCAAACGGGTGGTGCAACTCTGCCAGGTCGCCGAGGGGCTGACGGCGCTGTTTTTGGCCTGGGGCGCCTATGCGGGCATTCTTAACGTGACGCAGATCTTCATTGCGTCCTTTGTGCTCGGTATAGCCGGGGCCTTCGAAAGCCCGGCATTGGCTGCACTGCTGCCACTGATCGCGCCGAAAGGCTCGCTGCAGCGCGCCACCGCGGTTTCGAGCGGCGCGGGGCAGATCGCCACCATCGCCGGTCCCGCGCTGGGTGGGCTGGCCTATGCCCTCGCACCCAGCGCGGCCTACGGGGTCATGGCGGCGTTTTTGCTGTTCGGGGCCGCAATCATGGGCGCGATCCGGCTGATACAGCCGGCCGTTGTGCGGGATGCCGCGACATCAGATGATATCTTTGCCGGTGTCAAATTCGTCCGCAACAACCCGGCCATCCTCGGCACGATCTCGCTCGATCTGTTCGCGGTGCTGCTCGGCGGCGCCACGGCGCTGCTGCCGATCTATGCGCGCGATATCCTTCAGACCGGCCCGCTCGGTCTCGGCATCCTGCGCGCCGCGCCCGCGATCGGCGCGCTGCTGATGACCGCGTTCCTCGCGCACCACACTATCAACCACCGCGTCGGAATACGGATGTTTCAGGCCGTGATCGTGTTCGGCGTGGCGACGGTGGTGTTTGCGCTGTCGCACTGGATGTGGCTGTCGGTGCTGGCACTGGTGGTGCTGGGCGCCGCCGACGTCGTCAGCGTGGTGATCCGCTTCTCGCTGGTGCAGCTCGCAACGCCCGACGACATGCGCGGCCGGGTCGGCGCGGTCAATTTCCTGTTCATCAACGCGTCAAACCAGCTCGGCCAGTTCGAAAGCGGCGTCACCGCGGCACTGTTCGGCGCGATGCCGGCCGCCGTGCTCGGCGGCGTCGGCACGATTGCGATCGCGCTATTGTGGATGAAGCTGTTTCCGACGCTGCGCGATGTGGAGAAGCTGGAGTAGGCCGACGACCCATCACCACGTCGTCCCGGCCTTGAGCCGGGACCCATACGCCGTAAATTCTCGATGAGAACGCGAATGGTAGAGGCCTCGTTACCCAATCACCGCCGCGGAGTATGGGTCCCCCGATGCGCAATTGCGCATCTGAGCTCAAGGCCGGGACGACGACGGTGGATTTGGCTAGCCCCGCCCGACGAACGGCATCTTGGTTGCCATGACCGTCATGAACAGCACGTTGGCGTCTAACGGCAGGCCGGCCATGTAGGCCACCGCGTCGCCGACCGCTTTCGCGTCCATGCGCGGCTCGTGTTTCATCGTGCCGTCGGGCTGCATCACGCCGGGGCCGGCGACCATGCGGTCGGTCATCGGGGTTGCGGCATTGCCGATATCGACCTGGCCGACCGCGATGTCGTACATGCGGCCGTCGAGGTTGGTGGCCTTGGTGAGACCGGTGATGGCGTGCTTGGTCGAGGTGTAGGCCGACGAGAACGGCCGCGGCGCATGCGCCGAGATCGAGCCGTTGTTGATGATGCGGCCGCCGCGCGGGTTCTGGTCCTTCATGATGCGGAAGGCGTGCTGGGTGCACAGGAAGGGGCCGGTGAGGTTGGTGTTCACCACCGCCTGCCACTGCTCAAGCGTGAGATCTTCGAAGTTCACCGGCGGCGCGCCCATGCCGGCATTGTTGAACAGCACGTCGAGCCGGCCGTAGGTTTCCTTGACCTTGTCGAACAGGGCGGCGATCGAGGCCGGGCTCGTCATGTCGGCGGAAACGCACAGGCTCTTGCCGATATTGTCGCCGAGCTTCTTGGTCTCTTCCAGCATTTCCATGCGGCGCCCGGCGAGCACCACGGTGAAGCCGGCATTCATCAGCGCTAGCGATGCCGCGCGTCCGACGCCGGTGCCCGCACCGGTGACGACTGCGATCTTGTTTGTTGCTTCGGCCATTGTTTCCTCGCCTTTACTTCTTTGTTTCTGTTTCTGACTTGTAGGGTGGTCTTGGAATATTCTGGTGCGCCGCGCGCAGCGCGGCCGACCAGCGCGAACGCAAATCGTGGAAATAGGGCTCGCCGGCCTCGATGCGGTGGTTGAGGTCGGCCTCGCAGGCATCCGCGCGCACCACCAGCACGTCGATCGGCAGGCCGACACCGAGATTGGAGCGCATCGTCGAATCCATCGAGATCAGGCTGGTCTTCAGCGCCTCGTACAGTTCGACGTCGTAATGCATGGCGCGGTCGAGCACCGGCTTGCCGTATTTGTGCTCGCCGATCTGCAAATAGGGTGTGTCCGTGGTGCATTCGATGAAATTGCCGGCGGTGTAGACCATGAACAGCCGCATCCGCGAGCCCTTGATCTGGCCGCCGAACAGGAACGAGACGTCGAAGGAAACGTCTTCCGACCGCAGCGCGTCGCCTTCGGTGGCGTGGACGCTGCGGATGGCGCGGCCGATGCGCTGCGCGGCCTGGAACATGGTCGGCGCGTTCATCAGGGTTTCGACCTCGCCGGTATGCGGGTCTTCGATGCCTTCGGTCAGGGTCGACAGCACCGACTGGCTGATCGCCAGATTGCCGGCGCTGGCGATCGCCATGATGCGGTCGCCCGGCTTGGAGAAAATGTGGAGCTTGCGAAAGGTCGAGACGTTATCGAGGCCGGCATTGGTGCGGGTATCCGCGATCATGACCAGACCGTCCCGTACCAGCACTCCGCAACAATAGGTCATTCCGTGTCCCCAAGCCGTCCGAATTACCGGCGGGGCAACTAGTAGCGAATTTCGGGAGGGCATCCAACCCCCCAATTACCCAGGACTTGGCATGCGCCGGGTGGGTAAAAAGACGCATTGAATCGGCTCGGCAGGGCTAGGTCCGGGCGAGGATGACATGGGCCTGGATCTTGGCCGATATCTCGCCGCTGCCGTGCCGGCCGGCGATCACCGAGGCCGTATGGTCGGTCGCAGCCTCGAGCCGGTCCGCCCCCCGTGCTTCGATCTCGTTGCGCAGCGGGGTTCCCTGGCAATAGGCCAGCGCGACATAGCGGGCAGAAGGGGCGCGGCTCTGCGCCTCCCGGGTCTCGATCGTCACATCAGTGAAGCCGGCCTTTGCCAGGTCGCTGCGGATCAGTGACGTGTCGTGATAGCCATGGGGCGTGCGCGCCATGAAGCGGGGAGGGTCGTTCGGAAAGAACGTCGCAAGCGCGTCGGTGACGTCGCTCGCGAACACGTTCTCCTCGATGCGATCCCAGGCATTGAACAGGAAATAGCCGCCCGGCTTGAGAACGCGCCGGGCCTCGCGGTAGCCGGATGGGCGATCGGGAAAGAACATGACGCCGAACTGGCAACAGACCAGGTCGAACGCGGCGTCCTCGAACGGCAATGCCTGGGCGTCGGCCTTCTGCCACATGATGCGGCTGTCCGCGCCTTGTCTTGATTTCGCATAATCCAGCATCGGCTGATTGAGGTCGGTGACGACATAGGAGGCATCAGCGGCAAGGACTGGCGCCAGCGCGCGCGTGACCGCGCCGCTGCCGGCCGCGGTTTCCAGCACGGCCTTTGGCGCCAGCGTGGCGACGCGTTGTGAAAGGTCCCGCGCGTAGCTCTCGAAGATCAGCGGAACCATATGGCGATCGTAGTTTTCCGGGATCGAGCCTGCGAACACCTTGTCGGTTTCCGACATCGCGCGTCTCCTCGTATCCGGTCGTTTTGCCTGGCAGTCATCCCTCGCAGCCCCATGGATTTTGGCAGCTTTAGGCAAAAATGAAAACATGCTGGGAGGCGGAATTGCGAGAGCGTTCCGCGCTATTCGAACGGCGCCTTCATGTGGTCAGCCTTGGGGGGAAACGCGGCGATGCCGGGGCCGGGGCCGGCCTGTGCGATGTGTCGCGGACCATCAATCTCGACCGCACGTGCGATGGCGCAAGCCTGCGAGGCCTCGAACTATCGCGGTTGCGAATATTGATCGATCAAAACGAACATGGCACTGCGATGGATGAGGTGTCCTATTTGCCCGCGCCAAGCAGGTTTTTGTAGATTTTTCCATCCTTCATGATGACGATGAAATTTTTGGCGGGGTCTTCGATCAGCTTGATGTTATCGACGGGGTTGCCGTCCACCAGCAACAGGTCGGCCAGCGCGCCTTCTTCCACCACGCCGAGCTTGCCGGGATAAGGATTGCGAAGCCCGGACATGGCAAGCAGTTCGGCGTTTGTCGATGTCGCCATGACCAGCGCTTCGGCAGGGGTGTACCAACGGGTAAGCGAGGCCAGAATTGCCCCTTGTTGTTGGGCCAGCTCGCGGGAGAACAGCACATCCGTGCCCCACGCCGTCTTGATCTTGTATTTCTTCGCCATCTCATAGGCGCGGGCTATCCCGGGCCAGACCTCTTCCGCTTTGGCTCGCTGCACAGAACCCTCAGGAAGGCCCAGCCTCATTCCCTCCGGCAGTGGCTGCATGCTCAGCCAAACACCCTTGTCCGCGATCAGTTTTGCGGTTGCGTCGTCCATCAGGAAACCGTGCTCGATACACCTCGCGCCGGCCGCAATAGCGCTCCGGATCGCAGCCGGCGTAAAGGCGTGCGCGGCGACGTAGGTCCCCCAATTTTCTGCCGCTTCGACCGCGGCGCGCATTTCGGCCTCCGTGAAGGTGCTCACGTCGATCGGACTGAAGGGTGACGACACTCCGCCGCCCGCCGTCAACTTGACTTGTGAGGCGCCCTGCATGAGCTGTTCGCGTACGCGTACGCGCACCTCGTCAGGGCTGTCAGCAACGATGGCGCCGCCGATCTGCTCCATGCGGGTAAGCATGCCGCCGATCGTCCGCGGCAAATCAGTCAGCTGCCGGAAATCCCCATGCCCGCTCGTGACAGTGATCATGGCGCCGGACGGATAGATACGCGGGCCCTTGACGATGCCTTCATCGATGGCGCGTTTGAGACCAAACACCGGCCCGCCCACGTCGCGAATGGTGGTGAAGCCGCGCATCAACGTGTCTGTCGCTTCGTCGCCAGCCACCAGATTGTTGAAGCCGACGTCACCGAACGCCTCTACCGGGTTCGTGCGGATCAGCATCGCGTGCCAATGCGCATCGATCAGGCCCGGCATCAGGACGCGGCCGGCACCATTGATCGTTGCAGTTTGAGCGTCGACCGTGATCGCCGCCGTCGAAATCTTCTCTATCGTGTTGCCTCGGATCAGGACGTTGGACGGCGCTGAAAGCGCGCCGCTCTTTCCGTCGAAGATCCTGACGTTCTGAAATAATGCAGCTTGCTGGGCCTGCGCGGAGGGCGGGGCGGAGAAGCTCATTCCAATTGCAGCCAGAACTGCCAGCATGGAGCTGCCGGGGAATATTCTCAGGCAAGACATTCTCATAGCCGCGTGTTCCCCGTTCTCTGATCTGGTTATCTGGTCTGACTGTTCTCATTGCGCCTGATGATCTTGAGAACCCAGAAGATCACGCCGGCAATCAGTGACAGGACGCCAAGAAACGATAACGCCGTTGACTCGAGGTTCATGCCTGCGACCAGCAGCACGCATCCCAGCACGATCAGAACCAGACCGCCGAGTTTTTTCGCGAGAAAAACGGACCCTTCGTCAGCACGTGCAACCATAGCGACCACTCCCTTATGCCGTTTTCGCCGCCGGCCGCCACGCATAAGCCAGCCACGCGATGCCGTGAGATATCAGGTCGACGCCGAGGACAAATCCGAGCACCCACAGACCGGTCATCGGGAATCCCGTCAGAATGACGAGGCCAGCCAGGACTCCGAACAATCCCGACAGCAGCATGATCCAGCCGGCTTCTCTCCAGTGGCCGAAGCCCAGCAGAATTCGAACGATGCCGGATATCAGCAGCAACAGGCCGAGGACATAGGTGAGGATCAAGGCGCTGGCGACGGGCTGGCTCACCAGCGCCGCGCCGAAGGCGATGTACAGAATGCCCAGCAGCACCTGCCATATGAAGCCGCCCCATCCCTTGGTCCAGAACGCGTGAACCACTTCGAAGGCGCCCGTGGCGATCGAGATCCAGCCGATGAACATCGTGCTGATCACAGTCACGAGCACGACGTCACCCAACACCAGGGCTCCTGCCGCAATCATCACCAATCCAAGCAGAACGCAGATCCAAAATGGCGGCGCGGACAAACCATCGGCGCGCAACCGTGAACTACCGTCGTAAGTGGTCATGTTGTCCTCCTCGGTTCGGAGCCTGTGCGATCAAATCAGCGGCAGCGCCGGCTGCTCGGGTCTCATCAGCATACTGAAATTGGCTATAGCCATCGCCAGCCGCAAACGCGGCGCCCGCGGTGCCAATAACAGACCCAACGGCGCCGGCGGTGACGATGAATTGGGCGTCGTCGCGGCGGACGAGCCACAGGACGCCGGGGCGGCCGGCGGGCTACGGCCTGAACCCGCACGGTGAGATCATCCGCCTTGCTGCCAGGATCTTTGCTGCCAAGATCTTTGCCAAGGTCCTTCTGGGGCGCGAGGGGCATGGCCTCGACCACGGCCGGCAGCGAACTTGCGGCAAAACCCGCGGCTGCGGCCGCACACAGAAGGCCCCGTAATACGCTGCGACGCTCGATTGCATCCATTGGGTTCTCTCCTTTGATCGACGCCTTGTTACTTTCACCGCGGAGAACACACGTCTCGCAATCGGGATCAGGCCGATTTCGCGCCTTCGACCGCGGGGTCGTCACTTGGGATTTCTCCCGGCAGGTAATTCGGGAGCTGTCCGGCCGGAAACACCGCGAGCAAGGCGAGGCCGGCCATGATGAGCAGGCCGATCTTCAGCGCTCGCAGCCGCGCCTCCGTGTTCACGCGCACCGCTTCCTGCACCTGCTGGGGCGTAGCGGTCGTGTTCTCCATCACGGTCCGCAGACGCTCGTTGCTGACGAAAGTGATGCTGTTGAGATCGACCTGACTCTGTATCTCCTTCGGCAGCACCGGATTCGCGGCGATGTTGCTGACGACGATTGTGCTCAAGAGGCCGACAAGGAGCGCGCCGGCGACGGCTGTTCCGACTGCCGCGGCGAGATTCTGCGTGGTGCCGCGCGCCGATCCGACGTCGCCTGCAAGCGCCTTGGGTGAGGCGGTGACCAGCACGTTGAACAGCAGCGTGACCAGCGAACCCTGGCCGATACCGAACAGGACGAGGCCGAACAGCACGGGAATCTCGCTCCAGTCGTTCCGCACCACGAACGCGAGCCACACCAGTGCAATCGTGCAAAGGGCGAAGCCATAGCGGCCGATCTGGCGGGGCGTCAGTTTGTCGTAGACGTTGACGATCAGCATCGCCGTGAAGAACACCGTGAGATTGAACGGCATCATCGCGATCGCGGTCGCGAGAGGGGAGCGGCCCTGTACGATCTGAATGTACAACGGCACGGAAAAGTTAAGCGCCGCCTCCAGTGCGACCACGGCAAACAGCCCGTAGACCGCCGCGCGTTCCTGCGGCGAGTCGATCACCTCGAGGGCAAGCAGCGGCGTCTTCCCGGCCGCCTGGCGCCGATGCGTCCACATCAGAAAGGCCTGGCCGAGTACGATACCCAGAACGATCATGACCGGCGCGGGGGAGAGGCCAAGCAGGTCGAACGGCGCGTTGGGGGTTGCCAGCGCCAAGCCCCAGCCGTTCAGATTATTGAAGCCGAAACTGATGAGGATGATGGCTGTTGCCGCCAGCACAACGCCTGTGACATCGATCTGCACGTCCGGCCGTCCGTGGTCGGGCCTGAGGCGGAAGCTCAAAACGAAAACAATGGCGGAGGCGGCGATCAGGATTCCGAACGCCGGACGCCAGCCGATATATGTACCGAGGACGCCGCCAATGATGAACGCCAGCACGCCGGCAGCCGCCCGCGCCGAACCAAGCGCGCCGACGGCGGTCGCCTGTTGGCGCCCTGAATAATTCTCGGCGATCAGTGCCACCAGCGACGGCACGATCACGGCCCCTGCCGCGCCGCAAAGCGCCTGGGCCGTGATCATCAGGGTCGCGGTGGGGCTGAATGTCATCAATATCTGCGCGGCACAGAACAGGACGACGGCGGCGCGGAAGACCTGAGCGGCGCCGAACCGCTGGGCGAGTTTCGCGCCCAGCATCACGAAGCCGGCAACCAGCATCGAATAGGCCACGATGCCGGTCGCGACGGTCGTCGGCGGGACGCCGAAGCTCTGCACCATGCCCCCCATCGCGACCGGCAGCGAAGCGACGTTGAAGGACATGATCATCTGGCCGAACGCAATGGCGATCATCGGCACCCATGACGCCTGCGCGTCTTCGCGGATGTCGCCGATTGAAATCGAGTGCGTTGCCATGGCGTCCTCCGGCTTGCTCGGGTCCGGATCGGTCGGGTCTTGCGGCCCGTCACAATCCCTTTGGCATCTGATTCATTCTTCCGGTTGCGACACGAACAGATCCATTCCCAGCCGCTGCGACAGGAATTTAGCGGCGAGCTGTCCCTTGACGCTGTTGCCTGCGGCGTCGAGCGGGGGCGCGAAGGTTCCGAAGCCGCCTTTGCCCGGGGCAACCGCGACGATGCCGCCACCGATTCCGCTCTTTCCGGGCAAGCCGATGTCGTAAAGCCAGTCGCCCGAAGTCTCGTACAGTCCGGCGGTGATCATCACCGCCAGCGCGTAGTGACAGACTGCCGGATCGACCACGCGTTCCCTGGTGATCGGATTGACGCCGCCATCAGCCAGCGTAGCGCCCATGACCGCGAGGTCCCGGGCGCTGACATTCAGCGAGCACTGCCTGGTGTAGAGGTCGGTCGCTTCCCTTGCGTCGCAGTAGATCCGATCAAAACTCTGCAGCAGGCGGGCGATGCTGCGGTTGCGGAAGTTGGTATCCGACGCCGAGGCGTAGACCTCTTCATTCAGCGGCAGCTTTCGGCCCGCGAAACGCGACAATCCGTCATGGATGAATTGCCATTTTTCCTCCGCGGTCGAACCCGGTGTCAGGCTTGTTGTCGCAATGGCGCCGGCGTTCACCATCGGGTTGGTGCGACCATTCGAGCCTTGCTCGATCGCGGCCAGCGAATTGAAGGCCAGTCCCGTGGCGTTCGCACCGAGTTTGTCGCGCGCTGCTTCCGGTCCGATCGTCTCGCAAACCAGCGCGAACACGAACGGCTTCGACACGCTCATGATCGAGAACTCGTAGTCGGTATCTCCGGCGGCGTAGACGCGTCCGCTGGTGCCGACAACACAGACGCCGAACAAATCGCCGGGGATCCTGGCAAGGGCTGGATAGACTTGGGAATTCTGGCCGTCGGTATTCGACTTGAATTGCCGGTGTGCGTCAGACACCAACCTCTGCACCGTCTCGGCTTCGGGCAAATGCCCCGTTGAGACGTATGGCCGCTCGGCTTGTTCCGCGATCGAAGGTGAGTCCATTGGACCCCTCCATCTGGCTCAAGCAATCCGCTTCAGGGATCGTCAGGTATTTCGGCAGCACTGCTGCGCGCTGACAAATCATCCCGAGGAATTGCGTCAGCTCTTTTTAGATCGTTGCACAAGTGAACGCTCAAGGAAGCGTCGAGTCAACGGTGCAACCGAACAGCACTGTTTGCAGCACGTATGTTTCGTTACAAAATTTGTGACAAATCGCGCAACGCGATGGCACAAACTGCATATGCCGGGAGCGGGCTAATTATGTTGCGCCGCATCCATGCTGCGGCATGGCATGGACGGATACATCCACATGCAGTGCGATCGGGTCATCAGCGTTGCCGACGAAGCCGCCCGAAATTGGAATTGCTTGTTCCGCCTCTCGGGTTACGCCCACGCGGATCAGGTTCTCGCCGGCAATCAAGCCATTCGTGGGATCATACTCAACCCATCCTGCGCCGGGGAGGTAGACGCTGCACCAGGCATGGGTACTGCCGCCCCCGCGAACCGAACCTGAGATATTGTCATACAAATAGCCGGTGACGAAACGCGCGGCGAGCCCGAAGCAGCGCAGCGCTTCCATCATCAGCACTGCAAAATCGCGGCAGGTGCCGGAACCAAGTGCGAGGGTCTCGGCGGCTGTCTGCGTACCCTCCTCATGGCGCGCGACATAACGGAATTCTTCCTTGATTACATGCGTCATTGCGTCCAGTACTCGCAGGGTCTCTTTACTATCCACGCTTGACACGACACGGCGGGCCCATGCGTCGACCTTTCGATCGGAGTCCGGCATTTGGAGTTGAGTGAACCGAGCCAGATCGGGAAACTCATGGGCGGCGTAGGCGTATGGAAACTGCTCGGCAGCCGAGTCGAGACTATAAATCGGAAGTGGCTGCCCCTCGGGGTGATGTGTTAAGTCAAGCTCTGACACAATGCCGAGCCGCCTGGTTCTGAGCGCTTCCGGCCAATGCAGGAAGCAGATCGAATTGTCGAAAACGTCATGCTTCCAGTAGATATCGGACGGCGCCGGTTCGACCTTTAGCGTCGCGCTATGAAGTCGCAGATCGTGACTCTCATCCGGCCGGATCATCAGCTTGTGGCGCAACAAGCCCACCGCGTTGCGGTAGGTGTATTCGGTCGTATGCACGATCCTGACCCTCGCCATATGAACCTCTTCTGAGCGGGATGAAGTCCTCAAGACTAAGTCCAATCCGCACCGAAGCCGCTAATTCCCCTTCGGTCCGGCCGGGCCTGGAGGACCTGCTGGGCCAGGCGGGCCAGCAGGTCCGGGAAGGCCGCAGTTCTGTATCACCACGTCTCTCGTATCCGGCCCGGACGTGATCTTCACGATACAAGTGGAGGGAAATTCCGATCCAACCCACCTAAAGCCTCCGGTCGATGTGCTCTCAACACGCACCGTTTTGGTTGGGCTTATCTTGATCTCCACGTTGGGGTCGCGCGCTCGCCGAACCCGTCCCACGACAACCAACTCGCCTCGCGATATCGCGGCAGTCGTGATCAATATTTCTGCACGGGCATTTCCACTCAACGTGACCAGCCAAGCGGTCGAAACAACCGCGACAGTGCCGATAAGCCTTGTGCGCATAACAAGCCTCCCTTGCAATTTGTAATGCGGAACTTGATTACTATCGCTCAATGTTAACGCTGCAACCGAATGAAAGGGTTTGCGGCTTGTGCGCTTTGCTACAAAAATTTGTGACAAATTACGCTATCCGGTGGCACGAATTGCATATCCGAAGGCTGGCGCAGAGGAAGGCTGGCGAACAAAATGAGTGTGTTCAGAAGCAAGGTCGCGGCCCCGGGTGAGCGGATGCGCTGCTGGCATTCCACCGAAAGACTGATAGCGTCGGTCGGAGAGCAATCGATCCTGCTGCGGACGTAAAATGCGGGCCCTGATCATGACGAGGCCGACCGCGGAGCCTGATTCAACAGCCGCTCAAGGCCGGTTGCTTGTCGATCCGCGCCAGGGCGATATCGAGGACGATGCCTCCAGTCCCGGACAGAGATCGCTGCTGGCGATCGCCGGCAGTCTGCTGGTTGAAATCAGCCTGCCGAAACTGCTGTTTGCCTGGACCGTCTCGCTGCTGTTGCCGGCGGTGCTGCTCGGGCTCGCGCCGCTGATCGCGACGGCATGGTTCTCATCCTTGTCCGAACATGTTCTGGAACTGACCGGGATCGGCGCGTCGCTGCTGCTGGTCACGGTCATCGCGCTTGGATGGTTCGGATGGCGACCATTGTTTCGGGCCGCTGAGACAAATTTCTGGTCGCTCAATGCGCTCGCCGTCCAGCCCGGCTATGCGTTTGGGCGCGAAGCGCTGCGGCACCTGGTGGAACTGGTGTTCGGCAGGAACGCTGACGCGGCAGGGCGGGCACGGCTGCGTGCGACGAGCTCCGCTGGCGCCGGCATTGTGCTCTGCCTGTGTGCGGCGGCAGTCGCGATTTTCGTTTGGCCCTTCTCGCGGTGGATCGGTTCGGTGTCGGACCTTGTGCTTCTGCATCGGCTGATCGTTCCGACTTTGGCCAATGCGGTCATACTGGTATCGGGTTATCTCGCGTTCGCGTCGCTGGTCTGGGGCTTTGCGGATGCCAGAATGGATCAGCCGCTCGATCTTCCCGGATTCGACGACGCGCCGTCCGGTTGCCGGACCTGGCGTGTCGCGCATCTTTCGGACCTTCACGTGATTGGCGAGCGATATGGTTTCCGCATCGAGAGCGGACGTGGCGGCCCGCGCGGAAACCAGCGCTTTACGCGCCTCATGGCGCGTCTTGCGGCGATCCACGCCGCTGACCCGCTCGATCTCATCCTTGTGACCGGCGACATGGCCGATGCCGGCCGCGCGACGGAATGGGCCGAATTCCTCGACGTCGTGGCGCTGCATCGTGATCTCGCGGCTCTCATGGTCATGTTGCCCGGCAATCACGATCTGAACATCGTCGACCGTGCCAATCCGGCCCGGCTCGATTTGCCGTTCAGCCCCGGCAAGCGGCTGCGGCAGATGCGGACGTTGTCGGCCATCGCAACCGTGCAGGGGGAACGTGTGTATGTCGTCGACGACGCGGGAAAGCCGGCAGCGACGCTCAACGAGGCGCTGGCGCCGTATCGCCAGCGGATCGCGGCATTCGCCGAACGCGGCGGCTTGCGCCGCGCCGCCGGACTGGTCGGGCTGTTCGACGACCTGTTTCCGATGCTGTTGCCACCCGATCGGGAAGACGGATTAGGCGTCCTGATCCTGAATTCCAACGCCGATACGCATTTTTCCTTCACCAACGCGCTCGGATTGGTCTCCGTTGAACAGATGCGCCGGCTCGCGGCGGCGCTGGGTCGTTTCCCGAAAGCGCAATGGATCGTCGCGCTGCATCATCATCTGATAGAATATCCAATGCCGGTTACGAATTTTTCCGAACGGATTGGAACCGCGCTGGTCAACGGCAGCTGGTTTGTCCGCAAACTCAGGCCTTTCGCGAAGCGGGCCGTGGTCATGCACGGCCATCGCCACATCGACTGGATCGGCGCCTGCGGTACGCTGAAGATCATCTCAGCTCCGTCGCCTGTCATGGGTGGCCCTGACGCCGAACCGACGCAGTTTCTGATCCATACGCTGGCCGCCGGTTCGAACGGGCGGCTCTGTTTGCTCCCGCCGCAGTGCGTCGAGATCGCCGGCGAGAGCGGTAGCTAGCGTTTGTCACCCCCTATTGCTTCGATCCGCCGAGCAGATCGGCTATCCAGCGGCTCGACGGATGCTGGGCACAGAAGGTGAGGATAGCGAGCGCGATCGGTACGCCGATGAAGGTTCCGAACAAGCCCCACTGAAAAGTCCAGAAAAAGATCGCGAACAACACAACCAGAGGCGAGATCGAAAGCATGCTGCCGGCAACGCGCGGCTCAATATAACTGCCGACCACAAACTGGATGATGTTGAGGCAAACGAACACGGCAAGAACGGCTTGCCAGCTCTCGAATTGTGTCATCGCCAGCAAGGTGGGAAACAGCGTTGCGATGAAGGGCCCGATGAAGGGGATGTAATTGAGCGCAAAGGCGATCACGCCCCACTCGAGCGCGAACGGCAGTCCGGTGATCCAGGCGAACAGACCGACGAGCAGGCCGGTGATGGCGCTCATCTGCGTCCGAACCAGGAGGTATTTCCGGAATTTGGCCGCGGTCGCCGCACTGCCGTCCAGCAGCACGCGCGCAACCTCAGGCTTGCCGAGCGTCTCGATCCTTCGTCTGGCGTCCTCTACCTCCAGAAGTCCCAGCACAACATAGACAAGTGCAATCACCCAGAAGCTGAGTGTGGTGTTGACGCGGCCGGTGACGAGTTGCGTTGCGCGCATCAGCCACGCGACGTTAAAATGCTCGGCCCACAGGCCGGCGACCGAGACGCCATGGCCGTCGAGCCACGTCACCATGGCGCCATAAAGCGCCTGATAGCGCACCGTATCGGCCATCAGTGATCGTCCGACCCGCCCGAAGCCCCAGGCCGCGAGCGAGGCGAAAGCGAGACAGACCACGATCGTGACGACGATGGTGACGGCTAATGCCAGCAATTTCGGCATTTTCGCCTGCAGCCGGCTCTGCAGCGGCCAGACGATTGCGATGATAAAGAGCGCCAGCGCCAGCGGCGCGAACACTGCGCTTGCTTCCTTGGCAGCGGCCGCCAACAGAACCGCTGCGATGATCCCGACCGCGATCTTCATGCGACGCCAGCTACCTTACTCTGGGATAATCACCCGCGTAACGTTGCGCTCGACCGGTGGTAGTTCTATAGAAAAACAAAATCTTTTGGGAGGCCAAAGTGCGCGCCAACCGGTTGTCCGTCAGATGGAAATTCGCTCCCCTGGCACTGCTTTGCATCGCGCTGTGCGCTGCAAGCCCCGCAATCGCCCAGAAGAAGGGCGGCACGCTGCGGCTCTATCACAACGACAATCCGCCCTCGACGTCACTCCTGGAAGAAGCGACCATCGCCTCGGTGCTGCCGTTTGCGGCGGTGTTCAATAATCTCGTGGTGTTCGATCCGGCCAAACCGCATGAGAGCATGGAGACCGTGATCCCTGATCTGGCCGAAAGCTGGTCCTGGGACGCGACCAACACCAAGCTGACCTTCAAGCTGCGGCAGGGCGTGAAGTGGCACGACGGCCAACCCTTCACGGCGAAAGACGTGCAGTGCACCTGGCGAATGCTGATCGGCAAGACCGAAACGCAGGATTTCAGGCGCAACCCGCGCAAGGTCTGGTACACCAAGCTGCAGGACGTCAGCATCAATGGCGACCATGAGGCGACGTTCGAACTGAGCGAGCCGCAGCCGAGCCTGCCGGTGCTGCTGGCGAGCGCTTTTTCAGCCGTCTATCCCTGCCACGTGCCGCAAGCTGTGATGCGGACCAAGCCGATCGGCACCGGGCCATTCAAGTTCGTCGAATTCAAGCGCGGCGAATCCATGCACGTCGTGCGCAATCCGGATTACTTCAAGAAGGATCGGCCCTATCTCGATGAAATCACGGTGCGGACGATCGACAACCGCGCCACGCGGATGCTGGCATTCGCGACCGGCGACTACGACATCACCTTTCCCTCCGATGTCAGCGTTCCCCTGCTGAAGGACATCAAGGCGCGGGCGCCGAACGCGATCTGCGAGATGACCGGCACCGGAACCCAGATCAATTTGCTGGTCAATCGCGTCAACCCGCCGTTCGACAATCCCGACATTCGCAAGGCGATGTCGCTGGCGCTCGATCGCAAGGCCTTCAACACCATCCTGATGGAAGGCAACGCGCGGCTGGGCGGGGCGATGCTGGCAAAGCCCGAGGGCGAATGGGGCATGTCTCCGGAAATGGTGTCATCGCTCATGGGCTATGGCCCTGACATCGCCAGGAACGTCGCGGAAGCGCAGGCGATCATGCAGAAGCTCGGCTACAGCGACGCCAAACCGCTGCCGATCAAGATCCAGACCCGGAACCTGCCGACCTATCGCGATCCCGCGGTGATCCTGGCCGACCAGCTCAAGAAGATTTACATCGTCGGCGAACTCGACATCCTCGATACGCCGCGATGGTATGCGCGGCTGGCGAAGAAGGATTTTACGATCGGATTGAACGTTACCGGCGTCAGCGTCGACGATCCCGACGGCAACATCGTCGAGAACTATTCATGCAAGTCCGAGCGCAACTATACCCAGTACTGCAATGCCGAGGTCGACAAGCTGCTGGCGGCACAGTCGCGCGAACTCGACAAGGAAAAGCGCAGGAAGATCGTCTGGGATATCGAGCGCATCCTGGTCGACGACGCCGTACGCCCGATCATCCTGCACTCATCGGCCGGCAATTGCTGGCAGCCTCATGTGAAGAACTTCAAGCCGCACGACAATAGTCAGTATAATAATCTGCGGTTCGAGGATGTGTGGCTGGATAAGTGACGGCCGAAAGGCCGTCATCCCCCGATGCGCAATTGCGCATCTGAGGGCGCGCTTAGCGCGAACCCGGGATCTCGAGCGACAACTTCAGTCGTCATTCCGGGGCGGCGCGAAGCGACGAGCCCGGAATCTCGCGCAACCATCTCGAGATTCCGGGTCTGGTGCTTGCGCACCATCCCGGAATGACGGAGCCCCTCACGACTGGCTCTGCCACTGCCCCGACCGGCCGCCGGCCTGTTCTACCTTGACCGCGACCGTCAGCGTCTCGTTGCCGCCGCCATAGCGGGTGCCGCGGACGGGGGCCGCGCCGAGATAATCCAGCCCGATGGCGATGCGGGCGTGGGCGTCCGTCGTGCAGATGCCGTTGGCGGCGTCGAAGCCGACCCAGCCGAGATCAGGCACGAAAGCTTCCGCCCAGGCATGGCCGGCCTGCTGGTTGACGGTGCCGTCGGAGCGCAGGAAATGCCCGGAGACAAACCGCGCCGGCACGCCGCCCGAGCGCGCGCAGGCGATGAAGATATGCGCGTAGTCCTGGCACACGCCGCGCTTCAAAGCGAAGGCCTCCGCCGCCGAGGTGCCGCTGTTGGTCGGATCCTCGTCGAACGTCATGTGCTCGTTGATCTGCACCATCAGCGCATGCAGGAAGCCGAGCACGTCGTCGCCCGATTCGGAGCGCATCTCGCGGGCAAAGGTCGCCATCGCCGGATTCACTTCGGTGAGCGCGGTGGGGCGCAGGAACAGGCTTGGCGGGAAACGCTCGTCGGTGCCGCGCAGCACGCCGCCGGTGTCGTGGGTCTCGATCAGGCCCTCGACATTGATGGTGAGGTCGGCGAGCGGCCCGTGAGTCAGTACATGCGTGACATTGCCGAACGCGTCCTGGTGCATGTCGAGCCGGGAATCGGTAGAAACGTCGATCTGCCACTCGGCGACATACTGCCCGTCATGGCTGCCGGGCGTCATCCGCAGGATCTGGATCACGCCAGAGGCGGGGGGCTCGTAGCGATAGCTGGTGGTATGGGCAATTCGCAGGCGCATGGCAGACCGTTACTTTTCTGCGTTGTCATTCCGGGGTGATGCGCAGCATCGAACCCGGAATCTCGAGATTCCGGGTCTGGTCCTTCGGACCATCCCGGAATGACGTACATCATATCAGATATTGCTTGGTGATGATCTCACCCAGCCGAGCGTTGTCCGCAATGAATTCCTGGATGAATTCATGGACGCCATGCTGGAAGATATCGTCCATATGGCTGTGTTCAAGCCGGTTGCGGACGCCGCGGGCGTGGCGCTGGGAGGCGCCCTGGCGGCCATAGGCGACGCCGATCTGGTCGAGGTTCCGCACCAGATTGCTGTAGCAGCTCGCCAGCGAGCGCGGCAGCGTGTCGTTGAGGATCAGCAAATCAGCGATCAGCCAGGGTTTCAGCGTCTCGCGGTAGACCCAGTGATAGGCCGTCAGCGCCGACACCGAGCGCAGGATCGAGGTCCACTGGTAATAATCCAGCGGACCGCCGACATGTTCCTCCTCGGGCAGCAGCACGTGATATTTCACGTCGAGAATGCGGGCGGTGTTGTCGGCGCGCTCCAGATGCAGCCCGAGGCGCGAGAACCAGTAGGCGTCGTTGCGCAGCATGGTCCGGTAAGCGGAACCGTCGAAGCGCAGCGAGGTCTCCTGCACGAAGCGCAGGAATCTCGCCAGCTCTTCCCGGCTCGACGTGCCTTTACCCCAGACCTCCTGCAGCTCGATCCAGGCCGAGTTGATGGTGTCCCACATCTCACTCGTCAGTGCCGTGCGCACCGAGCGGGAATTGAGCCGGGCGGCCTCGATGCAATTCTTGATCGAGGAGGGGTTGGACGGCGAGAACGCCAGGTACTCGACGACGTTCTGTTCGTTGGCTTCCTGATAGGCTTCGTAGAAGCTGGCGCTGACGCCGGCGGTCAACAGCGCGGAATCCCATTCATTGGTCTTGCCGATATAGGCGGCGGGAAGGGCGGTCACGCGCAAGGTCGCGTCGATGGTGCGCGCGAGATATTCCGCGCGCTCGACATAGCGGGCCAGCCAGTACAGGTTTTCGGCGGTGCGCGACAGCATCTCTATTCGTCCAGAATCCAGGTGTCCTTGGTGCCGCCGCCCTGGCTCGAATTGACCACCAGGGAGCCTTCCTTCAGCGCCACGCGGGTCAGCCCGCCCGGCACGATGGTGACGTGATCGCGCCCGGTCAGCACGAACGGCCGGAGGTCGACATGGCGCGGCGCGAGGCCCGACGCGGTGCAGGTTGGGCAGGTCGACAGCGCCAGCGTCGGCTGCGCGATAAAACCCTCCGGCTCGCGCTTGAGCTTGTCGCGGAACGCCTCGATGGTCGCCTTGGTGGCGGCGGGGCCGATCAGCATGCCGTAGCCGCCCGAGCCGTGCACTTCCTTGACCACGAGATCGCCGAGATTGTCGAGCACGTAGGCGAGGTCCTTCGGCTCGCGGCAGCGCCAGGTCGGCACGTTCTTCAGGATCGGCTCTTCGCCGAGATAGAATTTCACGATGTCAGGCATGTAGGAATAAACCGCCTTGTCGTCGGCGATGCCGGTGCCGACCGCGTTGGCCAGCGTGACGTTGCCGGCCGCATAGGCCGACATCAGCCCTGGCACGCCGAGCGCGGAATCCGGGCGGAAGGTCAGGGGATCCAGGAAGTCGTCGTCGACGCGGCGGTAGATCACATCGACGCGTTTGAGGCCCTCGGTGGTGCGCATGAACACCTCGTCGTTCTTGACGATGAGGTCGCGGCCCTCGACCAGCTCGATGCCGAGCTTGTCGGCCAGGAACGAGTGCTCGTAATAGGCCGAGTTGTAGACGCCGGGCGTCATCAGCGCGACCACAGGCTCAGCGGACGCGGAGAGCGGCGCCACCGAGCGCAGCGCCGACAGCAATTCGTCGGGGTATTTTTCCACCGGTGCGACGCGGTGGCGGGCGAACAGGTCCGGAAACAGCCGCATCATGATTTCGCGGTTTTCCAGCATGTAGGACACGCCGGACGGGGTCCGCGCATTGTCCTCCAGCACGATGAAATTATCGGCGTCGACCCGGACGATGTCGATCCCGGCGATATGGACGTAGACGTCGTGGGGGACGTCCTGGCCATTCATCTCGGGGCGGAAGACCGGATTCTGGAAAATCAGGTCGTCGGGGATGATATTGGCGCGCAGGATGTCGCGGCCGTGATAGATGTCGCGCAGGAACATGTTGAGGGCGCGGACCCGCTGCTTCAGGCCCTTTTCCAGCAGCGTCCATTCCTTGGCCGACATGATCCGGGGGATCACATCGAAGGGGATCAGCCGTTCCTGGGCTTCGGCGTCGCCATAGACGGCGAAGGTGATGCCGATCCGGCGGAACAGCAACTCCGCTTCCTGGCGGCGATATTCAAGGGCGTCCGGAGGCGTCTCCTTCAACCAGCGGGAGAGTTCCTGGTAGGCGGGCCGGAGGTCCCCGCCGGGGCCATTCATTTCATCAAACGCGACTGCCATAAATCCTGACTATCTTTCGAAGCCATGCGACACAGTGCATGACTTCACGGGATGGTAGCAAGGGCCGGGCCAGCGCGATATGCATGGGCTGGGGCATTTGGTATGGGGTTGTTTCCCCGTGCTGCCTCAAAAATCGGCTTCCGGGTGCTTATTTCGGCAGCAAAGCCCCGTGACTTCAATGCGTTGGATGCGCAAGGTCAGGGGATAAGACGAGGATTGGAAATGAGTGAGATCGTCACAGCGGGTATTCTGGTCATTGGTGACGAGATCCTGTCCGGCCGGACCAAGGACAAGAACATCGGCTTTATCGCCGAGTACCTGACCAATATCGGGATCGACCTCAAGGAAGTCCGCGTCGTTGCCGACGAGGAGGCCGACATCATCGCCGCCCTTGATGCACTGCGAAAGCGCTACGATTACGTCTTTACCACCGGTGGCATCGGGCCGACCCATGACGACATCACTGCCGACAGCGTCGCCAAGGCGTTCGGCGTCGGCATCGATCATCACCCCGAAGTGGTGGCCCGATTCCGCGAGCGCTGGACCGAACAGGATCTGAACGAGGCGCGCTTGCGCATGGCCCGTGTCCCCGATGGCGCCGAACTGATCCAGAGCGCCACCATCCTGGCCCCCGGCTTCAAGCTCGGCAACGTCATCGTGATGGCCGGTATTCCCACCATCATGCAAGCGATGATGGACATCGTCGCGCCGAAGCTGAAATCGGGCGTGCGGATGCTGTCGGATTCGGTCCGGGCGAATGCGCGGGAAGGCGACATCGGCGGCCCCTTGCGCGCGATCGCGAGTGCCCATCCCGACACCATCATCGGCAGCTATCCGTTCCAGGACGAAGACAAGAAGCCGAACACCAATCTTGTGGTCCGCTCGCGCGATCCCGACAAGCTCGCCGCCGCGATGGCTGCGGTGAAGGAGATGCTGGCGGGTTTGAACACGCCGCGATAGCACCGATGATTTCGACCAGGCCAATCCGATCAGACGATCTCGAACTGGTGTGCCGGCACCGCGAACAGATGTTCCGCGAATCCGACGCGCCGGGCAGGACCGAAGCGATTTTGGAGAGTCAGACCGCGCATTTTCGACCCTGGCTGGCCAAGCACCTCGGTGACGGATCGTATTTCGGCTATATCGTCGAGGAACACGGCAAGCCTATCGCAGGAATCGGGCTGATGACCATCGAGTGGCCGCCGGGCCCCTCCCATCCGACGCAGGACAGGCGCGGCTACGTGCTCAATGTGTTTGTCGAGCCGTCGCATCGCAAACGGGGAATTGCCAAGGCGCTGATGGACCGGGCGGACCAGGAATTCGCCAGCCGAGGCGTGGCGTTCGCGATACTGCACGCCACCAAGATGGGACGGCCGCTCTACGCGCAACTGGGCTGGTCGGCGACCAGCGAGATGGCAAAGTCGCTATAGTTGAGGAGATCAAGGTGGCCAATCGTTTTGGAGCGAAGTCATGACCAGTGAAAAAGTCACTCCGCCGGAGAAGGCCTTTCCGGTGTCGTGGGATCAATTCCACCGGGATTGCCGGGCGTTGACCTGGCGGCTCAACGAGGTCGGGCCGTTTCATGCCATCATTGCGATTACCCGTGGTGGGCTGGTGCCGGCCGCCATCGTTGCGCGCGAACTCGGCATTCGCATCATCGATACCGTCTGCATTGCGAGCTACGACCACACCAGACAGGGCGACCTGAAGGCTCTGAAGGGCGTTTCGGCTGATGTGGCAAAACTCGGCGGCGGTACCGGCAAGGGGCTGCTGATCGTCGACGACCTCGTCGATACCGGCAAGACCGGGCGGCTGGTGCGTTCGATGATGCCGGAGGCGCATTTCGCAGCTGTCTACGCCAAGCCACAGGGCAAGCCGCTGGTCGATACCTTCATTACCGAAGTGTCGCAGGACACCTGGATTCACTTTCCCTGGGACACCGCGCTGTCGTTCCAGCCGCCGATCCGCGACGGCGCGGGGTAATTCCTCGGCCGTCATTGCGAGCGCAGCGAAGCAATCCATCGTGCGGCAAAGAAAGTGTGGATTGCTTTGTCGCTGACGCTCCTCGCAATGACGCCCGAGGCAACTAGCCGGGCAAACCCATGCCGCTGCAAAACCGCGTCACGCCCTCAGGCGACATCGTCGCCGATCCGCACCGCGGCCTGTTCACCGGCAACCGCGGCATCATCCATGATCCCGCAACGAAAACGCTGCTGAAAAAGCGCTGGGCGAGCCCGGCGTGGATCACCTGTGTCTGCGAGTTCAGGGGATGGCGACGCAAGGTGATGGGCACGCGCAGCTGGACCGAACTGTTCTTCCTCGATGAAGCGACCGCGTTCGCGGCCGGCCATCGCCCCTGTTTCTTCTGCCGCCGCGACGACGCCAACCGTTTTCGCGCGGCGTGGGAAGAGGGTAATGGCGCCGCCGATGTCCTCGCGCGAGATATTGACGCTGTGCTGCATCGGGAGCGGCTGGAGAAAGGCAAGAAGCGGCTGCATCCATTGCCGATGCCGGTCGAGAAGCTGCCTGATGGCGCGATGGTGCAGGCGGGGGCGGAGAGTTTTCTGATCATGCAGGGCAGGGGGCTGCAATGGTTGATGGCAGGCTATCGACAGGCGGGCCATGCGATCGAGAACGCGATGCTGCTGACGCCGCCGTCGACGCTGCGTGCATTGGGCGCGGGGTATCGGCCGGTGTTGCATCCGAGTGCGGGTGAATTGACGGCTTGAGCCGGACTCTATCCTTCGTCATGCCCGGCCTTGTGCCGGCATCCACGTCCTTGCTCATCAAAGAAAGACGTGGATGGCCGGGTCAAGCCCGGCCATGACGGTGGTTGGGAGCGCTGCTCACCCCAACTGCTGCCGTGCCAGCTTCGCGCCAGCCCCCAGCGCCGCCAGCTTCGCCTCCGCGATATCCCGGCGCATCGGCGCCATGCCGCAGTTCGTCGTCGCGACGATGTTGGCCTTCGGCACGAATTTCGACACCGCGTCGATCACCTTGACGACGTCTTCTGCGGTCTCGACCGTGTCGCTGGCGACGTCGATCACGCCGGCCTGGACGATCTTGCCGGTCAACAGCGCCAGCAAGTCCAGCGGCACCTTGGAATTGCGGCACTCGATCGCGACCTGCTGGATCGAGCTTTTGGCGATCGCCGGGAAAATCTCCTCGTACTGCCGCCACTCACTGCCCAGGGTTTCCTTCCAGTCGGTGTTGGCCTTGATGCCGTAGCCGTAGCAGATGTGCACGGCGGTGGCGCAGGTCAGCCCCTGCGCGGCGCGCTCCAGCGCCTTGATGCCCCAGTCCGAAACCTCGTCCATGAACACGTTAAAGGCGGGCTCGTCGAACTGGATGATATCGACGCCGTCGGCCTGCAACGCCTTGGCTTCCTCGTTCAATAGTTCGGCGAAGGCGAATGCCATCTTGACGCGGTCGCCATAATGGCCGTCCGCCACGGTGTCGATGATGGTCATCGGGCCGGGCAAAGTGAATTTCAGCTTGTGTTTGGTGTGGGCGCGGGCGACGCGGGCCTCATCGGCGTGGACGCGGCCCCTGAGCGTCAGCGGCGCCACCACCTGCGGCACCATTGCCTTGTAGCGGTCTTTGCGGATGCCCATTTCGACCTTGTGGGCGAAATCGATGCCGTCGACCTTTTCCAGAAAGCCGTGGACGAAATGCTGACGGGCCTGCTCGCCCTCGGTGACGATATCGACCCCGGAGTCCTCCTGCAACTTCACCGCCAGCATGGTGGCGTCGCGCTTGGCGCGGGCGAGTTCATCGCCCTTGGATTTCCAGGGCGCCCATAGCGTGTTCGGCTCGGCCAGCCATTCCGGCTTGGGAAGTGAGCCTGCGATCGTCGTTGGAAACAGCATGGGAGCCTCCCGAGTGGTTCTGATTGAGCGCCTGTCTGCCATGTCTTATGATGTCAGTACAGAACAACAAAAGTCGCCTTTACCGGGAATAATTCGAAAATCCCGGAGGCTGGGGAAACCATGATCGACCTGCACTACGCGCCGACGCCGAATGGCTGGAAAATCTCGATCATGCTGGAGGAACTCGGGCTCCCCTATACCGTGATCCCGGTCAACATCCGCGCCGGCGAGCAGTTCAGGCCGGAATTTTTGGCGATCAGTCCCAACAACCGCATTCCGGCCATCGTCGACCATGCGCCGGCCGACGGCGGCGCGCCGTTCTCGGTGTTCGAGACGGGCGCGATCCTGATCTATCTCGCGGAAAAGACCGGCCGTTTTCTCCCTGCGGACATGCGCGGCCGCTCCCACGCGGTGCAGTGGGTGATGTGGCAGATGAGTGGGCTCGGGCCCATGCTCGGCCAGCACGGCCATTTTGCGCTTTATGCGCAGGAAAAAATCCCATACGCCATCGAGCGCTACCGGGATGAAGCCGCGCGGCTCTATCGCGTGCTTGACACGCAGCTCGGCAAGACCGGGGCCTATATCGCCGGCGCTGAATATTCGATCGCCGACATCGCCTGCTTCCCCTGGACCATGACCCACAAGGCACAGGGCTTTACGCTCGACGATTATCCCAACATCAAGCGCTGGTACGCCGTCGTGCGCGCCCGGCCGCAGGTGCAGGCGGGATTGGCGATCGGCAAGTTCGTGAAAGAACCATTCGACGAGGAAGCGCGCAGGAACATGTTTGGCCAGAAGGCAAAGGAAATGGCCGGGCGGAAGTAAGAACCAGCCGCGCCGTCATTGCGAGGAGCGAAGCGACGAAGCAATCCATCCATCCGTTATGCCGTGCGATGGATTGCTTCGCTTGTATGACGGCCTAGAAACACAAAAAGGAAATGCCATGATCGAATTCTTCTTCGACTGTTCCAGTCCCTGGACCTATCTCGCCTTCCACAACATCCAGCCGCTTGCAAAAGAGCTCGGCGTCGAGATTTCGTGGCGGCCGATCCTGGTCGGCGGCATCTTCAACACGGTCAATCCCAGCGTTTACGCCCAGCGCGAAACGCCGGTGCCGCTGAAGGCGCGTTACATGAAAAAGGATATTGCCGACTGGGCGCGCTCCGCGGGGCTTGCGATCAAGATGCCGCCGACGGTGTTTCCGGTGAACAGCGTCAAGGCGATGCGCGGCTGCATCTGGCTGGGCAAAGAATCTGAAAGGCACATGGTGCCGTTCGCGCGCGCCGTGTTCGAGACCTATTGGGGCGGCGACAAGGACATTTCGCAGGACTCGGTATTGACGGAAGTCTGCAAGAGCGTCGGCGTCGATCACGTCAAGTTCTTTGCCGGCATTGGCGAGCAGGCGATCAAGGACCAGCTCAAGGCCAACACCGATGAGGTGATGGCGCGGGGCGGCTTTGGATCGCCGACCATCTTCGTCGGCAAGACCGACATGTATTTTGGCAACGACCGCATGCCGCTGATCCGCGAAGCTGTGCAGCGGCTGCAAGAGAAGGCTGCCTGATGCCGAAAGCCGTCGTCTGCCGCGAACTCGGCCCGCCCGAAAGCCTGCGCTTGGAAACCGTTGACAGTGCACCGTTGGCGCCAGGGCAGGTGCGTGTTGCGATCCGCGCCGCCGGGATCAATTTTCCGGACATATTGATGGCGGCGGGTCAATACCAGCTCAAACCGCCATTGCCGTTCACGCCCGGCGTTGAAGCCGCCGGCGATGTCGTCGAGGTGAACGATGCGACGGGTGTCAAGGTCGGCGACAAGGTGATCGTCAAGATGCGTCACGGCGCCTATTGCGACGAGGCCGTGGCCACGCCGTCGCAACTCGTGCCGCTGCCCTCGACCTTCGACTATGCGGAGGGCGCGACGTTCCTGGCCGGCCACGGCACGGCCTATCACGCGCTGATCGATCGCGGGCAGCTTCAGCCGGGTGAAGTGCTGCTCGTGCATGGCGCCGGTGGCGGCGTGGGACTAGCGGCGGTCGAGATCGGCAAGCTGCTGGGGGCCACCGTGATCGCGACCGCATCAAGCGACGAGAAACTTGCGATCGCCAGGGCGAGGGGCGCCGATCATCTCGTGCGCTATGACCAGGAACCGTTTCGCGACGCGGTCAAGCGCATCACCGACGGGCGCGGCGCGGATGTCGTGTTTGACCCCGTCGGCGGCGAGGTGTTCGAGAACTCGATGCGCTGCATCAACTGGGGCGCGCGCCTCTTGATCATCGGATTCACCGGCGGCATCGGGCTCGCCAAAACCAATCTCCTGATGATCAAGGGCGCCAGCGTGCTCGGCGTGCGCGCCGGCGAAGCGGTGCGGAAAAATCCCGCGCTCGGCGAGGTCAGGATCAAAGTGCTGACGGAGTGGGCGGAAGCCGGAAAAATCCGCCCCAACATCTCCCACCGCCTGCCGCTGGAAGACTACGCCCGCGCGATGCGGCTGTTGATCGACCGCAAGGCCATCGGCCGCGTGGCGCTGACGATGGGGTGACCTTGTCGTCCCGGCCTTGAGCCGGGACCCATACCGCGTGATGTAGCGAGGAAGCAAAGTGGCAGACGCTCTTCGCAAAACTAAAGCCGGTGGCTATGGGTCCCGGCTCAAGGCCGGGACGACGTGAGGAGAGTTGGCTCCTTCTCATCCGCTCTCTTGTCTGCCAAACCTGCCATCCCTCAGAAACGCAATCGTCTGCGCAATCGCCGCATTATTCCTTGGCAGCCAGGGATGCGCCGTGCCTATCACGATGTGGTCGGTCATCCCGTCGAGCTTGGTGTTCTCCACCGACACCGGGCCGTCATGCGGCTTTTGCAGGAACAGCGCAGCGGTCGGATCGAGCGACCGGTTTCCCGCGATGATGCCGACAGGGTAATCGACCGGCGGAAACAATGCGCCGGTTGCGGCATCGCGCCGGGTCACGAGTTGCTCACTGGCGGGCCCGAACCAGGCGCGGTAGAGCGACACGTTCTTCAGGCGATCGGCGATCTCGCTACCGCCATTGGGCGTACCGAGCATCACCACGCGGCCCAAATGCTGCGGCCGATATCTGGAAATGTAGACGCGGGCGAGCAAGCCGCCCATCGAATGGCCGACGAAATGAAGCTGGCCTGCGATCCCAGCGGCTAAGTGTGTGACGGCGGGATGGATATGCTCAGCCAACGGTTCGAGCGCGTGATGGCGGCTGGGATAGTCGATGTTCAGCGTGGCGAAGCCGGCGGCCTCGAGCGCGGTCTGCATTTTCCGGAATGACAGGGCCGTCCTGCTGATGCCGTGCAGCAGGATGACACCGTCATTATTTTCGGGCATTTCCATCGTCCGTCATTCCGGGGCGATGCAGAGCATCGAACCCGGAATCTCGAGATCCCGGGTTCGATGCTTCGCATCGCCCCGGGATGACGGCTTCGCCGTCACTTATACTCCCGCTCGTCCCACCACGGGTAGTAGTCGGGCATATCTGATGAAACCTTGTTCTTGAATTGCGCCGGGCGCTTTTCCAAAAACGACACCACGCCTTCCCTGACGTCATCAGAGCGGCCGCGGGCGTAGATGCCGCGGCTGTCGACCTTGTGCGCTTCCATCGGATCGTCGGCGCCCATCATGCGCCACATCATCTGGCGGATCAGCGCCACCGAGACCGGCGCGGTCTTGGCGGCGATTTCCTTGGCGAGCGCGCGGGCGGTCGGCAGCAAATCATCCGGCGGCACCACCTTGCTGACGAGGCGGCCGGCGAGGGCTTCCTGCGCCGGGAAGACGCGACCGGTGTAGCACCACTCCAGCGCCTGGGCGATGCCGACGAGGCGCGGCAGGAACCAGCTTGAGGCAGCCTCGGGCACGATGCCGCGTTGGGAGAACACAAAACCGAAGCGCGCGGCTTCGCTCGCAATGCGGATGTCCATCGCGAGCTGCATGGTGACGCCGATGCCGACCGCCGGGCCGTTCACCGCCGCGATCACGGGTTTTAAGCATTTGAAGATGCGCAGCGTCACCTGTCCGCCGCCGTCGCGCACCTGCGGATCGCTGTAATCCACCGTGCCGTCGGCCAGCCGCTTCACCGGCCCGCGCCGCGCGTCGCGGTCGAAGGTGTTGGCGCCGGAGGACAGATCAGCGCCGGCGCAGAACCCGCGCCCCGCGCCGGTCACGATGATGGCCCTGACATTGTCGTCCTTGTCGGCCGCGTCGAACGCGTCGATCAATTCCTGCTGCATGGTGCCGTTGAAGGCGTTGAGCTTGTCGGGCCGGTTCAAGGTGATGGTGAGAATCTGCTCGGCGACCTCGTACTTGATGGTCTCATACGCCATGGGGTTTCCTCTGCTGTATCTTTGTTTGGTGATTTGTACCCGTCATTCCGGGGCGTCGCAAAGCGGCGAACCCGGAATCTCGAGATTCCGGGCTCGTTGCTGCGCAACGCCCCGGAATGACGGAGAAAACTACTTCTTCGGCGGGGCCGGCCACGGCTTTTGCGGGCCGCGCAGGCCTTCGAACGCCTTGGCCATGCCGAGCACGCCGAGATCGTCGAACCGCCGGCCGACGATCTGCACGCCGATCGGAAAGCCCTTCTTGTCGTAGCCGCCATTGATCGAGACGGCCGGGTTCTCCGACATATTCCACGGCACGGTATAGGCGATGTGCTCGAACGGTTTCGTGGGATCGTTGACCGGGGAGGCGAACTCGGCCGGGAAGTTCACCACCGGCGACACCGGAGAAACTACGTAATCGAGATCGCAGAACAGTTTTGCCGCGGCGGTGCGGATCGCCATGGTGGCGTTGAAGCCCCTGATGACATCAAGGCCTGAGAGCTTCGCGCCGGCCTCTGCCCATTGAAGGATGTAAGGCAACGTCTTGGCGCGCTCCTCCGGCGTCAGCCTGGAAATATCGTCCCAGCTTCGCGCGCGAAAGAAATTGTCGATCCCGTCGAGCATCTCACGCGTCAATATGCCGTCGATTTCGGTAACGACCGCGCCGGCGGATTCGAACGCCTTGGCGGCCTTGACTGCGACCTCGCGCACTTCCTTCTCCAGCGGCTGACCGGTGCCGGCATCGAGCATCAACCCGATCCGCACTTTGCGCGGCGATTTGTCGAGCCCCTTCCAGTTGATCTCATGCGCGGGCAGGCTCATGCCGTCGCGCCGGTCCGGCCGCGACAGCACGCTCATCATCAGCGCCGCATCGTCGACGGTGCGGGTCATCGGCCCCGCGACGCGGCCGACATAGAACGGCTCCATCGGAACGCGCCCGAGGCTGGGCTTCAGCCCGACCAGGCCGCACCAGCAGGCCGGCAGCCGCACAGAGCCGCCGATATCCGTTCCGAGATGCAGCGGACCGTAACCGGCCGCGCCGGTGGCGCCGGCGCCGGAAGAGGATCCGCCGGGGTTCTTGCTGAGGTCCCAGGGATTGCGGGTGAGGGGATGGAAGCTCGAAAGGCCCGACGACAGCATGCCGTAATCCGGCATCGTCGTCTTGGAGAAGATGATGGAGCCGGCTTCGCGCAGCCGTGCGGCGGGCGGCGCGTCCTTCGGTGAAGGCACCAGCTTGACGCTGGCGGCGCCGAGCGGCACCGGCTGGTCCTTGGTGGCGATATTGTCCTTGATGGTCACCGGCACGCCGTCGAGCGTGCCGACAGGCTCGCCCTTCTGCCAGCGTTCGGTCGAGGCCTTGGCGACGGTGCGCGCGCCCTCGGGGTCGAGCAAATAGAGCGCCTTGATGTGCGGCTCCCACGCCGCGACATGCGCCAGCACTTCCTCCAGCACTTCGGACGGTGAGAACTGCTTGGCGCGATAGCCGGCGAGAAGGTCGACGGCGCTGAGATCGTGCAGCGACGTGACCTCTTCTTCTTTTTTGGTTTTATGCATGACCACCTAACCTACTGGCATACGGGTCTCGATGATGCGCGCGAACATGCTGGCGCCGATCGGCAGGATCTTGTCGTCGAGGACGTAACCGGGATTGTGCACCGGCACCGAGCCTTCATGGCCGACCCAGAAATAGGCGCCGGGCACCGCCTGCATCATGTCGGCGAAATCCTCGCTGCCCATTTTCGGCTCGGTGCGGGTGATCACCTTGTCCGGATCGACCACCGTACGCGCCACCGCCTCAACGATCCGCGACTGCTCTTCCTGGTTCACCAGCACGCTGAAGGTGTCGCGGATGTCGGCAGTGATCTCGCACTGGAACGCCGCAGCGATGCCGGCGCAGATCGCGCGCATGCGCTCGCGGATCAGTGCGCGCACGCCGTCATCGAAAGCGCGGACGGTGCCGCACAGCTTGGCCTGGCCGGGAATGACGTTGTAGGCCGAGCCGGCATGGATCTGCGTGATCGACAGCACCGCCGGGTGATGCGGAGGGACGTTGCGGCTGACGACGGTCTGCAGCGCCTGCGCCAGCGTGGTCGCGATGATCACGGCATCCTTGGAGCGTTCCGGCATCGCGCCATGGGCGCCGTAGCCGTCGATCGTGATGTCGAAGAAATCGGCGCCCGCCATCGCCGGGCCCGGCAGGATCGCGATCTCGCCGTGGTTCAGGTCAGGCGCGTTGTGCAGGCCGTAGACCTCGTCGCAGGGAAATTTCTGGAACAGGCCGTCCTTGATCATCGCGCGAGCGCCGCCGAGACCTTCTTCGGCGGGCTGGAAGATGAAATGCACGGTGCCGTCGAAGTTTTTGGTCTCGGCGAGATAGCGCGCGGTGCCGAGCAGCATGGTGGTGTGGCCGTCATGGCCGCAGCCGTGGAAGCGGCCGGGAATGGTCGAGCGCCAGCGCAGATTGGTGTTCTCTTCCATCGGCAGCGCGTCCATGTCGGCGCGCAGGCCGATTTTCATGCCGCTGTTGCCCTTGCCCTTGAGCACGCCGACGACGCCGGTGCCGCCAAGGCCGCGATGCACCTCGATGCCCCATTGCGTCAGCTTGTCGGCGACGATGCCTGAGGTGCGGACCTCCTCGAAGCCGATCTCGGGATGGGCATGAAGATCGCGCCTGATAGCGGTGAGTTCTTCGGCATAGCCGTCGATGCGTTCGATGGTGGGCATGTCTGTTTATCCGGTTACGGTTGAACGAGATTTGGCTGGAGTCGCAAAAGCAGGGCCGTTCGGCTTGATGCGGATACCCGGACGCAGCCGCGTCCAGGGCAGGGCGGCGGTATCGGCCGGCATCGCGCCGGGCGCGGCGCAGATCAGCAGTTTTTCGGCGATCGACTCAAAGTCGGCGCGGAAGTGCACCGAACTCTTGTTGACCAGGATCGCCTGTTCGGTCGGTTCGATCCCGACATAGCGGTACATCGCCTGGTCGGCGAGTTGCGCCTTGTAGGAACTCACGACCACACGGACATCGCCGATGCGCAGGCACGCCGACGGTCCCATCTCCATGTCGCGGCCGCCATAATAGGGGCCGGACGCCACGAACTTGCCGTCCGACAGTTTTTCGACGACGAACGTTTCCTGATACGGCGCGTCGCCCGGGATGCCGGACTTGCCGCCGAGCGAAAGCGTCACGGTCGCGCCGACGCCCGCGGCATGCGCGGCCTTGGCTGACTCCGGATCATAGATCACGCCGGTCGCCGCTCGCGTCGCCTTGTTGCGGACCAGCGCCCGCAGCATTCCTGTCGTGTCGGAATCGCCGCCGGCGCCGGGATTGTCCTGGGTGTCGGCGATGACGATCGGCTTGCTGGCGTTCTTGGCCAATTCCATGGCGTGGCGCACGCCGTCGTCGGGCGAATAGATACGGCCGTCGAAATCGTCCTCGTGACTCTCGACCAGCGCTACGACTTGGTCGGCGGCGGCATCCGCATCGGCCTGCGTCGCGCCGTAGGCGAATACGCTGGGGCCACAATCCCTGAAATCGGCGGCCGGAAATCCGGGCGCGAATGACAGCGTCGGAACTGAAGCGCTCTCCAGCGCCGCCAGTTTTTCATAGATGCCTTTGGTCGGCTGGTCGTTGGTGCATTGCCAGCTGATCGGAATCAGGAACGGCAATTGCCGGAAGGCTTTTGCGTAACGCGCCTTTGTCTTGAGCATCAGCGCCAGATGCTTTGCACAGGCCCGGCCGGTGTCGGCCATGTCGACGTGAGGGTAGGTGCGGTAGGCGATGAGCGCATCCGCATGTTCCATCATCTCGGGCGAGACGTTGGCATGGAGGTCGAGGCTGACGACCAGCGGCAGGTCCTTGCCGATCACCTTGCGCACCCGGGCAAGCGTTTCGCCTTCGCCGTCGTCGTAATGTTCAGTGACCATGGCGCCGTGCAGGTCGAGATAGACGGCATCGATCGGTGCGGCCGCTGCGATGCCGTCGACCATTTCCTTCATGATGCGTTCGAAGGCATCCTTGGTGACATGGGCTGATGGAACAGCGGCCGCCGAGATCGTCGGCACCAGCTCCCAGCCATTGGCCTCGGCGGCTTCGACAAAGCCGGCAAGGCCAATATTGACCTTGCGCATCACCTTGAGCACGTCGGCGCCATGCGCCATCGACGGCCATCCGCCACCATGAACGAAATCGTCATAGGTCGCCTTGGTCGGCGCGAACGTGTTGGTCTCGTGCAGAAAGGCACCAACGGCAATGCGGGTCATCAAGTTTTCTCACCGGTGCACTCGTTGGGGGACGTTAAGCGTGTCATTGCGCCAAGCGCAAGCCGTGGAGCAATTCCGTTTTGCATGCCGCCCCATGCGTCATTGCGAGCGAAGCGACCTGTCCGCCGTAGCTCAACGAGCGAAGGCGGAAGCAATCCATGCAGCGGCTTGCGCCGTTAGGCATTGCCTGGGAGCGTTGCTCCCATGCGCAAACGCTCTGCGTTTGCCGCAGGCAATGATGGGGAGAGATGCCTGGCACTCACGTCAATGTCGCCAGCAACCCCGCCATCAAGCGGCCACGCTCGGCGAGACTGTCGACTTCGATATGTTCGTTGAGCGTATGCGCGTCGGCACCGCGAACGCCCAGGCCATCGAGGGTTGGGATACCCATCGCGCCAGTAAAGTTGCCGTCGGAGCCGCCGCCGGCGCTGGCGTGCGGCAGCTCGACGCCCAGGCTGCGGGCCACGTTGCGCGCCTGTTCGTAGAGCGCCATCGTGCCGGCGTCAGGCTCCCACACCGGCCGGGTCACGCCACGGGTGACCTTGAACGTGACGTCATTGCTGGTCCCGGAAAGCGCGAGCATGCGCTCGACGCCGCGATCGAGATCTGCCTGCCGCTTGGCCATGCTGAGCGCCTCGCCGGTGCAGGTGGTGGCGACGCAGTTCACCCACTGGCCACCATGCACGATGCCGACCGAAAAAGTGCAATCTTCAGTCGTCATGGCATCGATGGCGATAATCTGGCGTGCCATCTCGCGGATCGCGGAACGGCCGGATGAGAGCGTGGCGCCGGCATGGCTCGGCTTGCCGATCGCTTCGAGATTGAACCGGGCAATCGCATATCGTCCGGTGACGACGCCGTTGTTGGGACGACCCGGCTCCGGCACCAGCACGTATTTGTTGCGGGCGGCTTCGGCCTCGATGATGTCGCGGGTCGATGGCGTGCCGACCTCTTCGTCCGGCGTGAACAGTACCGTGATCGGCAGCGGCGTCGTGAACGAGGCGCGCGCCAATTGCCGGATTGCCTCCAGGCTGAGGTAGTTGCCGCCCTTCATGTCGAATATGCCCGGGCCGTAGCATTTGTTGCCCTCGCGCCGCCACGCCAGCTTTTGCAGCGTGCCGACGGGATGGACGGTATCGAGATGGCCGGCGATCAGGATGCCGGGTTCGCCCTGCTTCGGGTGGGGAAAGCGCGCGCGGACGCAGCCGGCAAAGCCCTGCCGCCCGGCGATGCGTTCGATGGTCGCACCCATGATGGCCATCTCCCGCGCTGCAAGATCAAGCATGCGGTCGACCGCGCCGGCGTCCCAGGTGGGGCTTTCGCATTCGACCCAGGTCCGCAGCCCCTGCAGCATGGTCTCGGAATCAAAGGGAAGGTTGGCAGGATTCATCTGGATTCTCCCGGTTCGGCCGGAATGTTTGGGCTCGGTGCCGATCGGTCCGTACGAGAGGGACCGGCAGGGATTTTGTAAAGGGAAAATATCCCGCCGTCAGACTTTCGCCGCAGCGGATCGGGGAATGGGAATTCTGGCATCATTCTTGATTGTAGATATTTGTGAAGGCGTGCTGGCGGAGCCGGATAGGGCCGTCCAGCGGCCAGCGCAAGCCAGGCGCGGATGAGGGCTATCCCGACTTCCACCTGAACGCCGGCGTCATCCGTATCGTCGGACCAAAAGGGTGTTGTGAAGCTCAAGATCGACCCTATAGTCCGGTCAGAAACCGGGCAGGGGGCCCGAACAAGAAAAAGCGTTCGGGCGCCGAGCGACAATGGAGGTGAAGGAATGAATGCGTTCAGAAAAACAATTCTGGCTGCGACTTGCGTCGGCAGCCTGATGACGGTGGCGGCGCCAGCGTTGGCCCAGACTACCTTGCGCGCCGTCATGCACTCGGATCTGAAGATTCTGGATCCGATCTGGACCACGGCCTACATCGTCCGCAACCATGGCTACATGATTTACGACACGCTTCTCGCGCAGGATGAAAAGGGCGAGATCAAGCCGCAGATGGTCGAGAAGTACGAAGCCGCGGCGGACGGCAAAAGTTACACCTTCACGCTGCGCGACGGACTGCTGTGGCACGACGGCAAGCCGGTGACATCGGAAGACTGCATCGCTTCGATCAAGCGCTGGGCAGTCAAGGACTCGCTCGGTCAGAAGATGATGACCTTCGTCGACTCCATCGACGCGGTCGATGCCAAAACTTTCACCATCAAGCTCAAGGAACCGACAGGCCTCGTGCTGCTCGGCCTGTCAAAGCCCTCGTCCAACGTGCCGTTCATGATGCCCAAGCGCGTCGCCGATACGGACGCCAACAAGCAGATCGAGGATTTCACCGGCTCCGGCCCGTTCGTCTTCGTCAAGGATGAATGGAAGCCGGGCGACAAGACCGTCTACGTCAAGTTCGATAAGTACAAGCCGCGCGCCGAGCCCGCATCGGGTCTTGCCGGCGGCAAGGTCGTCAAGGTGGACCGCGTCGAGTGGCGCGCCATTTCCGACGCGCAGCAGGCGGTCAACGCGCTGCAAAAGGGTGAGATCGACTACATCGAGCAACCCAGCCATGATCTCCTTGGTACCCTGAAGAAGGATGCCAATATCGCGATCGTCCAGGTACCGCAGATCAAGGCGCAGTACGTCTTCCGCCCCAACCACCTGCACAAGCCGTTCGACAACCCGAAAATCCGCCAGGCGCTATGGTACGCCTTCAATCAGGAAGACTTCCTGATGGCGACCATCGGTGACGAGAACTACATCAAGGCTTGCAAGGCGCTGTTCGTCTGCGACACCCAGTTCGGGACGACCAATGGAACGGATGCCATTCTCAACTCGAACGCCAAGAAGTCGCAGGAGCTCTTGAAGGAAGCGGGCTATGACGGCACGCCCGTCCTGCTGATGCACTCCACCGACCTGAAGGCTCTGACCAACCTCGCGCCAGTGGCGAAATCACTGATGGAGAAAGGCGGCTTCAAGGTCGACATGCAGTCGATGGACTGGCAGACCCTCGTTGCGCGCCGCGCCAAGAAGGATCCACCGAGCGCCGGTGGCTGGAACGCCTTCCTGACGGCCTGGGTCGTGGCCGACGTGATGAACCCGGTCTCTGCCGCCTATGTGAATTCGGGGTGCGACAAGGCTTCGTTCGGATGGCCCTGCGACCCGGAAATGGAGAAGCTGCGCGACGATTTCGCTCGAACAACCGATCTGGCAAAGCAGAAACAGATCGCGGAAGCGGTGCAGAAGCGTAATATCGAGATCACGGCCATGATCCCGGTCGGTGAGTATGTCCAGCCGATTGCCATTCGCAAGAACGTCAAGGGGCTGTTGATGGCGCCGGTCCCGGTGCATTGGAACATCGAAGTCACCAAGTGATGTGCAAGTGATGTGAAGGAAGCGGGCGGCTTACCGCCGCCCGCTTGGTTTCGGGGATCGACCTATGTATGGCTACTTCTTCCGGCGATTGCTCGGCACGATCCCCGTGATGCTGGTGGTTGCGGTCTTCATCTTCCTGATGCTGCGTCTGACCCCGTCCGACCCGGCGGCCGTCATCGCCGGCGACAATGCCACCACCGAACAGGTGGCGCAGATCCGCAGCCAGCTCGGCCTCGACCGGCCGATGATCGAGCAGTTCGTGATCTGGTCGGGCAGAGTGCTGACGGGTAATTTCGGCGAAAGCTTCTTCTTCAAGAAGACCGTGGCCTCGCTGATTGCCGAACGCATCGAGCCGACTTTGTCGCTCGCCTTGTTCACGATTCTGATTGCGGTGTTTGTCGCTGTTCCGCTCGGCGTGCTGGCCGCGCACCGGCACGGTTCGTGGATCGACCGCATCGTCATGGGCTTTTCGGTGCTCGGCTTTTCCGTGCCCGTGTTCGTGATCGGCTACCTCCTGATCTATTTGTTCGCGGTCTATTTGAACTGGCTGCCGGTGCAGGGCTATCAGCGAATCTCGGAGGGGATCGGCGGCTGGGTGCAGCGGCTGATCCTGCCGTCGGTGACCTTGTCGGTGATCTATATCGCGCTGATCGCGCGCATGACGCGCACCAGCGTGCTGGAAGTGCTGTCGGAAGACTATATCCGCACCGCGCGGGCCAAGGGACAATCCGAGCGAAAGGTGCTGTTCCGTCATGCGCTGCGCAATGCCGCCGTTCCGATCGTCACGGTGATCGGACTTGGCGTGGCGCTCCTGATCGGCGGCGTCGTCGTTACCGAGAGCGTGTTCACGATCCCCGGCCTTGGCAGGCTCACGGTGGATGCGGTGCTGGCGCGCGACTACCCGACGATTCAGGCCGTGATCCTGCTGTTCTCATTCGTCTACGTCATGATCAACCTGTCGGTCGACATGATCTACACCGTTCTCGATCCCAGGATTCGCTACTGATGGCCGACGCGACGATCCTCGAACCCGTGCTGCCGGCGAGCCCGGTCAAGCCCGCCGCGTATCGCAAATTGCTGCGCAACCCGGGCGTGGTGTTCGGCGCTGCCGTCATCACGATCGTATTGCTGATGGGGCTGCTCGCGCCCTGGCTCGGAACCATCGATCCGACGGCGATCAGCCCGATTGCGCGCAACAAGGTGCCCGGCACGGAAATCACGATGCGGACGGACACCGGCGAACGCATCAAGATGATCACCAAGTTCGGCACAGACAGCTTGGGACGTGATGTCTACAGTCGCGTGGTCTATGGCGCGCGCGTCTCGCTCTTTGTCGGCATCACGGTGGCGCTGATCAGCGTCGCCTGTGGCCTGTTCATCGGTCTGCTCGCCGGCTTCTTCCGCATGCTCGACGCCGTCATCATGCGGATCATGGACGGGTTGATGGCCATTCCGGCCATCCTGCTTGCGATCGCCATGGTGTCGCTGTTCCGTTCCAGCGTGTGGACGGTGATCATCGCCATCACTGTTCCGCAGATTCCGGGCGTGGTCCGGCTCGTGCGCTCCATCGTGCTCAGTGTGCGCGAGGAGCCCTATGTCGAGGCGGCGGTGACGCTCGGCACCTCCACCCCGAAACTGCTGTGGCGGCACGTGTTGCCCAACACGATCGCGCCCATGATCGTGCAGGGCACGTTCATTTGCGCGTCGGCCATTCTGATCGAGGCCATCCTGTCGTTCCTCGGCATCGGCGTGCCACCGGAGGTGCCGACCTGGGGCAACATCATGGCCGAGGGCCGTCAGGTCTTCAGCCTTTATCCGCACAATATCATCTATCCCGGGGTGTGCCTTGCGCTCACGATCCTTGCCGTCAACACTCTCGGCGACGGCTTGCGCGATACGCTCGATCCCAAGATGGCGAAGCGGGTGTGATGTGAGCAATACCGTACTCGAAGTCTCCGATCTTTCCGTCTCCATCAGGGGAGGCGACCGGACGCACGCCGTGCAGGGTATCAACCTCACCGTCGGTACCGACGAGATCGTCTGCGTGGTCGGCGAATCCGGTTCCGGCAAGTCGGTGACGGCGCAGGCCGTGATGGGCCTGTTGCCGAAAGCTGCGATGCGGGTCGAGTCCGGCTCGATCCGGCTGCAGGGCGATGAACTCCTCACAAAATCCGATTCGGAGCTGCGCGCGATCCGCGGCACCCGCATGGCCATGGTGTTCCAGGAGCCGATGACGGCGCTCAATCCGGTCGAGCGGGTCGGCGACCAGATCCGTGAAGTGCTGGAGATCCACACCAGGCTCGACCAGAAGGAGCAGCGCGCGCGTGTACTTGAGATCATGCGCGCGGTGCATCTGCCGGACCCTGAACAGATGATCGACGCCTATCCGCACCAGCTGTCCGGCGGCCAACGCCAGCGGATCATGATCGCGGCTGCGCTGGTGCTCGACCCCGCTCTGCTGATTGCCGACGAGCCGACCACGGCGCTCGACGTCACCACGCAGGCTCAGATCCTCAAGCTCGTACGGGAAATGCAGGGGCGGACGAAAACCGGCGTGCTGTTCATCACCCACGATTTCGGCGTCGTTTCCGAGATCGCCGATCGCGTCGTGGTGATGCAGATGGGCCGGATCGTGGAGCAGGGCCCCTGCGAGGAAGTGCTGCGGGCCCCGCGCGAGGAATATACCAGGATGCTGCTGCGCGCAGTGCCGAGCATGACGCCGCCGAAGCGATCTCCGGTGACCGGTCCGGTGGTCCTGCAGACCGAGAATCTCTTCAAGACTTATGGCAAGCGATCGCTGTTCAATCCGAAGGCGCGCGTCGTGGCCGCGGTCAAGGACGTCTCGCTGACGATCCGTCGCGGCGAAACGCTCGGCATTGTCGGCGAGTCCGGTTCAGGCAAGTCGACAGTGGCGCGTTGCGTCGCGCGGCTGGTCGACACCTCCGGCGGCGGCATCAAGATCGACGGCATCGATATCGCGGCAATGCGGGAGGCGAAGTTTCGTCCGATGCGCCGGCGCGTTCAGTTCATCTTCCAGGATCCATATCGATCGCTCAATCCGCGCCGCACGGTCGGTGAGGCGATCATCGAGGGGCCGATGAATTTTGGCGTCAGCCGCAAGGAGGCGCTGCAGCGTGCGCGCGACCTGATGGCGATCGTGCACCTGCCGCCGGCCGCGATCGATCGCTTCCCGCACCAGTTCTCCGGCGGCCAGCGCCAAAGGATCTGCATTGCGCGGGCGCTGGCGATGGAGCCTGAATTGCTGATTGGCGACGAGCCGGTGTCGGCGCTCGACGTCTCCGTGCAGGATCAGGTGCTGAAGCTCCTGGACGAGGTGCGTCGAAAGTTTAATCTGGCGGTGCTGTTCATCACCCACGATTTGCGGGTCGCAGCCCAGGTCTGTGACCGGATCGCGGTCATGCAGCGCGGGGTAATTGTCGAACAGGGCACCACGGCGGAGGTCTTCGCCGCGCCCCAGCACGAATATACCAGGGCATTGTTCGACGCCGCGCCTGGCCGGCATCAGGAATTCGCCGCCAGCGCTTGATGGCGCGGGACCGGATTTGCGAAGGTGAGCGCGGACCCCGGGCCGGTTTGCGGGCAACAGGTTTCGTCAATCCGGGTGCGCTGCGATATGCGCCAGCAATAACTCGCTGACCCGTTCCGGCGCCTGATCGGCCGCGAAATGCCCGACGCCGGGCAGGACTTCGAATTGATAGGGCGCGGCGACGAAATCGCGGGTGCCTTCGGCGGCGACACGGCCGACGGTGTCGTCGGCGTCGCCCCAGACGTAGAGCGTGGGTACACGGATCGGACCGAGCGGCCCGCGGACCGCGCCGCGCGCGCGGTACCAGGCCAGCGCCGCTTCCATCGCGTCCTTGTTGCCGAGCACGGCCAGATGCCGTTCGATCGCTTCGGCGGGAACGCCGTTGGCAATGAGCCGATCGCGCAGCCATTTGGCGTCGTCGGCGAGCACTATGTCGGCGGCGTCGGGTTCGAGGAACGCCTTGTGGTGTCGCGAGCGACTAGCCTGTTCGCCGTCGGACATGTGCAGCGCGCGATTGAACGCGTTCGGATGGGGCCGCGAAAGAATGGTGAGCGAGGCCAGCCGCTCGTGGCAACGGTCGGCCAATCCCCAGGCGATGCTGCCGCCCCAGTCATGGCCGACCAGGTGAAAGCGCGCGTCGCCATAGCCCGAGGCCGCGGCGATGGCCAGCGCATCGTCGATCAGGCGGTCGATCAGGTAGTGCGAGAACTCGCGGGGGTTAGGCCGCGCCCCCGGAGAGTAACCGCGCTGGCTCGGCGCAATCGCGCGGTAGCCCATATCGCCGAGCGCCGTGACCTGGGCGCGCCAGCAATGCATCGATTCGGCAAAGCCATGCAGCAGCAACACCAGCGGCGCGGCTGCATCGCCCGCGACGAGGGCGTCGAAGGTGAGGCGGGGGGAGATGGTGATCTGTTCCAGGGCGGGCACGCGACAATCCTAAATAGACAATGCCGGCCGGTCCACGGCGAAACGATTTTTCTTTGGGGCAGGCGGTCGTCTGGGCCCGTCCGGAATTATGCAAGGGCCGAAAAGTACTGTATTTGGGGCCGGCAAATCGCAGAAGCCTCAAGGGATATTATCGTTGCATTATCTGAGATCGGTCGCATTCGATGCGTTGGTGGTGCTGTGGACGCTGGTGCTGTCGCCGGCGATACCCCTGTTGTGGGTTTTCGATGCGAGCAGCGCAAAGGTTCGCGCGGTGTCCCAATTGTGGTCGCACGGCATCGTGTTTCTGCTGAAATACGTGGTGGGGCTGGATTACAGGGAGCAAGGCCGCGACAACATTCCAATTGGCCCCTGCATCATCGCCTGCAATCACCAATCGCTGTGGGAGACGGTTGCGCTCTGCGTGATTTTTCCCGATGCCAGCATCGTCGCCAAGAAAGAACTGCTCAATATCCCGGTCGTCGGCTGGTTCCTTCACCGCTATCCGATGATCCTGGTCGACCGGTCAGCCGGGCGGCAGGCGCTCAAGCAGATGATCGCGGAAGCAAGGGCCGCGACCGGCGAAGGCCGCAAGGTCTTGATATTTCCGCAAGGCACGCGCCAGGCGGTCGACGAGCCCATGACATTCCATGCGGCCGGCATCGCCGCGCTGTACACCAATCTCGATATCCCGGTGTTGCCGACGGCGCATAATTCCGGATTGTTCTGGGGCAAGAAGACGCTGATGATTCACAGCGGCAACATTTCGCTGTCCTATATGCCGCCGATTCCGCCGGGAGTCGATCGGAAAGAGTTTCAGGCGAAGGTCGAGCGGGCGATTGCGGACGAGGCGGGCAGATTGCTCAAGGCAACCGGTGCCAACTAGAGCGTTTTCGGGGCGCGGCGAGACAAGTGAATATTCCTCGCGATGATTGCGACACCGGGCGGCCGCGCGACCCAGCGAATATTCAAGAGAACAACGGCAGCTGCGAACGAAAAGAAGCAAGCTAGCTCGCGCGTCGTCCCGTCAGCCAGCCTGCGATCGGCGAGAAAAAGGCCAGGCACCAGATAAATTGCGCCACCTTCGGGGAGAATGTGGCGATGGCAGTTCCGATCACGAACACCAGGATCGGAAATAACACCGTCACCCGTAATGGCATGTCGCGGCGGCCCCTGAGGGCGATAACCCACAGCAACCCGTTCAGCGTGGCGATCGTGGCGAGATGAATCCCGTAGATCACGGCGACCACGCCGTCGAGCCGATAACTGCCATACAGACCGTTCGTCACCGGCAGGATGATGATCGACAGCAGAAACAGCAGATTGAGAAATACCACGCCGCGGCTGGCTTCCGGCGCAACGGCGAGCCGCCGGTGATGGCTGAACCAGAACAGGCCGGCGACCACGAAGCTGATCGTCAGCGCGATGACCGGTTGCGCGTAGACGCGAACGAGGTCGATCCAGGCCGGTGCGCTCGCGAAACTGGCGGCCTTCGGCAGGTCGTAAGCGAGCAGCGTCATCGCAACGCCGAAGATCGTGTTGCTCAGCATCTCCAGCCGGCGCATTTCGAAAAGACTAGTCTGCTGCAAAGTTGAATCCCCCGCCACGCTTCGTCCCGACGGTCCGGCATGGCTTGCCAAGCCGTCATTCGGCAAAGCGTCCCCTTTGCCTCACCAGTCCGCCTTCGCTTTCGCTGCGCTCAAGCTACGCCGGACACGCTTCGCCCTTACGGCCTAAGCGTGACTGCGCCACGCGTAGCCCGTCAGGGCGAAGCGTGGTGCGGGCGGTGGGACTCGAACCCACACGACGTTGCCATCGAGGGATTTTAAGTCCCTTGCGTCTACCAATTCCGCCACGTCCGCTTTAGTCAGAAGATCAGGTACTTAGCGCGTTTGCCGGCGAAGGGGAAATGGGATAATCCGCCCCCGAAACCGCGCCTTTCCTTAAGGGAACGCGGGGCCGGACGCAAAGCCTCAATGCGGACATCTGGTCCTGCTTTAGGCAATCTCAACGTTGTTGGCTTATGAAGGTCCGATGTCCGAATCCACGTCCCATCGCCGGCGAATTTCGCGTGCCGCAGGCGTGTTGGCGCTGCTCGCGGTCGGGGCAGGGCTCTCCAGCTGTGCCAGCGTGGGCGACAACATGTCGACGGCGTTCGCCGATCCCGCCAAATACGACCTCTACGAATGCAAGCAACTCGAGACGGAACGCGTCAGGATTGCTGCGCGCAAGGCGGAACTGAACGGCCTGATGGTGAAGGCTGAAACCGGCGTCGGCGGGTCAGTGGTGGCGGAGCTCGCCTATCGCAACGAACTCATTGCGACCCAGGGACAATCGAAATTCGCCGAGGAGGCCTGGCGGCGCAACAAATGCCAGGAGTCGCCGCCGGAATCCAAACCTGCCGCGAGCGCGGCGGCGACGCCGCCTGCGCCGTCTGCAGGCGTCAGGGGATCCCGTCCATCGTCGCGGTGACGCGTCCTGCGGAAGTTGTCCCGCGCCATGCGCTCGCGTCGGATGTTCACGCCCGCCAGTCGTAAATCCAGTCCTGTCGCGCCAGCATTCGCCTTGGACCGAGCGACTTGATGGCGAGATCGCGCGCGAGCGCCAACGGTCCGGTCAGATGATAGATTTGTCCCGACCGCCGGGCGGCGCGCTGAACCCTTAACACACGGGCGCGCCGCAGCCGTCCGTAGCGCTTCAAGGCCGCCGGGATGCCGGCGGTGTTGTCGCCGGCGCATTCGCTCAAGGCTTTCGCCAGTACCGCGGCGTCCTCGATCGCCATTCCCGCGCCTTGCGCGGCGAACGGCAGCATGGCGTGCGCGGCATCGCCGAGCAGCGCGATCGCGCCGTCACTCCATCCGCCAATATCGGGCACCGTGAACAGCGCCCATCGCCGCCATTCATCGACGGCGCCGATCAGCATTCGCGCGGTCGCCGGCCATTGCTGCGAGAACGCCGCCTTGATTTCGTTAGCCTCGCCCGGTGCGCTCCAGCCCGGCCTGTTCCACGTCCCCGGCACGATGGCGACGACATTGATGCGCCGCCCGCCCGAGATCGGATAGGCGACGAGATGCGCTCTTGGTCCCATCCAGAGTTGCACCCGGGGCGAAGTATATTCGCGCGGCAACGCCGTCGCATCGAGCGTGCCGCGCCAGGCGATCAGACCGGAGAATTGCGGCTGGACCTCCGGGAACAAATGATGCCGGACCGCCGACCAGATGCCGTCGGCGCCAATCAGCGCCACCGCCAGCTCCTGTTGCCGCGCATTGCCGCGGCGCCCCACGACCGTCAGTCCCTTGGCGTGCGCGGTGACGTCCTCGAACTGGCAGCCAAGCCGCAATTCGATGTCGGGACTGTGGTCGACCTGGGCCTGCAGCGCCGCCTGCAGATCGGCGCGATGCACCACCCAATAGGGTGCGCCGGCGCGAAAATTCGCGGCCTCACCAAGCGGCAGGCGGGCGATCTCGCCGCCGCCCCGGGCACTCATGATGTTGATGGATTGGGGTGTCACGGCGCTTGCTGCGAGCCGCGGCTGCAGACCGAGTTCAACCAGGATGCGGCTGGCGTTGGGCGAAAGCTGCAGGCCGGCGCCGGCTTCCTCCAGCCGCTCGGCCTTTTCCAGAACGACGACGCGAAAGCCTTGCTTTGCGAGCGCCAGCGCCGCGGTCAGTCCTCCGATCCCGGCACCAGCGACAACGATGGTGCGCGTAACCGCCACGGCGGACCTGTCAGGCGACTTTGTCTTTCAGCACGCATTCCGGGGGGCGCGCTTCGCCGGCTTTGAGATCGGCGGCAAACCGGTACAGCGTCGAACAATAGGGGCAGATGATCTCGTTGTCGTTGCCGAGGTCCAGGAAGACATGCGGATGGTCGAACGGCGGATTGGCGCCCACGCACATGAATTCCTGCGAGCCGATCTCGATTACCGAGACGCCGGCGTCGTTGTGAAAGTGCGGGACGACATGATCGGACATCTTGTTTCACCTTGGATAGCAATGACGGACGGACGCAACCAACGCGATGCGGCGGCCCGAAATGCCGCGCACCATACTGACGGGTTCCGTTGATTCCTAGAGCCCAGATTCTTGAAGGTCGCCGCCGCACATTTGCTCATGCAAATTCGACACAATCTTGTCGTCCCAGAGAAGCCCTTCTTTCGTCGGGGACGTTGTGTCGCAAATGCGGCACATTATGTTGAGGGCAGCGAAAACCCAGGTTTTGCAGGATGAAGCGGGCAGGGCTCAGTTTGGCGGTGGCGGGCATGGCGGCAACTATCGCCGTGGGTGCGGCGCTATGGCCACACGCGCGCGACGCTTTTGCGATCCTGGCAGCGCAGGACGAACCGTCCGAATTGGCCGATCTGAGGATCAATTCTGTCCTGCGGAACAACCCGGCGCTGGTTGCAGAAAATATCGAGGCCGCGCTGGCGGCAGGCGATGCCGATCTTGCCGGTAGCTTTACCGAACTTGCGCGCGACAAGAACATCGCCATTAGCGAAGAGCTGTCGACGCGCGTGAACGACGCCGTCACGGACGCGAACTCAAGCTCGCATTTTGCCAAACGTTTCGCGGTCGGTCTCGTCACCGGCAACGCCGAGGATGTCGCGAGCCTGTCGGGCACGTTGGCCGGTGATCTCTTCGTGTTCGGCGATATCCGCGACGTGGTGCGCGAGAGCAAGCATCTGGCGATGGGCGAGGATACCGATCATCTGGTGCTGGGACTTGCGACGGTGGGCCTGGCGGTGACGGCGGCGACCTATGTGTCGGTCGGTGGCGCGCTACCAGTGCGTGCCGGGCTGACCATGGTCAAGGATGCCCGCAAGGTCGGGCGCCTGGGCGAGGGGCTGATGCTGTGGGCCGGCCGCTCGGCGCGCGAGGTCGTCGATGGGCCGATGCTGCAGAAGGCCGTCGCCTCCGGCTCGGTGCTGCGGCCCGGCGCAACCGTCAACGCGATCAAGGCGGCGTTCCGCGCCGAGAAGGCCGGTGCGCTGGTTCGGCTGGCCAAGGACGTCGGCCGCATCGGAGAGAAGGCCGGTACGCGCGGTGCGCTCGACACACTGCGCATTGCCGAGGGCCCGAAGGATATCGCGCGCGCCGCCCGGCTCGCGGAATCCAAGGGTGGCCAGACCCGGGCGATCCTGAAACTGCTCGGCCGCGGCGCCCTGCTGCTGGCGGCCGGCGCATTCAATCTGTCGCTGTGGGTATTCAGTGCACTGCTGGCGATGTTCGGCTTCTTGTCGTCGATCAAGGCGATCACCGAGCGCGCCACCATGGCGTATCTGCGCCGCAAGAAGGCGAGGCGGCAGCGTGAGCAGGCGGCGGCTGCGGCGTTGCTTCCCGGCCCGGCTCTGGCGGGCGCCGCCACCTGCGGCTAGTTTTGTCTTGACGCGTTTTCTTCACGCGAACCGGTGTCCACTTCGCTTGAAAACGCTATAACCTTGCGATCGTTTTTCGATCGCGCATTTTGAACTCCCCCAAAAATGGAACTAGCGATGCCGAGTTTTCACAACGGCGATATCGAAATTGCCTATCTCGACGAAGGCGAGGGCGATCCGATCGTTCTCGTACACGGCTTTGCCTCGAGCAAGAACGTGAACTGGGTCTATCCGACCTGGGTGTCCGAACTGAAGAAAGCCGGGCGCCGCGTGATCGCGCTCGACAATCGCGGGCATGGCGATTCCGGCAAGCTTTACGACGCCGCGCAGTACGAGATCGCGATCATGGCCGGCGACGTCATCGCGCTGCTGGATCATTTGGGAATCGAGCGGGCCGACGTGATGGGCTATTCACTGGGATCGCGGATGACGGCGGTGATGGCGCTGGGCCAGCCGCAGCGGCTGCGCTCGGCCATCCTGGGCGGCATCGGGATCGGGATGATCACGGGCGGTGGCCCCGGCGAAAACGTAGCCCTCGCACTCGAGGCGCCGTCGCTGGAAGACGTCACCGATCCGGTCGGGCGGACGTTTCGCGCTTTTGCCGACCAGACCCGTTCCGACCGCCGCGCGCTGGCGGCCTGCCTGCGCGGCTCGCGGCGCCTGATGACGCGGGATGAAGCCGCCGCTATCCATGTGCCCGTGCTGATCGCGGTCGGCACGTCAGACGAAATCGCAGGCTCGGCGCAGGCGCTGGGCGAAATCATTCCGGACGCCGAGGTGCTGGATATTCCGAACCGCGATCACATGCGCGCGGTCGGCGACAAGGTCTACAAGGCCGGCGTCATCGACTTTCTCTCACGGCGAGGCTGAACGTTCGCGCGCTCCGTCCTCGGCGAAAAATTGCCGCGCCGCCGCGATCAGCACCACGAAGGTCGCGACCCACGCCATGCGCGCGCCATAGCGGTCATGCGGGCCTGATATCACGGCGCAGATGAAGGCGTTGCCGAGCACGGCCAATGTAACGGTTCCCGCGAGGAGCGTGAGATCATCGAACGGCCGCCGCCACAGGCCGCGAGCGAACACGATTACGGCCAGCAGCATCGAGACAAGCGCCACCGGAACGTGGAGACGGTTGATGGCGGCGAAGTCGAGCCGCCAGCGCTGCTGGTTCGCCGCGCGCATCGCCTTGACCTGCGTTGGGATATAACGCTCGATGATTCCGTAGGTGTGGCCGATCCATTCATTGGTGCCTTCGCCGGTCGCGACATGGACCAGTTGCCGCGCGGTTCCGGCGATCGCCGCCTCGAGCTGCCGTGCCGGATATTCGGCCAGCGAACGCAGCACGATGAAGCTCATTTCGTCGCCCAGGCCCTTGAAGCGGCCAAGCGTGTTGAACATGCTGTTGCCCCACAGAAATTGATCGGCCGTTGCAGGCAACTGGTCGCGATAGGGACAGAGCTTCAACTTTTGCTGCGGGCAATGCTCCTTCAGGTAACGCGCGACGATGCCGTCCTGCAGCATGCGTCCGAAGGCGACGCCGTAGCCGCCGGGCGTCCACGCCACTTTCCCAGACAGTGCGAAATTCGCCGCCAGCAGCATCGCCGCGCCGGCGACGAGGGTGAGGCTGCCCAGCATCAGTCCGGAAACTGCAATCCGTCCGCGCGAAAACGGACGCACGATCCACCCCACACAACACAGCCCGAGCAGCACTGCCAGCGTGGCGCTGTGCGAAGCCGCGGCGAACGCCGTCAGCGCGAACAGCGAACATTTTTCGATTGTCGAGGTCCGCTCGCCCAGCGCGACCAGGATGAAGAGCGACAGCACCGACAGGCCGGCGTAGAGGTCGGTCAGAAGCGTACTCGCGAGCCACGGCAGCGCGGTGGCCAGGGCCAGCACCAGGCTCATTGCGAGCAGCCGCAAGGGTTGGGCGATTTCGAATGCGCGCAGCGTCAGCTGCAGGATCCACAGCGTTGCCAGCGCCTGGATTCCGAGATTGATCCAGAACGCGGAGTCTTCGCCGAAATGCAGATAGAGGCCGAACACCGTGGAGCGGCTTGGCACGAGGTAGCCTTCATACCAGCGTGCCAGATAGCCGCCGGTATCCCATTGGAGCAGCGGATAGCCGTTCCACAGGGCAGGGGCGAGCAACATCAGGGGGATGGCGATGGCGGCGATCCAGACCAGCCGTGAGTCGGCGGTCCGCGCGCGCAAAATCTGCGTGTTGATGTGGTTTCCCCCCAATTTCGGCCAGCTTGCCCGGAATGGCCGGGGGGCCGAAATTCACCAATAGTCGGACCTTACCCGGCTTGATTTCCTGAAATCGCCAACCACCTTGAACTGACCCTGACCGATCCTGGGGCGTTCGGCGGGGGGTTACTCTGCCGGCGCCCGCCCCGGGACAGCCATCCGTCCGCCGTGCTATAAGGCCGGGCGAAACAAGCCGAGAAACCCGAGAGAAACCCGAGAGAAACCCGAGAGAAACCCATGGCAGTGCATCAGGTCAGTCCGCAGGGTTCGAAGCTGACCGCGCTCGATCCGATCTGGGATCGCGTGCGGAACGAGGCGGAAGACATCGTTCGCCGCGAGCCGGAACTGGCGTCCTTCATCTACTCGACCGTGCTGCATCACGAGCGGCTGGAAGATGCGGTGATCCACCGCCTGGCCGAGCGGCTCGATCATTCGGCGCTGTCGGGCGATCTGATCCGCCAGACCTATGACGAGGCGCTGCGCGACGAGCCCGATCTCGGCAATGCGTTCCGCGCCGATCTGGTCGCGGTCTATGACCGCGATCCTGCAACGTCGCGCTTCATCGATCCCTTGCTTTACTTCAAGGGCTTCCACGCCCTGCAGACCCATCGACTGGCGCACTGGCTGTACAAGCGAGGGCGCAAGGATTTCGCCTACTACCTGCAGAGCCGGGCGTCCGCGGTGTTCCAGACCGACATCAACCCGGCGGCGACCATCGGCCGCGGAATCTTCCTCGATCATGCGACCGGTTTCGTCTGCGGTGAGACGGCTGTCATCGAGGATGACGTTTCGATCCTGCACGGTGTCACGCTCGGCGGCACCGGCAAGGAGAACGAGGATCGCCATCCCAAGATTCGCCACGGCGTGCTGATCGGGGCCGGCGCGAAAATTCTCGGCAATATCGAGATCGGTCACTGCGCGCGCATCGCCGCAGGCTCGGTGGTGGTCAAGCCGGTGCCGCATAACGTCACCGTGGCGGGTGTTCCGGCCAAGATCGTTGGCGAAGCCGGCTGCGCCGAGCCATCGCGCACCATGGACCAGATGCTCAACGCGATCGGGATCTGATTTTCAAGGACTTTCTGACCTGTCGATCTCGTGAAGATACGGCTGGCGGTCTGCGCCGTCTCGGCCTAATACTCCCCGGAAACCCGATAATATCCGATTGGAGACCGCCGTGGACGTTCAGGAAGTCAGGAAGCTCGACGCCTATCTCAAGCGCGTATTCGGCAACCAGAAAATTCGCGTGGTGCCGCGCCCGAAAAAGGATGATTCCGCCGAGGTCTATATCGGTGAGGAGTTCATCGGCGTCCTGTTCGTCGACGACGAAGACGACGATCGTTCCTTTCAGTTCCAGATGGCGATCCTCGAGGAAGACCTGGTCGATCAGGGCTGAGGCGTAACGCGCGTCTGCGCCGCTATTTTTGCGGCCCGTGCAATTGCGCTGTCAAACGGTTCATCGCATTGGCGACGTCGCGCCATTGCGATAGCCAGCTCCGCGGAAATCTGAATGTCAGGTCGGCGCCGTCGACACGGCGCTCGCTCAGGCACATTCCGGGCGTCACCCCGTCGCGCGTGCAGCGCGCGTTGAGGCCTGGCGCGCTGGCGGTGAACAGATCTTCGTTGGCATAGGGCGAGCCGTCGCGAAACGCGCGCATCGCCAGTTCGTCGTCGATCGGCGTTGCGGCCTGCTCCAGATAGCGCGGATAGATGGTGCGGACCCGGACGTCGGGCGCCAGTGTGTCGTGGTGCGCCGAGATCGACAGGAAGATCCGGTCGATCGGCTGCACCTTTTCTTCGACCGTATCGGCGCTCATGTGCCGGGGCAACTCGGGCGCTTCGAGCGAAGGGAATGTGAAGTTGAGATCGACGCGTTCCTGTGGACCGGAATGGCGCTGGATTTTCCTGCGGATCGCCGACGTCGGCACGTTAAAGAGGGTACCGCCCACGCTGACCGGTAATCGCGACGGCGCGTTGGCTGCACCATTGCCCCAGGTCGGCCACAGGAGATAGGCCACGAGCCCGATTGCGCCGGCGGTGATGGTCGCCGCCACCACGATCAGGACCATGTGCGAGCGCGGGTCTTTTCGCGTGTCGCGGGCGATGTGCTGGGCCGTCGAAAGCAATGTCATGAAAGAAGTATCGGTCGAGTTCGAGGCGGAGGCCGAATCACCCGGCGAATATGCCACGGGCGGCGGGATTTCCGTATGATCTCACCGGCATCGGGCAAGCGCGAGCCATGCGCAAACGGGGCTGCGGCCGCCCGCTGTTAACCTTTCCTTAAGGATGCTGTGGCGGCGGGTCCCCGATTTTGCGAAAGCAGGGCGCGGTTTGCTCTGTAGCGGATGTGTTCCATGTCGCCCGATGCGTTGAATTCCCTGTTTTCCCTTTGCATCGGTTTTGCGCTCGCCGGCGCGTTGACCTGCGGCTACCAGGCCATGGCGGCGCGGCCCGCCGGTTTCGGGCTACTCGGGGATGGCGTGGCGCCGAAGACGTTCGCCGCGGTTCCGTTCCTGGTTTTTGCTGCCCCCTTCATCATCATGCGCAATACGCTGCGCGGCGCCAGGATCGAGCGCCGCCGCTTCGAATTCGTGATGATGGCGACCGTGCTCGCCGGTTTCTGGAGCCTGATGTCCGGCACGTTCTTCCTGATGACGCTGCGGGCCGCAGGTCTGTTCGCTTAAAGTCTGTTCGCTTAAAGCCTGTTCGCCTAAAGCCTGCTCGCCTGAGGCGTATCCGGCCGCTTGCTTGATCATGCGCTGGCGGCTGTGCCAAGGTCTCCACAAACGGAGACCTGATCATCATGGCGATCTACGAACTTGACGGGCAGGGGCCCGATCTTCCCGCGGACGGAAACTATTTCATCGCCGATACCGCCACCGTCATCGGCAAGGTGCGTCTGAAGAATGGGGCCAGCGTGTGGTTCGGCGCGGTGCTCCGCGGCGACAATGAGTGGATCGAGATCGGCGAAGGCTCCAACGTGCAGGACAATTCGACCTGCCACACCGACCCCGGCTTTCCGCTGACGATCGGGAAAAACTGCACCGTCGGCCACAACGTCATCCTGCACGGCTGCACGCTCGAGGATGGCGCGCTGGTCGGGATGGGCTCGATCGTGATGAACGGCGCGAAGATCGGCCGTGGCAGCGTCGTCGGCGCGGGATCCGTTATCACCGAGGGCAAGGAATTTCCCGAGCATTCCCTGATCATCGGATCGCCCGCGCGCGTGATCCGCACGCTTTCGCCCGAGCAGGCGACGGCGATGGGACGTGCGGCGAAGTCCTACGCCATCAACGGGCCGCGCTTCAAAAAAGGTTTGAAGAAGATCGGCTGAACACAGCGTCAGGTATCTTCGGATTCGTTGACCTCTGCCGCGCTGGCAACCTGTTCGTGCCCGGCTGCCCAGAGTGCGTGCTGTTCGCTGCCGTCCTGATATGGATTTGCTTCAGCCGGAATGTTCGCGCGCGCGGCGCGCTGACCCTGCTCGAACGGATCGGGCTCGGTCGTCACGATGTTGCCTTCCGGGCCTTTGACTTCTTCTGTTTTGCAATTTTTTCTGTTTTGGCGCTGGAAAGTTTTGCGCTCTTGCGAAGTGCGTCCTTGAGATCGATCGGGATGCCGTGCTTCTTCAAAACGTCAGCAAAGGCTTCATCGGCCAGTTCCTGAATCGTCGCCATCCGGTCGCGTCCAAGCTGGGTCAGCTTGTCGAACGTGTCGTCGTCGAAAGCGATCAGTTTGCGCAAGCGTCCTCGGCTCCGGCAACGTGGCGGATACGTTTGCATAATGGTCCGCGCCCGAAATCGTTCCGGCCGGAACAAGCCTGTTTCGCCGTCGTTGAACCAAGAAAGGAGTTCTCGATGACCAAACCAACCGCATTTGCAGCAATGATCGCGCTCACCATCCTGACCGTGCCTGCCATTTCGTTGGCGCAAAACGCAGGCGGCGGCAGCGGAAGTGCTGGCGGCACAAGTGCCGGCGGCGCCGCGAGCGGCTCGACGACAGGAAGCAGCAGCGCGGTCGGTACGCCCAATGCGGGATCGGCGGGCGCCGGCTCGACCTCCATGCATGGCGTGCCACCCGGCCCGGCAAACGCGGCAGGTCTGAACAATTCGGGCAACGATCCGAGCGGCAACGCGGCCAGGCTTCCCGCTGCGCCCGGCACCAACAGCGCCGGCACCGCCCAATCGTCGGGCCCGGCCGTGAACACCGGGGCCGGGGTCACGACCGGCGCTGCGGGCACAGGGTCGATGGAGCGACCGCACGCGGATGTCGATGCCGCCATCCAACAGGAAAACAGGACCATCGACCGCAAGGTGAAGAGCATCTGCCGGGGCTGCTAGAACGTTGCACGTTGCCAGTCGCGCAGAAGTGAGAAAACAGGCAGCGCGATTGCTGAGAACCCGTCCTAGATTTGTGGTGGGAAGCAGAATGTTTTCCACTCGCTTGCGGCGAGTCCTTAGCAGGAGAATGTGTGATGTTACGCAAAACGATGATCGCCTTGGTCGCGGCCGCATCGCTCGCCATGCTGGTGCCGGACACAGCTTCGGCCCGCGGCGGCTTCGGCGGCGGAGGGTTTCGCGGCGGTGGCTTCCATGGCGGTGGTTTCCACGGCGGCGGCTTCCGGGGCGGCGGGATTGGCATAGGCGGCGGAGGGTTTCGCGCCGCAGCGATCGGCGGTGGTTTCCGTGCGGCGGCGCTTCCCGTAGCGGCTGGATTTCGCGGCGGCAACTTTGCCGGTTATCGCGGCGGCTACCATCACGGCTTCCGTCATCGTGGATTTCCCCTTGCCGCTGCAGCCGTCGTCGGCGCCGGCCTCGGCTACGGGCTCTACGGACCGTACGGCTATTACAACGGCTATGATGACGGTTACCCGTATTACGGCTACGATTACGGCGATGGCGGCTGCTACGTCGTTCAGCAGCGCGTGCTGACCCCCTATGGCTGGCGCCTCCAGCCGGTTCAGGTTTGCAACTAATCCCGGCCTGGCGGGTTATCGGGATTATTTCGGCGGCCCCGGTGTTTAATCACCGAGGCCGCGTTTGGTTTGCTGGTACGTCGCTTGCATCACATCAGGGATGCTGAACATGCTCACAGTCCCGGCTTTGACGTTCGTGCTCCTGGGTATCGTTGTCAGTCTGGGAGCGGCCGTCGTCTGGATACTCTGGGAAATCGAGCAGACGGTATCCAGGCCGCATCGCAACAGCGATCGCGTCGGATAGGCCGTCCCTTGAAATAGCGCGCAGCCGTTGGCTGCGCGCCATTTTTCACGCCTGTGGTTTGCCCGTAGCTATTCTTAGCTCAGCACGCCGTATTTCTTGAACCATGCCTGCATCTGCGCCCACGCGTCGTCCGCCGCATCCTTGCGATAGCTGGCACGATAGTCGGCGTGGAAGCCATGCGGGGCGCCCGGATAAATCTTGAACTCGGCGGTCTTCTTGTTCGCCGCCAGGGCGGCTTTCAGGGCTCCCACGGCGGCGACGGGAATGCCGCTATCGGCTTCACCATAGAGCCCCAGCACCGGCGCCTTCATCTCGGGCGCGAGCTGCGTCGGGCTCTTCGGCCAGAGCGGGTTCGGCGGATCGACCGGCGGCCCTTAGAACGCGGCACCTGCCTTCAGCGTGGGACTATGGGCGGCATATTCCCAAACCGTCCGCCCGCCGCGGCAGAACCCGATGATGCCGAGCCGCGAAGTATCGCCGCCCTGCGACTTCGCCCACGCCACCGTGCTGTCGAGGTCGGACAGCAATTCGGCGTCCGGTTTCGAATTCACGATCGGCAGCAGTTGCGGGATGTCGGTGACCTTGGTGAGATCGGTGCCCTTGCGGAAATAATAATCCGGCGCCACCGCAAACACGCCGAGCTTGGCGAGGCGCCGCGTCACGTCCTTGATGTATTCATGCAGCCCGAAAATCTCCATCGCTACCAGCACGACCGGCGGATTGGCGGCGCCTTCGGGACGGGCGAAATAGCCGGGCATCTCACCGTCGGTCACCTTGATCCGGGCATCGCCGGCGTTAAGGCCGTTGGTGTCGGTCTTGATAACGTCGGCCCGCACCGGCCCGGCGGCCAGCGTATAGCCGGCCGTGACGGCGGCCGTCGCGGTCATGAAGCTGCGGCGGGAAAACGGCGCGATTTTCGTCAGTCCGATGACATCGGCGGTCGGCAGGGGTTCGGCGCTCATTGGGGAGGCTCCTTGCATGGCGTCTTCCGGCGCAAGGGCCGCATAGCGATCAAGTTTACGCAGATTGCGTAGACTTATCTGCGCCGAAAACGCATCAAAAACAAACGAGTAGAGTGCGGTCCTCATGTATCAGGATCGCACGGGCTCAAGAGAGCCGCATTCAGCAAACAATGCCGGCCAAAGGCAAATCACCTGCCTGCGAGTTAAATCTGATCGGGATTTCGGAAGCGCCGGGGCGAGGGATGAATGGGGGCCAAAAAACAAGGCCGTCGACGCAGTATACCGTCAACGACCTTGCCAGCCCCGGATATTGAAATCGGCTCACGCCATCCGGTGAACTGCAGCATGCAGGAGATTCCCGCGGCCATATGTGAAGCAGTTCACACTCGGAACACAAAATTGGCAGGAAGGCGGATTTTTGGTGGCATCTGGTGGAGAGCTGCCGCCGGCCTGCAGCCGGGCACGGCGGACTGGGCTGAACGCGTCACGATCAGCCACGCAAAGGGCACCGGCGATCACGGTAGTATCGCGAAGGCGCTCAGTCCGTTCCTCTGGCTTTGAGGGACGGTCCCGGACCGCGGCCCGGGGCGGGCGTCAGCCGTTCGACCTGCCGCGCTTGAGTTTGGCGCTCTTGCTGGCGCGCGGCTTTGCCGCGTTGGATTTCCTGACCGACCGTTTGCGGGCAGAGGGCGGGGCGGCCGGTTCGGCCGCCTGCGCGCTCGCGAACGATTGCCGCAAGCCGTCGATCGATTCGGTCAGGGTCCCGACCTGTTCGGAGAGCTTTCTGGTATCGGCCTGCTGCGCGGCGAGCAGGCGGCGCACCGTCAGTAATTGATCCTGGACCACTTGGAGCTGATCGATCGATTCCTGCTGGGTGGCTTCGATGCCCTTGGTTTTCTCGACCAGCTGTTCGGACGCCTGCGCGGTACGCGCCTGCAATTGCCTGACCGCGACGACGCGGTCGGTTTCGGGCGCGGTGCCGGTATAGGCCCGCCACAGCGTGATTGAACCTATTCCCAGCACGACAATGACGAGTGCCGCAGCGCCGATTGCGATCGGCTGGCCACTGATGCGCGCAAGCGCACTGGTATTCCGGGGGGCGGGTTCGATCATGAGACTCTAAATCCGGACGTAATTTCAATGCCCTCGATTACCACAGGCTTGGCTGCGCCGAAACCAGGGATTCACCCAGTCGAGGCGGGATTCCGGGTAAAACATCAATAATCCCGGGCTTTTGCGCTGCAGAATGGCCTTGGGCGGCCTGCGCGGCCTGCACACGCTCTACGGCGGTCTTTGCAGATGCGCGCGGACAAATTGCCCCGCCTTCGCCAATGCGCGGCGGCCATCTTCCAATCTCGCATTCCAGACCGGCCACGCGTGGATCATGTGCGGCCAGATTTCGAGGCTCACCTCGACGTTATCAGATCCGGCGGCGGCCGCCAGCCGTGTGGCGTCCGCCAGCAGCGTTTCGGCCGAGCCGACCTGGATCAGGAGCGGCGGAAAGCCGGCGAGATCCGCAAATAACGGCGAGATCAGCGGTTCCCGGCGATCGAGCGGCAACGGCGCATAGGCGTCCGCGAGTTCGGCGAGATAGGCCCGGTGGATCAGCGGGTCCGTCGCATCCTTGGTGTCGAGCGTGGTGCCCGACATCGTCAGGTCGGTCCAGGGCGAGACCAGCCAGGCGCAGCCGGGCAGCTGCTCGCCTTCCGCACGCAACCGGCCGATCAGCCCGAGCGCGAGATTACCGCCGGCACTGTCGCCGCCGACGGCGATGTTTGCCGCCGGTATGCCTTGCTTGCGCAGGAAGCGCCACGCCGTCAGCGCGTCCTCGTGGGCGGCCGGGTAGGGGTGCTCGGGCGCGCGGCGGTAATCGATCGCGAGCGAGCGCGACTGCGCCGCGCGGCCGGCTTCCGTCACCATCCGGCGATGGCTCTGGATCGAACCGGAGCAATAACCGCCGCCGTGAAAATACAGCAGCACGCGCGACGCGTCGCTGCCTGATACAAGCGACCACTCGCCGGGGACGCCGTCGCAATCGACGGCGTCACATTTCACATCGGATGCGACCGGCCAGGTCGATCCGACTTCGTCGAGCCGCTGGCGCCGCTCCGACCATCCGACCGGTCGCGGTTTCGAGCCCAGCAATTCACGGATGGCGTCGATCTCAGTGTCGGCCAAGGTGCGTTCTCCCGAGGAGGCCGGCCATCATCGCACGTCGGCCGGGCAGCGGAAAAGCCGAGACGCTACGGACCTGCGGCGCGTAGAGCCCCGACAGAGCAACAGGGTCGCCGTTTCATATTAAGTACACGTAAAAGATGTGATACATGATAGAGCAACTTTCGTCCTGCGCGAGGTTTGGAAAGAATTCCTTCAACGTCAATCTGCTTCAATGCGGGGGTTCGAATGTCGGAAATCAATCTCAAAGTGTTTTCGAACGCCGACGATGCGCATCTTGTCTGGACACACGCGGATGACATTCCCGGATGCCTGGGGTTCGCCATCGAATGCCGGCGCGGTGACGCGGAGCCCAAATATCTGTCGAACCGCGTCGGCTTCGAGGATGACGTGGAAGTTGACGGCGACGGCAATCAGCTCACTTCGCGCTCTTCGCAGATCTGGCCGTTTCAACGCTATGACTGGACCGATCACGCGACCGATCTCGGCGATGTGATCGCGTATCGCGTAGTCGCTAGGGTGGTGGATGCCGATGGCAAGCTGCATGACGGGCCGTCGAGTGAATGGTCCAGAACGCTGACACTTGGCGCGGACTGCGGCGACGGCGTCAGCGTGCACTTCAATCGCGGATACGTGCTGTCGCAGTTCATGGCGCGCTACATGAAGCGCAAGGGCATCACCCTCGCGGAGCTGAAAGAGACGGCCGTCGTTGTCAGCGAGCAGGTTGACCGCGAAGCTCGATCCTTCCTCGGCGGAACACTGCGCGAGACCATGCTGCAGATGATGGCCGAAGTGGCCGACGACGATGGGCTTGAGCTCCATGCAGCGCTATACGAACTGAGCGACGAGGAACTGGTGGACGGTCTCGTCGCAATAGGCGAGCGCGCGCATATCGTGCTGGCTAACGGCAGCGTTGAAGTGCAAGGAGAGGACGAAAATGAAGAAGCCCGGACGCGGCTGAACGACGCTGGCGTCGTGGTTCACGATCGTTTCCTCGCACCGAGGGCCTTGGCGCACAACAAGTTCGTGGTTGTGGGGCGCCGGGCCGCGGGCGGATTCAAGCCGGAAAAGGTGTGGACGGGCAGCACCAATTGGACGCCGACCGGCCTCTGTACTCAGCTCAACAACGGGATCATGCTGGTTCATGACGAACTGGCAGAACGATTTGAGGCTCAGTTCAAGCTGCTGGCCGAAGCGGGCGATGTCGTGTCCGAGGAACTGCTCGCCTCGAATAACCGGCCGAAGCGAGGGATCCCGCTCGGCGACGCCACAATCGACAGCTGGTTCTCCAAGATGAGCGGCGAGGTCGATATCGAGGAACTCGTCGATCTCGTGAAGAACGCGAAGCAAGGCGTGCTCTTCGTGATGTTCCAGCCCGGCAACGAGCCTGTGCGCACGCTGCTCAGGATGCAGGAGGAAAAGAACCTGTACGTGCGCGGTGTGGCGACGCAGTTCACCAGCACGGGCGCCGAGGAGTTCAAATTGCTGAAACAGAACCCGGAGGATTTCTTCCTCGATTCCGCGCAGGCAACAGGGGTGCGCAAGACGGTTGGAGAATGGGCGGTGGAGGGCACGGCGACAGATTTCCGGGCGCATATCGGCCACGCCATTACGCATTCAAAGATGATTGTGATCGACCCGTTCGGCGACGATCCCATCGTGATCACGGGATCGCATAATTTCTCGAAGTCTGCGAGCGGCAAGAACGATGAGAATTTTCTGGTCATTCGCGGTCATCGCGAGATCGCGATGCACTATTCGATCAACGCGATGCAGACCTACAGTCACTATCGCTGGCGGGCCTATCTCGAAGAGGCCGCAAGAGAGCACAGGGACCCGTTTCAATTCCTCTCGCGCAACCCGAATTGGCAACGGCGTCGAAGGACCGGCGAAACCAAACGCATGCTCGAGTTCTGGCTGCCGGAAGACTAGATCAGCGCAACGCACCCGGTCTATCTGTCCGCACGCCGGCTGGGCTTTGTCACAAAAAAGTTGCGGCCAGGCTTTGGGGGAAGCCTGGCCGCGCGCGAACCGGTCTGGGACGGGGAGGGGTGGGGATGTGACCGGGTCGCGGGTTCGTAAAATTCCTGTTTCGTTAGCGATCGCGAGAACTGGCGGTGGCGACCGCGGGGCGGTTATCACCGAGCGACACCCACAGATTAGGGTCGCTCTGCGACTGACGCTTGACGAAGCGGTAGCCAGTCTCCGTCCAGGCGAGGACGTTTTCGTTCTGGTTGTCGAGCACGAATTCGCCCTTGTCGGTTTTGACCGTGAGCACCGCGTGGCCTTCGCCCTTTTTGTCGCGCACCACCGTGATCAGCAGCGCCTCGCGCGGCCAGCCGGCGTCGATCAGCATCTTGCGCTTCAACAGCACGTAGTCCTCGCAGTCGCCGTAGCCGTCTGTCGGCAACGACCATTTCTCGATCACACCCCAATGATCCATGTCGGTGATCGGCTTGATGGTCTCGTTGACCCACTTGTTGACTCTCAGCAAATCTCGCCATGCCGTCTGCGACAGCACGATGTCCCGCGGCTGTGATGCGCCGCCGCGGCAGTCGCCGGGATTCTCGGCGCAGAATTCAACCCAGCCGATCGGCGAACGCGTGGTATCGCCAAGGCTGGCATAGAGCGCGTCACCGGCTTTCGCCTGATAACTCGTAGAGACGCTCATCCCCAGCAGGATGGCGGCAACCGCCAATCCCTTCCCCTGTCCCCTGAACAACATTGTGGCCCCCGTTTCTTGTTGGGACCATGTTTCGCACAAAGGATTTGCGCCGCCGCTAAGTCAGCCAAGTACATTTGACGCGAATACAAGTAAAAGACGCGGCGAATTCGATCTATACTTGAATAAAATTCGCGTAAAATTTGAAACAACTGCAATTGATTCAAATTTTACGCATTAACGCGCCAGGCGCTGCCGCAGCGGCACTTGTGGTTGCAAAAGCGCCCGGCGTTAACCTGCTCTGGCCGGCGTCAGAGCGCACAAAGGCGGTATCCGGCAACGCGGATACCGCCTTTTGAAGTCGGGAAATCGAGGATTGGGGCGGCTGGCGCTTTACCGCGCGCTAACCGCGTCTTCGAGCGTCTCGGCAATTTGCTCGTGGACGAACTCGAGCGCGAAGCCTTCTTCGAGATTTCGCACCACCCGGGACTGGACCTTGCCCAGCATGACAAGCGATTTCAGCGGCGGGCGGTTTTCCGCGGCAATCGCCGCACCCGACGCCGAGAGGTCGATGATCCGGCAGGTCATCTTGCTGCCGTCCTCGAGCGTGAGTAGCGCGATCGGGTTGCGCGGCACGATACGGTCGTGGCGGCGGTCTTCCGGCAGATTGAGAATATCGCGGTTGGCGAGCCAGGTGAGCTGGGCGGCGAGCTTGTCGCGTTTGCGCGCGGTCGCGCCCACGGTCATGGCAAAACCATTGTCGATGATGCGGGTGATCTTGCCCTCAACCCGGCCGATATGGTCGAGATAGGCGATCACGCGGTCGCCGACATTGCCGATGCCGGGCGCCAGCAGGGCCAATCCGCCCGGCGACATATTGATGATCTGGCAGGGAAATTCACGCCGGTCCGGCAGCATATAGCGGCCGAGCAGGTGGACTTTCACGCGCTGGAAGCGCCGTCGCTCCTGAGCGACCGGGACAGTGGATTTTTTTTGCGCAAACGACATTCTTCGCCACCCGACGTCCGGTCCTTCGGCGTCAGGAAGACCCTAAGGCCGACAGGGTTAATGATGTGTTATCGCCGGTTGCATCAAGTATGTGCATCAAGCTGTGTGTGTCCGTGCCGCCGCAATCCGGTTGAACGTCCACAGCAGCGGCGGGCACAGCAAAACCATCGCCGCACCGAAGTCGAATGCGGTGGCAGCGGTCCCCGTCCATTTGGCGAGGCTGCCGCCGACAAACGGCCCCAGCATCATCGCCGCATAATAGACCGTGTAGAACAGGCCCATGCCGATCGCGCGGGTGGAAGGCTGCAGCACCTGCGGGGGCAGGCTCATGATCGGCCCCGACGGCAGCGCGCAGACGAGGCCGAGCGCGACGACTGTCAGCAGCACGGCGCCGGAGCGTGGCAGCATCAGCATCAGCAGCGCGAACACGATGCACCCGCCGACAAGAACGGTCTGCGGGCGCTTGGTTCGATCCGCCAGAAATCCGCCTGCCGGGCCCGCGAGCGCCGCCAGCCACAGCACGATGCTGATGGTCGATCCTGCTGACGCGATCGACCAGCCGCGTTCGACCAGCAATAACGGTCCGAAGCTGAAGATCATCGCAAAGCCGATATTGTAGATGCCCCAGAGCAGCCCCGCGACGATCACCGCGATCGTTACGTTGCGGTCGAGACGTGCGGGAGCGCCGGAGACCGCAGCCGCATTCGGCGGCGATCGATAGCCCGCGGCAAGAAGAACGATCCCCCATCCGATCAAGGCTGCGACCGCGAAATAGACCGCGCTCACGCCCCAGGCGGTGCCGATCGCGGGCAGGGTCAACAACGAAAGCGCAATGCCGGCCGGCCATGAATTGATGAAGATCGCCATCGCCGTTGCGATCTCGCGACCGGCGAACCAGTCGGCGACCATCTTGGTCATCTGGACGTTGAGCAGCACGCCGCCGGCGCCTGCGATCAGCCGTCCCGCCATCTGCACGTTCCAGGAATCCGACAGCGCCATCGCAAGGCCGCCGATCAGCATCAGCGTGAGCGCGGCGAGCACGGTGGTCTTGTCGCCGAACCTTTGCCCGATTGCGCCGCCCGGCAACGCAATCGCCACGCCCGGCGTGAAGTAAAGACCGATCAGCAATCCGATATCGGCAAGGCTGACGCCGAAATTGCTGCCGAGCAACGGCGCGACCGCGGCCACGCTCTGAAACTGGAAGGCCATCGTGAGGCGAACCACGAACAGGATCGCAAGAATGCCCCAGCGATTGCGCAATGCCGCACCTTCAAGAGTTGTCGAGCAACCTCCGACCGCGAGCGAGCTATGTCAACGCGCGCACAGATTTCGGCCTGAACGTCGACCGGCGGTCGAAAGCCACTTCTGGACCAGCTGATTGAGATCCTGCTTGATCGAGTTGAGCAGCGACTCCAGCCGTTCCGGCCTGAAGGCGGGTTGCTCCGGCAAGACAGCTTGAACGGCCGGCTCCGCGATTGCGGTTTGAACGCGCTTCTCCGTGATGTCGGGCTTCTCGGTGATGACGGGTTTTTCGGGGAAGACAGGCCTTTCGGGGAAGACTTGCCGAACCGCTTGAACTTTACGGGCAGGCCGCTCTGGAAACACCGATCGAGCGGGCTCCTCGACCTGCGCGCCGGCTTCGACGAACTCGCCGTGCAAAACATCCTCGCGCCGTCCCATCAGCCACAGGACCGCCCAATAGGAAACCGCCAGTAAAATGACGCAGAAAATAATGATCTCAAACATGGCTCACGTCCAATCCGGTCAGTATCCCGGCAAAGGTCGTTTTCGGTCAAGACCGCTGAAAGCGATTGTTTGTCAGTGCGTTGTTTCGGTACCATCATGCTTAATGGCCCGGCAGGGCCGGCCAAGTTAAGGGGAGGGATGCGATGCCGGGAGTGAAGCGGGACCGCGACGATGCCGTTGGCGTGCTGACGCTGGACGAGCCTGCGACGCTGAATGCGATGACGCCCGACCTGTTGGGCGATCTTGCCCTCGCGATCCCTGAGATGACCGAGGATCCCGGGGTACGGGCGCTGGTCCTGACCGGCGCCGGCCGCGGCTTTTGCTCCGGCCAGAACCTCAAGGCCGCGGCCATCCTCGGCGACGACATTGTCGATGGGGTGATGCGGTATTACTGGCCGGCCTTCAAGGCGCTGCGCGAATGCCAGGTGCCGGTCGTGGTGGCGGTCAATGGCGTCGCCGCCGGCGGCGGCTTCAGTCTCGCGATGGCGGGAGACGTGATTGTCGCGGCGCGCTCGGCGAGCTTCATTCAGGTCTTCAGCCGGATCGCACTGGTGCCTGATCTCGGCTCGACCTGGCTGTTGCCGCGCCTGGTCGGCCGGCAGCGCGCGCTCGAACTGATGTTGATGAACGAGCCGCTATCGGCCGAGACGGCCAGGGAATGGGGACTGGTCCGGGAAGTGTTCGATGATGCCGCGCTTCAGGGCGGCGCGCTGGCGCTGGCGCGCAAGCTTGCAAACGGTCCGACGCGGGCGCTGGTTGCGACGCGCCGCCTGCTCGAGGAGAGCGAACACGCCAGCTATGCCGATCAGTTCCGGCGCGAAATCGAGACGCAGGCCGAGATCCGCAAGAGCGCGGATGCGCTGGAGGGACGCAACGCGTTTCTTGAAAAGCGCGCCGCGCGGTTCAGCGGCCGGTAATCCCCTCATACACCATGAAGCCGCGCGCGATGGCTAGCTTGCGCAAGGCGCGGGGAACGAGTTTTTCCGGCCGGTGCAGATAGCGCCACGACGTCAGCTTGAAATCCTTCAGGGTGCCGAGATCGTCCTCGAACGGCGCCAACAGGCCGGTGACGCTGATCGGCGCGTGCGCGCGGTTGTTGAACGGCAGCAGCAGCAATTCCAGATGCGCCGCCCGGCCGTCTTCCGACGTCGCGGTGATGCCGGCGACGGCGGCCAGCATTTCTTCGGCGACGTAAGTCACGACGTCTTCGATTTCGCGGCGGCTCTCTGGTGCGAACAGCGCCGAGAAGCTGCTGTCCTTTGCGTCGCGGCCGAGCAGGGCGCAGACCCGTGTTCCGGCGACGCGGAAGGGGAAGCCGGCCTCGTTTTCGTAACCCAGCACGAAGATGTCGCCGAGCAGTTCGCGTACCGCGGAAGGTTCGATCTCGCTGCGGTCAGGTGCCCGCGCGTGGCCGCGTTTTGCGTCCCAATAGGCAAAAAACTGACGGCTGGATGGATGTTTCATACGTTGGCCTCGCCCCCGCCCGTGGCAGGGCGGCACATATCTGTCCCGATTTTGCTCACGTGCTGTCCCTTCTGTGTTGTGCAGGACAGGCTGTGCAGCGTCCATGCCGTGGACGCGGTTTGGCCGCTTTGGCGGCGGCTTTGCGTTATTAACGTTAAATTAACTATGAGATTGGCGATCCCGGTGCGGCCTGCGTAGAGTGGAACGCATCGGGCCCGGCCGGCTTATCTCCGACTTACCGGCTCGGTTGGTACACAGGTGGCGTCAAACAGTTTGGTCGTCGCGCGGGGAGGGGTGGGGATGTTCCCCCAAGCTCCAGGGGCGCGAAAAGATCGGCACGATGAGGGAGGACGTTCTCAGCGTCCTCCCTTTTTCTTTGCTCTTGTTGGCATAGCGACCCTGTCTCGTGTCCCGGACGCAGTGCAGCGCTCTTGCGGTGCACTGCAGAGCCGGGGACACGGGTATGTCCACCACAGCCATTTTGTGCACTTGCACAGCGCGGGCAAAGCCGCCTATCTGGGCCGATTATTCCCCAAAGCCGCCTCTAAAGGTCTCTAAAGGTCCCTGGCCCCTTGGAATCCCAGCCTGAAACCCAGCTTGAAGCCCCGGACGGTCCGCGAGAGCCGATCCTGACCCTGCCGGGTGCGCTGACGGCCTATATCGCGCTGATCGCGGTCATTCATCTGCGGGTGCTGCTGCCGCCGGACCTCGAGAACTGGACCATCGACGTCTTCGGTTTCATTCCGAAACGCTACGATTCGACGCTGCTCAACATCGATTTTCCCGGCGGAGCGGGCGCCAAGGTCTGGACCTTCGTCACCTATTCGCTGCTGCACGCCAATCTCACCCATATCGGCTTCAACGTGCTGTGGCTGTTGCCGTTCGGCAGCGCGCTGGCGCGCCGGTTCGGCGCGGTCAGGTTTTACCTGTTCATGGCCGTGACGGCCGCGGCCGGCGCGATTGCACATCTGCTCACGCATGAACACGCGATCGCGCCGATGATCGGCGCGTCGGCGTCGGTGTCCGGCACCATGGCGGCCGCCATTCGCTTTGCCTTCGTGAAGGGAAGCTTTCTGTCGTTCAGCCGCGGCGACGCGGATGAAGCGGCGAAGGTGCCGGCGCTGTCGCTCGGACAGGCCTTTCGCGACACGCGCGTGCTGGGATTTCTGGCGGTGTGGTTCGGCGTCAACATCATCTTTGGCGTCGGATCGATTGCGATCGGCGCCGACGGCGGCACCGTGGCGTGGCAAGCGCATATCGGCGGATTTCTCGCCGGCCTGATGCTGTTTTCGCTGTTCGATCCGGTGCCACGGGCGGCAGCGCATGCTGCAGATGCGTCATCGCCTGACGAGGCCGACCGCGTCTGATCGTCGCTTGCGGCGCACCGCGATTTCATCCATCATCTTGACATGTGTGACACAAGACAAAGCCCGCTGCCATGCTGGACAGCCGAGCTTGTAGACCGCGCCTGAAACGAACGCTCTTGAAACGAGTTCGGCGCGGAACTGTTGATTGAAGACTCGCGAACAAGTCGAACCCCCAAAAGGGGTGCGCACCGATTCAGGAGGCGGCAATGACGGTACGTGCAATTCTCGATTCCAAAGGCCATGACATCCTGAACGTCGAGCCAGATGCCAAGCTCTCGGCCGCGGTCAAGCTCCTGGGCGAGCGCAAGATCGGCGCCGTGCTGGTCATGAACCAGGGACGCCTCGAAGGCATCTTGTCGGAACGCGACATCGTTCGTGTGCTCGGCGAGCGCGGCGCCAAGGTGCTGGATGAGCCGGTCAGCGCCGTGATGACGCGCAAGGTCGTCAGTTGCCGGGAGTCGGACACGGTCAGCGGCATCATGGAAATGATGACGCTGGGCAAGTTCAGGCATTTGCCTGTCGTCGAGGAGGGCAAGGTGGTCGGCCTGATCTCGATCGGCGACATCGTCAAGCGCCGTGTCCACGAATATGAAGCCGAGCAGGAAGCGCTGCGCGACTACATCAAGACCGCCTGAGCCCTATTCTTTCTCTGGTCCGGCCTTTTCGGCGGGCGCGGCGGCACCAGCCGCTGGCGGCGCCAGAATGTGGATCGCTTCCTGGATGGAATCGATGGCGCGCTCGGCGGCGCGCACGCCATGGGCGATCAGATCGTCGGCGCGGTGAAAATCGAACAAGCCGATCTTGCCGACCCGGGGCGAGATCAGGAGATCCGGCGGATCGCCGGCCAGCCGCGCGCGGGTGATGCGGTCCTGCATGATGTTGAAGGCGTCGACCATGACCGTGGAAATTCCCGGCCGGCCGGGCGCGCCGAAGAATTCGCGCTTTACGGTGCGTTCGGCGGAGAAGAATTTTCCGAGGCCGCGCTTCGGAGTTGCAGGTTCAGGCGCTGCTTCCGGCACAACCGCAAGCTCGGCGGAAGGGCCATGCGCATAGATCGTCGTCGAGTGGGTAAAGACGTCGCTGGAGAGATTGGCGGCGATGACGATCTCCGCGCCGAGGGCGCGGGCCGCCGACACCGGAACCGGGTTGACCAGCGCGCCATCGACCAGCCAGCGGTCGCCGATCAGGACCGGCGAGAATATTCCCGGCAGCGCGTATGAGGCCTGCATCGCGTCGATCATGCGGCCATGGGTCAGCCAGATCTCGTGGCCGGTGCGCACTTCGGTCGCAACAGTGGCGAATTTCACCGGCAGGTCCTCGATCAGGCCCTGACCCATCGTCGTCTCGAGTTGGGCGGCAAGCCTGCTGCCGCCGATCAGGCCGGAGCCGTTGAGACGGATATCGAGATAGCTGAAAATATTGCGCGGCTGCAGGCCGCGCGCCCATTCTTCCACCTTTTCGAGATTTCCGGAGGCGTAGCCGCCGCCGATCACCGCGCCCATCGACGTTCCCACCACGACATTGGGATGGATACCGTGGGCGACCAGGGTCTTGATGATGCCGATATGGGCGAACCCGCGCGCGGCGCCGCCGCCCAGCGCCAGCCCGATCACCGGCCGGCGGATGCTGCCGAGCCCTACCTCGTCACGGCCGTCGGAGCCCTTTTGGCCGCGGCCCATCCAGTTATCCAACACGAAAAACTCTCCTGCGGCTCAAGCATATTCGCCGCGGCATGGCCGTACCAGAATCATGTCAATCAATTCCAGATGCATGGTTTATGCCCGGCCAAAGCGGCCTAGGCGGAGATTATGACTGGACTGCGACCGCGTGATCAACTGCCGGTTCCTTGGTCCAGGAGGCTTCGGGCTGCTCTTTCGGGCTACTCTGCAGGCTTGAATTTGCCGCGTTTTCAGTGAAAAGCATGGCGATGACTTGGCGAGGCAATGGCATCGGCGGGGACGGGAGCGCATGGCGGCTTTTCCCGCGGCTTCTGCTTGCCTCAATGTTTGCCTTGGTGTTGCTGGCACCTGGCCCGGCTTCGGCCCAGATGTTCTCCGATCGCCCGCCGCCGGTGCCGCCGGGTTCGATTCCGGATGCACCGTCGGGTCCTGCGATGAACCTGGCGCCGCCGGGCTCGATTCCCGCCCTGCCGCCAACGCTGACGCAGCCGACCCTGGTGCCGCCGTCGATCGCCACCGTCCCGCCGGTTGCGCCGCCGCCGGGCGCCGCGACGCCTGGCCAGGCCGTGCTGTCGTTGACGGCGCGCTACGGCAAGGATTTGCCGGTCATCAACAGCGGGTTGGTGTGGCGGGTGTTCGCGGACAAGCCGGACGATAACGGCACGTTCCGCCTGATCCGCGAGGACCGCGGTGCGACCCCGAACATCGTGCTGCCGCCGGGCAATTATGTCGTGCACGTCGCGCTCGGCCTCGTCAGCGCGGTGCGGGCGGTGAGCCTGAAGTCGGAGACCGATCGGGAATCCTTCGTGCTTCCGGCCGGCGGCCTGCGCATCGAAGGCCGCGTCGGCACCTCCAAGATCCCGCCGAACCAGATTTCGTTCGCGATTTATAAAGGCAGCCAGTTCGACGGCGCGGAGCGGACCTCGCTGTTGCCCAACGTCGCCGGCGGCGACGTCGCGCTGCTGCCGGAGGGCACCTACTACATCATCTCCAACTACGGCGACGCCAATTCCGTTGTCCGTTCCGACATCCGCGTGCAGGCCGGCAAGTTGACCGACGTGATCGTCACCCATCGCGCCGCTGTGATCACGCTAAAGCTGGTCAGCGACAAGGGCGGCGAGGCGCTCGCCAACACCGCCTGGTCCGTCATCACGCCGGGCGGCGACGTCATCAAGGAATCGATCGGCGCATTTCCCCGCGTCGTCCTGTCCGAAGGCGAATACCGCGCCATCGCCAAGAACGAAGGCAAGGTGTTCGAGCGCCCGTTCAACGTGGTGAACGGTGTTGATGGCGAGGTCGAGGTCGTGGCGCGGTAGCGAACCTCATGGTGAGGAGCGCGTCTTCGCGCGTCTCCGGACGATGCTTCGCCGGGCGAACCGTGAGGCCCGTGGCCCGTCCCTCGAGACGGCCGCGTTAGATCTAACAAGCGAGGAAACCAATCGTGAGCAGGGTCGCTGCTTTGCAGCTCTCTCGCCATGCTTATCAAGACCCTGTCAGAACACCTGTTCTTCTATCCATCGAAGATAGTCAGCCGAGCCGTCCGGGGGCGAGGAGCCGTTTGGAGACATGGGCCGGCGGCGCCTTTCCATAGCCTACCCAATAGAGCCCATACTCGAACGTCCTAACATCGGCAAGAAGATCAAAAACCGGATCGTTCTCGCCACTATAACCGACCACACTCCAAATCCGGCCTTTGTGCGCATCCTCGAAAACAGGTTTCACATAGCGCCGATGTTTGTTCACCTCTTCACGCGTGTTGAGAAGCACAAAGCCATCACGCTGGCCATGGAGATGGAATATCGACTTTTCACTCACCTGGTCGGGATTGAAAAGATGCGATGCGGCGAAGTCATAAACCGCCGGGAACGAATTTATGAGTGAGCAAGCCCTGGAAACGAGCGGATCAAAATTGGTAGTAAGTACCCGATCGACAAAGTCATGATCTATAAGTTGGGCGAGCGCGAGGTGGGCCCAATTGATTTTCGCATTGTCGATGCATCCGCCAATAAGGTCGCGTCGGACCCCCCGGTCGAGAGCGGCCATGCAGCCAGGATAGTCTTTTGGGGGTCGCACGCGCGTAGGCGGCAGGATATGCGGTCCTAATATGCTCTACCACTGCACCTGCGACGGAATCCCCGCGCTGATCGAACAGCCAGCACCAAGTAGCACGGTGCATTTTCGCGTTGTGCCTGGTTTCGGCCGCAGCGCCTCTACAATGTCTTCTAACCTGCGTGGGGGCGTTGGCATCAAACTATTCTCATGTTGGAATTGAGTGCACCAAGCAGCACTAAGCTGACACCGCATGCTGTAGGTTTGTGCGCCTCGTTAGGCGACGAGATTGAGCTTTGGCCGCTTTCTTGGTGGCTGCTCGCTCGACGTATCCTTGCGCGGCTTGATGAAGTCAGCCCACCTGCAGCGCCTCGCGGCGTCGATTGATCATCTCGCTGTCCCAGTACGACAGTTCAGCCTCATCGCCGATACGGTGTGACAGGCAGAACTCGAGCACTTCGCGGCGGAAATTGTGCTCGTTGTTGTCTGCGCCCCAATTTCGGAAGCTCGTGCGGCAGCCATGCATGGTGGATTTGACGGCAGTGCGCTCGATGGCCCCAACAAGCGCGTTCGCCCGGAACGGCTGATGTTCCTCCGCGTGGTCGGAGGGGAACACGTACTTATCCGTGCGCGGCATCGATTGGATGATCTCGATTGCCTGATCTGACAGCGGAACGAGATGCGGCTTCGGCTCTAGCTCGCCCTTAATCTTCATCTTCTCAGCCGGAACCATCCACGTCCTTGCTTCGAAGTCGAGTTCCGTCCACTCCATCAGCCGGATTTCCTGCCTCCGCGACACGGTGAGGATGCCGACTTCTGTGCAGCGCGCGGCGTTGCCGGGATCATAGCGCAGCCCTGTCATCATTCCCGGCATCTTCGTATATGGCGCGGACCGATGCCCCTTCTTGCGATTCAGCTTGCGGGGCGACGGGAGCAGATGTTTGAGGTTGCCGCGCCATGCAGCCGGGTTCTCGCCCGCGCGCAGTCTCAAGGCTTTGGCGGCGTCCATCAGCCGCTCGATCCGCTGGCGCGTCCGCGACGCTGTGACCGGCTTCACGGTCCAGATCGCCTTGAGCGCCTCCAACACGTGCTCGGTGGTGATCTCCTGGAGTTTCTTGTCGTGCAGGCTCGGCACATCCCGGATGGAGCGCTGCCACTGCTTTAACTCCTCTTCGGACAGCCCTTGGCACCAATCAGGATACTGCTCCTCGGCAAACTCCTTGAAGGTCTTGCTGCCCTGAGCGGTGGCCCGCTTCTTGACGCGCGGATCGATGCCCTCGCGCTTCAACGCGACCTTATAGTCGCGCGCCTTCTCGCGCGCCCACTAAGGGTCAGAACGTCACCGCTTGCGCTGTCGCGATCGCCAGCCCTGGCGAACTCCCATCTGGGCCCGCGTGCCCTCGAGGTCGGTGAAGCGGAAGGCCCACACCCGATCACCGCTCTCGCGCACCACCAGATAAAGCCCCCACCGTCCGCATGTACGCCAGGTTGCAGGGATTTAACTTGGTTCGAATTGAGTGCCACTTTAACGTTCCCGTTCTGCTTACCACTTACCGTCACGGATGCTCGGTCGTGATGGTTAGTTGTTCCAAAATCGACCTGCTTTGGATCGGTGACCATCACGGATACTTTACGAGGGAAAGCAGCGTTAACTTACCGTTATTTCACCAAAACCGGCCGGCGTTCGGCGATTTTTAGCGAAGCCAGACGACGGTAGATGCCAGCAATACATTGAAAATAAATGGAAATAAAAGCTGTGACGACGGTCAGTGATAACAGACGAAGCACTCAGATTGGATACATGATCCGTGACGGCATTCGGTAAACTGATCCGCACCACGGCGTTTCGGCTGACGCTGGTGTACCTGTTTCTGTTTGCGCTGTTTGCCGCCTCGCTCCTGGGCTATTTCGCCTGGAATACGCGCCGGCTGATCAACGAGCAGATCACCGCGACCGTCAACGCCGAGATCGCAGAGATCGAGATCATCTACGCACGCCGCGGGCTGCAGGGCCTTGCCCTCACGCTCGGCCGCCGCACGCTGCGGCCCGGCGCCAATCTCTATCTCGTCACCACGCCGGCGGGAACGGCGTTCGGCGGCAATGTCGAATCGCTCTCTCCGGGCGTCATGGCCTCTTCGGGCTGGTCCGAGACGGCGTACCGCCGGCTCGACGAGCAGGACACCGCCCACCATCGCGCGCTGGTGCGCGTCACCCAACTCGACAACGGTTTTCGGCTGCTGGTCGGACGCGACCTCGAGGAACGAAGGCGGATGTTCGGCATCGTCGCCAACGCCGCGCAATGGTCGCTGCTGGTCGTCATCGTGCTCGGTCTCGGCGGTGGCATCTTCGTGGCGCGGCGGGTGCTGCACCGGATCGACGCCATGACCGGCACCACCCGGCGCATCATGGCCGGCGATCTCTCCGGCCGGCTGCCGGTGGGCCGCAGCGGCGACGAACTCGACCGGCTCGCGCAAAACCTCAACGCCATGCTGGAGCGGATCGAGGCCCTGATGACGGGGCTCAAGGAAGTCTCCGACAACATCGCCCATGACCTGAAGACACCGCTGACGCGGCTGCGCAACCGCGCCGAGGAGGCATTGGCGAGTTCAGGCAGCGAGAGCGAATACCGCGCCGCGCTCGAACGCACCATCGAGGAATCCGACGGCCTGATCCGCACCTTCAACGCGCTGTTGATGATCGCGCGCGCCGAGTCCGGGCAGGCGCGCGGCAACATGGACGATTTCGACGCCGCCGACGTCGCAAAAGGCATCCACGAACTCTACGAGCCGCTGGCCGAAGACGACGGCCTGACCTTGCGCGTCAGGGCCGCACCCGCAGCCCTGCACGGCAACCGCGAGCTGATCAGCCAGGCGCTGGCCAATCTGGTCGAGAACGCGATCAAATACGGCAAGCCGGATCCGGCGGTGCAGCCGCTGGACGCCGCGGTGGCGGCACGTTCCCGGGAGATCCTGATCGAGTCGCGGCGCGAGGGCGATACCGTGCTGCTCAGCGTCACCGATCACGGCCCCGGCATTCCCGAAGGCGATCGCAAGCACGCGGTGGAACGGTTCGTGCGGCTGGAGGCCAGCCGGACGCTGCCGGGGTCCGGCCTCGGCCTCAGCCTGGCCTCGGCGGTGGCAACCCTGCATGGCGGCGAACTGCGGCTCGGCGATGCGCATCCGGGCCTGGTCGCGACGCTGGCCATTCCGGCGCGCGCGGCCTCCGGTGACAGGCTTGCGGCTCAAACGCAGGATGTGCCACAGAAGGTGGCATGAACTCATCCGCGCCGGGCAACGCGGAAGGACAGGGCCTCGCCGCGCGCTTCGTGGACGGGCCGCATGTCTCCGCTTCCAGCAATGCCGAACAGATATTTTCAGCCTGGCTCTCCGAACTGGAGCCGGCGCAGTTGGCTGCGCTCGAGGCCGTGCTGGCGCAGCCGTTCGCCAGGCGCATCCTGCTGGGCATCGCGGAGTTCTCGCCCTATCTGTTCGATCTGTTCCGCGCCGACGCCGCGCGGCTGATCCGCTTGCTGGCGTGCGACCCGGAGTCGCACCTTTCCACGCTGATCGAGAAAACCACCAGCGACGTATTCAATGCGGCCAGCGAAGCCGACGTGATGCATCTGCTTCGCCGCATGAAGGCGGAAGCCGCGTTGATGACCGCGCTGTGCGACATCGGCGGGGTCTGGCCTGTGATGCGCGTGACGGCGGCGCTGACCGATCTCGCGGTCGCTTCAGTGCAGGCGGCGCTGCGGTTCCTGCTCCGACAGGAGGTCGTGCGCGGCCGGATGAATGCAGCCAACCATGACCGGCCCGAGGAAGGCTGCGGCCTGATCGTGCTCGCGATGGGCAAGATGGGCGCAGGCGAACTGAACTACTCCAGCGACATCGACCTGATCGTGTTCTTCGATCCCGCCGCGACCTCGCTCGTCGCCGACATCGAACCGGCGCCGTTCTTCGTGCGCGTCACGCAGGCGCTCGCACGGATTCTGCAGCAGCGCAGCGGCGACGGCTATGTGTTCCGCGTCGATCTGCGGCTGCGCCCCGATCCCGCCTCGACGCAAGTCGCGATGTCGACCGACGCGGCGCTGCATTATTACGAGCGGGAAGGGCGCACTTGGGAACGCGCCGCGATGATCAAGGCGCGGCCCTGCGCCGGTGATCCCAAGGCCGGCGAGGCGCTGATTGCCGAACTGGCACCGTTTGTCTGGCGCAAGCATCTCGATTTCGCCGCGCTTGCCGACGTCCATGACATGAAGCGGCAGATGCAGACCTATCGCGGCCAAAGCGAGATCTCGGTCGAGGGCCATAACGTCAAGGTCGGCCGCGGCGGCATCCGCGAAATCGAATTCTTCGCCCAGACCCAGCAATTGATCGCGGGTGGCCGGCATCCGCATTTGCGGGTGCGGCCGACGCTGCAGGCGTTGCAGGTGCTGGCGACCAGCAACTGGATCACGTTTCAGGCGCAGGAAGAGCTCACCATCGCTTACGAATATCTGCGCCGCGTCGAGCACCGGCTGCAGATGATATCGGACGAGCAGACCCATGCGCTGCCCGACGAGCCCGAAGCCATGGAGCGTTTCGCAAACTTCTTCGGCTATGAGAGCCGCGCCGCCTTCGCAAAAGATTTGCTCGGCCACCTCAAGACAGTGCAGGGGCATTACAGCAAGCTGTTCGAGGGCGATCCGACCGGCACCGAGAAACTGCCCGATGTCAATTACGGCGCGGGACCCGAAGACCCGCGGCTGCTGGATCATTTGGCGACGCTCGGTTTCAAGAAGCCGGTCATGGTCGCAGGCACCCTGCAGCAATGGATGACGGGCGATTATCGCGGGCTGCGTAACGAGGCCACCAAAAGCGCGTTCATCGAATTCATCCCCGGCCTGATCGACGGCCTCGCGCATGCCGAGGACCCCGACGATGCCGTGACGGCGTTCGACCGTTTCCTCGGCGCGCTGCAGCGCGGCGGGCGGTTGATCTCGCTATTGAGCCAGAACCGCGATCTCGTTGCGCTGGTGGCGCTGATCCTCGGCGCCGCGCCGCGGCTCGGCGACATGCTGGCGCGTCAGCCGCAGATCATGGACGGCTTGATCGACCCGCGCTTTTTCGGCGCGATGCCGGACCAGAAGGAATTGTCCGCGCGGCTTGCGACGACATTGAAGGACGCGGATTCCTACGAGGACTTTCTCGACCGGTTGCGGTTGTTCGGCCAGGAAAGCCTGTTCCTGATCGGCACGCGCATTCTTTCAGGTACCGTATCGGCGCAGCAGGCCAGCGTCGCCTTTGCCGATGTGGCCGAAGGTATCGTGAACACCGTGCATGGTCTCGTCACCGACCAGTTCGCGACCCAATATGGCAGGATCAAAGGGCAGGAGACCGCGATCATTGCGATGGGCCGGCTCGGCAGCCGCGAGATGACCGCGTCCTCCGATCTCGATCTGATCCTGCTTTATGATTTCGACGAGGAGTATCCGGATTCCGACGGCGAGCGGTCGCTGCACGGCGCGCAGTATTTTGCGCGGCTGACCCAGCGCCTGATCTCGGCCTTCACGACGCGGACCAATTACGGCGTGCTCTATGACGTCGACATGCGGCTGCGCCCCTCGGGCCGCGCCGGCCCGGTGGCGTCGCGGATCGATTCATTCGCCGACTATCAGGAACGCGAGGCCTGGACCTGGGAGCACATGGCGCTGACGAGGGCGCGGGTGATTTCGGCATCCCCTGCGTTCCGCAAGAAGATCGAGGACATCATCCGCGGCGTGCTGGTCCGCTCCCGCGATCCCGCCAGCACGGCGACCGACGTCGCCGACATGCGCCGCGCCATCGCACTGGAAAAAGGCGAGGACGACATCTGGGACCTGAAACTCGCAGCCGGCGGCCTCGTCGATATCGATTTCATCGCGCAATATCTGCAGCTGGCTTATGCTTCAGCCAAACCCGAAATCCTCAGCGTCTCGACGCTGCAAGTGCTCGACCAGGCCGCGCGGCTTGGCGTGCTGCCGCAAGCCGAAGCCGAAGTGCTGCGCCAGGCTGCGCGGCTCTATCACGACCTGACCCAGATTTTGCGTTTGTGCGTGAACGGCAAGTTCAACCCGGAAACCGCAGGCGAGAATCTGCAGCGCGTAATGGCGCGCGCCGGCGACACCCCGGATTTCTCGACGCTGCAGGCAAGGGTAAGGGAGACCGAGGCGGAGGTGCGACGGGTGTTTCTGGCGCTGGTGGGTGGGGGGTAATTCACAGGATGCGCGATGCGTCGTGGATTCGCTAAGCAGCAACCTTTTGTTGGCCATGGAAATCCCGCGCATCATTTGGCGGGAAGGCAGTACTAATACCGGGAAGCGCCAAACTGCCTGCGAGTGCCTTGTGTTCCCGCCACAGTAGGCGCAACACCTCCTGGGCAGGGGGAAGTCAAAAATGCGAAATCTCGGGATCGTGGTGCTTTGCACCGCGCTGGCTGGCTGCGCGTCGAGTTCATCTGATATCATGCCGGCTTACGTCTCGCCGGTCGCGTATCAGAGTTATACGTGTCAGCAACTGGCTCAGCAAGCACAGGCCGTTTCAACCCGGGCCGCTTCGCTATCGGGCGTTCAGGATCAAAAGCGAACCAACGACGGCCTGGCAACCGCTGCGGCCGTTGTCATCTTTTGGCCAGCCGCGTTTTTCGTCGGCGGCGACAAGCAGACCGCAGCCGAGCTTGCCCAAATGAAGGGGCAGATGGTTGCCATTGAACAAGCCGCAAACATCAAGAAGTGCGGCATCCAATTCCAGGGGCCGCGGCCACCGGGGACATGAGCCGACGATGACCGGCGATGAATCAAGGAATCTCAAGGTCGGTAGTCGCATTCGCTGGGGTGCAGATGAAGGCGATCAGGCAACCGTCACGGAGAGGAACTGGTCGGGCGTATCCCTTAAATGGGATAATCGGGCCGAACAGTCCATTTTGCACAATGACATGAAATTGGCGTCTCTCATTTCAAGGAAATGATAGCTGTATTGCCAAATCGACCCAGGCTGCGCTTTTTCCCGACCCGCCGCCGCTTGTACAAATTCGCACAGGATGAGCAATATTGATCAGCGTCTTGGGGCGGCCAGCGTGCATATTGGCGGGATCACCACCCAGGAGGCAGCGAATGAAAATCATGACGCAAAAAATCAGGGAGCATACGTGCTCCGCCTGCAAAGGAACGGGCTTCCCCGTGGTGAAGCAGCCTGTGCTGGCAACCCGCAGAATCTATCCGGCCAAGTGCGTGGCCTGTACCGGCAAAGGAAAAATTACCGACGCTGATTGAGGTGCCTTGTACGATACGCAATTGCCGATCGGGAATGACGCAAAAAAGGCGAGCGCAATCAACAAAATTTGCCCGACGGGCAAATCAGTTCCGATTTACGGAAATCGTGTCAAGTCCAGAATTTCCGAAAATCAAAAATATTTTCCTTTCCTTCGACCCAAATCATCGGCACATTCTCGCCATCCCGTCCCACTCAGAGGGGCGTTGGCCATCGTCACAACGAGGGGCGGGTCGCGGTGGACGCTGATGTTGCGATTGACGGTCGCGGCTGATGCGTACGGTGAAGGCGTGTGGTCCTGGCGCCCGTAACGGCGTCAAGTCTTTCGGGAGCTAACGCTTCCGAGGGGCGACGGTGGCAATAGAGGCCGTCTCACCGGGGAGAGCGCGCTATAAACCGTAAAGCCATTGCGCAGGGAATGTCGGATGTTCTCCGCTGCCCTGTATGCTCATGTGCAGCATTCTTATGCACAATCGCACATGAGA